>JBBQKF010000237.1:0-1568 GCA_038326615.1 Saccharofermentanales bacterium | reverse complement strand
AATTCCGTCGGGACTGGAGAACTATACAACACTTGTTATTCAAGGCATGGATCTTGGCATAATTGTGCCAGCGGCTTTCCTGTCGGGCATACTTATAATCAAAAGAAAACCCTTTGGTTATTTATTATCATCTGTAATAATTATTAAGGGAGTTACAATGTTAACGTGTATCTCAGCTATGATTATAAATATGATCTTAATGGGTGTTGAAATGAGTTTAGTAGAGATTCTAGTTTTTCCTATTCTTAATCTATTTGCGATAATGTGCTTAATCTTATTGTTGAAAAATACTGCAAAAGAGTTAGAGTGAGTTGCTATGAGAAAAAGAATTTTTATATTAATTGTTGTAGTTGTTATCATTTGTGCCGGAATTGGGTTGTATAAAATTAATGCACGTATCGACCAAAATCTAAGTAATCTGACGCAGATGAAAATAGAAGATATTGATTTATACAAAATTTCAGATGGAAAATATGAAGGGAATTTTGAATTGTTCCCGGTAAGCGTTGAGGTTGCAGTGACAATAAAAGAACATCAAATTTCCAAAATTGACCTTATCAAGCATGATAACGGAAAAGGTGCAGCCGCTGAAACAATTCTTGGCGAGGTTGTAAAAACTGGATCATTGGATGTGGATGCTATTGCCGGTGCTACCTTTAGTAGTAAAGTAATTTTAAAGGCAATTGAAAATGCTTTGAAATGCAAATAATCGACGGGATAATGGAGGTTTTAAATATGTTAAAAAAAGATATTCAACATGATGGAAGAAATGTTTGTGGTTTTTTCTTATTGACATTTATATATTCTTGGACGCTTTGGCTTCCTTTTGTATTGAATGGTTTTGGAGTAATCAAGGATTCAGATATACTAGATTTATTGAGGACCCCGGCGGTTTTGCTTGGGGCATTTGCACCATTGCTTGCAGCAGTAACGGTGATTGCTCGTAAACATGGATGGACAGAGGTAAAAAAATATATTATGCAGATATTTGATTTGCGGGTTAAGACGAGGTATTTAATTTTAGCATTTCTACTTCCCTTAATAATAACTGCAGCAGCACATTATATGACGAATTTTACAGGCATTGATAATTTGCCGGGTACATTCTTGCCAGAAAATTTACCAATACCAAAAATAATTCTAATTGTTCCATATTTTCTAGCAATGTTGATTGTTGGAGGAGGCCAGGAAGAATTTGGCTGGAGGGGGTATGCTCAGGAGCCTCTACAGGAACGTTTTGGGGTAATTGGTGGAAGTATAGTATTGGGAATGGTTTGGGGATTATGGCATTTGCCCCTTTGGTTTATGCCAGGTGATGGTCATGCTAATTATCCATTCTTAGCTTTTTTCCTTTATACGATAGTCTTCTCACTAATACTGGCATTTCTGTATAATGCGAGTGGTAAAAAATTGATTATTCCAGTGCTTCTGCATGCAATGAGCAATACAGTAGTGCCTTTCTTTCCAATATTACATTTAGCAAAAGTTCCACAACCCGGCTATTGGTTGTGGGTGGGATTTAATTCCTTGGTAGCTTTGGGCCTCACGATATGGTTTTTGAACAAACA
>JBBQKF010000236.1:0-1612 GCA_038326615.1 Saccharofermentanales bacterium | reverse complement strand
GCGCAAGCTTCAGAAAAAAGAATGCATGTCGGATGCGCTACTCTGCATGACAGCACTTTTTGTCATTTTTCACTTAGGTTGCAAAGGCGCACCTTTGTTGGTTGTCTCAGAATAACAGCGTTTTTTATTACTCAAAAAACTCTAAGTACATGACAAAAATTTGCAAAGGAGCTTGAATTCCTCCGTATTACTTGAATGCAGCGCTTTGGCTAGGTTGTTCAATCCATGTTTAAAAAAGCTTTTTGCTCTTCGTCCATGTTTTTTTATTACGATTGGGCGTATTTCATCAAGATGTATTCCAATTCTATATACCCAAACAAATGCTACCAGTATTAGTGATACGAGTTTTGCAATCCGATCCAAATCAATAAGGTGGGTGGCCTCGATATCAAAACCACTGGATTTCATTGCCTTGAAGGCAGATTCAATCTGCCAACGCTCCTTGTAGAACGATTGCGCTTGCTCTGGCTTATTGAAAGAAACGATAATTTGCAATTCAGGTTTGCCTTCTTTGCTCATTACTTTTGAACCCGACAGATAACATAATTGCCCATTGATATTGACAATTCCAGAAAAAAATCTACGTTCATTTATTCTTAGATCATTGAACAACCACGATGCCTTTACTCTGTGTTTGTTTCTTGGAATAATAACCCAAAAGTTCTCTCTAATCCTGATATGATATCTGATACAATTTGAGTTAAGAAAGCCAATCCATTTTTCACCAACAAACTCGCGGTCAGCCAATAAACAGTCGATGGTACTAGCCCCAAATAAATTAATATATCGCTGCATGAGTTCTATTCTTTCGTTAGTTGAGGAGTTGCCGAATTTTGGCATCATTGTAAACATCAATGGAAATGCAACTCCCTTATAAACAACTGCTAACACTAAAATATTAATATTTGCCGACCCAAATTTCCAGTTTGTTCTGTCTAAGGCTAAACGATAGGGTGGCTTATGTGGCAAAAGTGCGAATACTATCTTGGCAATCAAAGCTGTATCCAATGTATATTCTGCCATAAAGCGTTGAATACGTCTTAAAGAGGATTCAATTTTAGCCTCACAATCAAAACTAACAGCAAGTTTTTCGAAACATACTGTTTGAACTTTGCAAAGAGCCATTATGAATAATCCAAAGAACTTAATTCTGGCTAAATTCATTTTATCCTTGAAAATTTGCAACAAGATTCCGAGTAAAATGCTATTTTTGTTTTCGATACTGGTGTTCATGTGTCTTGATGAATTGGGTGCAACTTTTTCATCTAAGGTACTGAATGCCAGTATTATATACGACTTTTCACTGAAAAGTTATCATCGAGTTATTAACATATTTAGCTTATTGTCAGGTTGTTGAAAAATTGTCATGTACTAAGGGGAAAATAATAATTATATTTGTTGATAGATTGAAGCCAACCCCTTTACACCAAAAAAAGCTGAAATTTCTCCACCGCATAACAATGTGAATCAAATCTTGTTGACTACTTTTGATCAAAAGACAATATTACTTATTTTTATACTCAAATTGACCAAATGAAAGTGATGAAAAGTTTCACAACTTTCGGAGAATATCTCAGAACACTCAGAGAAATAAATAGTTTGACCTTATGGG
>JBBQKF010000235.1:0-1621 GCA_038326615.1 Saccharofermentanales bacterium | reverse complement strand
AGGATATTTAAATGAATTTTGTTACCAATTCAATCGTATCAAGATTCCACTTGATCCTTTTGAAAGATTGCTTGCCGTTAGCACACTGTACGAATCAAAGTTTAAACATATTACTTATAGAAAAGTTAAAAATCAAAACTGTATACTTTGCGGATAATCATATTAAATTATTACGGGACAAATATAGTATATTTGTCCCGTAATAATGCAAAGATATAGAAATAATTGCAAATAAATTAAAAGTATATTTGTTCAAATAAAATTTATATATTTGCATATCAGCAGTATATACCTATTAAATAATTAAAATGACATTTCATTGTTCTGCTATTGGTCAGTCCCGTCCGTACCGCTCAAGGTTAAGCCAAAAAGCTACACCAGAAAGCAAAATCCCTACAAAACAACGTTTTGTAGGGATTTTTTTATCTACACACCTTACATATAAGTTGTAATCTAAGACACTATTTAGTCATAAATAGACACTTTTCCGGGACTAATTCGTGACCTATTTTTAATTTCAAAAATAGGTCACAGAAAGTCTTCTTTTGGCACACTTTCAGCTGTTATTGACGCAGATACAATTATTTCATTTTCAATTGAATAACTAGTTTTGTAACGATTAAAAAATGAAATTATGAAGAGTACATTTAAAGTCCATTTTTAATTGAAAAGGAATGCTATGGCTGGCGTTATTGTTGCTGAAGCAATGGCACAAACTTTCAATAGTAAACAACATACTTTTCTGACAAAACGTTTTGACCGCACACCCAATAGAGAAAGAAATCATTTTGCTTCAACCATAACGCTTCTTGGTTATACCGATGGAGTGGATTTTCATGACGGAGTGAGCTACCTAGAGCTAGTTGAATTTATTATTCGTAGAGGAGCTAATGTTGAAAACGATTTAGCAGAGCTTTTCAGACGCATTGTTTTTTTCGATATGTATGAGCAACACCGATGACCATTTAAGAAATCACGGATTTATTCTGACTCCAACCGGTTGGATACTTTCTCCAGCTTACGACATTAATCCAAATCCGGATGGCACTGGGCTAAAGTTGAACATATCAGAAATAGACAATTCATTAAGTTTAGTTGTTGCAAAAGGAGTTGCTCCATATTTCAGGCTAAAACAATTAGATTCCGAAGCGATAATTCAGAAGGTTATTAGTGCGGTATCACAATGGAGAGTTGTTGCAGCAAAGATAGGTTTGTCAAAAACAGAGCAAGATAGCATGTCGCGAGCATTTGAAAATTTCAACGTTTAATAATAACAAGAGTCCTAATTGAGAATTAAGCCATTTTCTTGTTTCTTAGTTCTAGGAGTGAGCCTAAACATGCAATTGTTATATCATCAAAGAACTTATTTCGGATAAAACCTAACTTGAAATGCAAAACAGCTTTAACACGATTCTTCAATCAATGATTGAAAATAACAAAGCATAATTGGTGATGATAAATTTACTAAAACTAGAAGAAATATCATAGCTGTCCGAACAATTAGTTAAATCGCATTTTGCAAAAATTCAAAACAAACTAAATCAGACAGTTACTTACGCAAAATCGATTAAAAGCTGTTCGAAATCTTTCTCTGGTTTCAAATTGCTAAATAGATTCGGTG
>JBBQKF010000234.1:0-1679 GCA_038326615.1 Saccharofermentanales bacterium | reverse complement strand
ATCAGGTCCAAGAATTTCAGCAGATTTTTTTTTCAGCCAGTCAACTTCAATAGTAAGTTGACCGACTTTGGCTAACAAGTCATTGCGATCTTGTTCCATTTCTTTTTCGTTGGCTTTGTTTTCCCTGGCATCCCGGCCTTGTGAAAAGGCTTTAACTGCATTTTCAAGAAATTCAGTTTTCCAGTTTCTGAGCTGGTTTGGACTGATGTCATAATCGGATGCAATTTCACTAAGAGTTTTTTCTTCCCGGAGGAGCTCCAATACAATTTTAGTTTTGAATTCTGGTGTAAATTGTCTTCTTTTCATATCTATTTGAACCTCTTACTTTCTGGCAATATCTCTTGCCATTATTATAGCAGATTCACTTAGATTTTAAAAATTGTGTCTTAATTCATGGGTTCATTATAGTACGGAGGAGACTCTTATGACGTCAGTTTGACGACAAAAATCCACTAAAAGAGAAATAATAGAGATAATGCGTATATATGTAGTAGTTTAAGATGTTTTTAAATCACGATCATTAACCTCATCTCCATTAGCGGATGAATTTATTACACTATATAATCAGCACGATCAAATTGCAGCAGAAGCCCCAGGGAACGCATATTCATTATCGACTACTATACTCAGAAGGATGTATGAAATTGAACAGATATTTAACCAACGGGTTGGCCGTAATGATCCGTGTCCATGCCAATCCAACATAAAATATAAAAAATGTTGTGGCAAATACGATAGACTGTGAGGTTAAAGGCTTATGGCTACTGTATGAAAGGTAAAAATAAAGAAGTAGATCCAATAAGCCTGTTGATACTAAATCATAACAAGTTTATGGGATACACGAAAAATGAAGAAGATAAGTTAATCACTGTCCCTGAAGAAGCTACTGTTGTTAGAAGAATATTTGATCTGTATCTTCAAGGATTAGGAGTGTTCCACACCCACTATGGTGAGAAATTTTAAAAAGGAACAGAAATTTATTCTTTGCTATGATAAACTTCAAAAAAGTAGTAATATAAAAATGGTGGTTAAAACAATTGGTTAGTATGATGCTTAGGGTAGGAGCCTTATACAAGTAGAAATTATTAGGAGCAAATAACTATGACTGATATTATGAATATGGAAGAATTAGAAAATAGGATTGAAATGTTAGAGTTTAAGCAAAGATTATTATTTGATAATACTGAGATGGATAGATTATTATTTGAATATAATATTACCCAGTCACAAAACACAGCATTATTAAATATGATGGATGAATACAGAAGTAAAATTGAAAAAGGAATTGATGTTAACCATCACACCTTTGAAACAGAGATTTACAAAATTGCACCACAAGTAGATGGAGATTATCACTTTTGTGAATTTTTAGCATCGGGATTTATGGATGCTAGAAGATGGGAAGAAGTATTTCCTAAACTATATGGAGATATGCCGAAACATAAGAATAAAATAAACAATAATAAAAGTGAGTAATATTTCTGATTTATCAACCACCAAACCACTAATACCCTTGCTAAATTGAACGTAGGGGTATTTTTTATGCCCATTTAACGGAGTAAATCACACTACACAGACCGTATGCCACGAATGCAGTTGCCGTTTTCTGTTTGCTGAAAGAATGGTTCGTTAAATGATTCAAGTGAATAATATTATGTGATAGAGCCACCATTCCACTG
>JBBQKF010000233.1:0-1747 GCA_038326615.1 Saccharofermentanales bacterium | reverse complement strand
TCTGAAGTTCTGTTCAAGCGTTTTTCTATCAACAATATCAGGACGATAGTTGTACTTCAACTCAGTGAGTTGCCTGATTAGGGCTTCTTCTATTTGATTTTCTTTACTCATTGTAATATTTCAGAGCCGAAAGTTAATGCATATTTTGTTGCATGCCAAAGTTAATGTCTGATGTACTTTATTAAGTTTTTTCAAATTGCGATTTATGGCAGTGCATTTTATTTTACGGGAATTAATTTAACGCATTCCACAACTGCTCGCAGGGTGGGATTTTACCCGATGAACTTCCTACGATGATTTGCACTTCGAATACTAATTACCTGTCCAACGAAGCTGGCTACCCGACTTGCCGGGTATTTTGCTGTTATAGGGCGTATTTGATTCTCTTTAAATGTGTTTTTTAAGTAATTTCATTGCTTTTTTACTCAGTGCTCCTGGCTCATTAACTAATACTTTCCCAGTAGAATCGATATAAATATAAGTAGGGCGTCCTTGTACATTATAATTGATTTTAGTTTTGCTATGATCTTGTTCGAAATCAGATACACCTAACCATGGTATTTTATAACTTTTTAGTTCATTCATTAATTCGTCAGCATTTTTTGCGAATATAAAACTGATAATCTCAACTTTCTTTTTGTCAATTTTATTATCTATGTTCATCAATTCTTGGATAACAGACTCGCTAACACAGCTTAACCCATCAAAAATAAGTAGAACATCCTTTCTCTTTAAAACTTCCGAAAGGATGAAAGTCTCACCTGTCGATGTTGTTGCTTTAAAATCGGTAAATTTATCACCTATCTTAATTTGATCATTTTCAATGTAATATTTTAAGCTCTTCGCATAAGCATCTGACTGATTTTCTGTACTTAATTTATCTATGGCATTTTTTAACTCAATTTTGTCAATACCCGATCGTAGGAAATATAGATTCAATAAGGATGCTGAATTATTTGGATTCGCAAGACAAAGTTGGGAGACTTTTTGTTTAGCTTCTTTCTTGCTGGAATTTTCCCAGATAGCTCTAATCTTAGTATTACATTCGTCTTTGGAAAGTTCCGTTGCTTGTGAAAAACTACATAATGGTATTATTACCAAAATTAGATAGAATAAGATTTTTTTCATGAATCAGAGATTTTATTATTAAAAATGGTTTCTTTTTGTTTTTCTGTCTATTAAAATTCGCTGTCTACCAACGAATTTCGTGTCAATTACTAAATTCTTGCACCCAATTTTTTCAATTACTAATCAGCGAACCTTTAACATTTTTTCAAACAGCTCCTTACCGTCAAACTCCGAAACTGAATTAAGTAACCAGATTTGTCAACTGAAAACTTTGTCGAAAACCGATACCGTTTCAAGTGGCGGTTAATATGCCCTACAATCGAGTCACGCGAGGGAATTTCACCCTCACGTTCTCACAGCCTGTCCCGTTTTTACGGGAGAACCGTGCTTGAAACTCTCGCTTCACACTGCCTGCCCCGTTTTTTCGGGGGCTCTTCTTGTTTAATCACAAAAGTGTGAACACTTTACGGATATACCAATTGCCCTCTGGTAATTGGCTGTGATTTTATTTCATAATAGTCAATCATCGCATTGCTGCTTGTTGTTAATCCATTAAATTTAACAGAACAATAGCGACTTCTCTTGTTCCATACAAAACCCTGTATTGCCTTCCTGTCAACTTTATCCCGGATGCCATGTAAACAGTAATCAGGTTTCCTTTACACTCTTAACGGACACA
>JBBQKF010000232.1:0-1769 GCA_038326615.1 Saccharofermentanales bacterium | reverse complement strand
TATCTGATGCAATCAAATCAGCGAGTGTCGATATTGTTCCTAAAACTGTTGTGAATATGGGTGGACAGGGAGATTCGTCTAATGGAAACTCAAACATAATGGATACATTACTTAAATTCATAACAATTGAAAAGCTTGGTGTGAATTTGCAAAATACTATTCCTACAACAGATCAAAATACTTCTCCGGTAGATTTGTCTGAAATTAATAAAACTCTAAATAGAGCTGAAAAATTAATATCTAAAGAAGAGAAGACGGCAGTGGCACCAGAAGTACCAAAACCTAATGTAGATGGCACTTTACCTAAAGCACCAGAAGCTCCCAAAATGAAATAAACACAAAATAATCAAATAAAAAAGTTGTAAAATTAAAGACTGAAGTTGTAAAGCAAAATACTAATATGCAATGACCGATACTAAACCAAACCAAACTTAGCGAAATTATCTAAGCTAAGCCAAACTAAAAAATGTATATTATAATAAGAGTGACTTTTTACAACAAAATGTAATGGTCGCTTTTTTCAAATTATTCAGCATTTATAAATTTTGATATACACTATTACTTTGTTTTGTGGTAGGATTTATTTGTACTCAGTTAATAATAAAATATTTGTTTTTCGCGGGAGGTGATTTACCAGTGGGAATTTATCTTGATAACAGTGCAACTTCTTTTCCTAAACCTGAGAAAGTGTATAAGGCAATGGATCAATTCATGCGGACAAATGGTGCAAGTGCTGGCAGAGGTAATTATGCAAGAGCAAGAGATTCTCAAGAGTTGATTTACAGAGCAAGGAAAGGAATATCAAAACTTCTTGGCGCAAAAAAAGCAGGCAATATCGTAATAACAAATAATGTAACGGAATCACTCAATGTAATTTTAAAGGGCTTCCTTAACAAAGGTGATACGGTGTTGACATCGTCAATTGAGCACAATGCAATGTGGCGCCCTCTTCATATTTTACAAAAAGAACGTGGGGTGAATATTAAAACATTTAGTTGCACTCCACAAGGGGATATTGATCTCGAAGAAATTGAAGAGAAGTTAACCAATGATGTTAAGCTTGTTACGACAATTCATGGATCTAATGTAATAGGGAATATTTTACCCCTTAAGAAAATTACTGAGCTTGCCCATGAAAAACACATACCTGTTCTTGCAGACGCTGCACAGACAGCAGGTGTTTACCCCATTTCAATCGAAGATTTGGGAATAGATTTTCTCGCATTTACTGGTCACAAAGGACTGCTTGGCCCGATGGGGACAGGCGGGTTTTTTATACGTGATGGATTTGAACTTCGTACACTTAAAGAAGGTGGTACAGGAACAATTTCAACCTCCGTTTATCAGCCAGAAAGCGTCCCAGACCGTTATGAAACTGGAACTATGAATATGTCAGGGATTGTTGGAATGCTTGCGGCAACTGAGTTTTTAGAAGGAATTGGCATAGAGAATATAAGAAATCATGAGATAATGCTGACAAAGCAATTGCTGGAAGGTTTGGTTAATATAGAAAATATAAATGTGTATGGACCTGAAAACCCAAATGAAAGACTTGGGCTTGTAACATTTAATATTGAAAATACAAACCCCTATGAAGTCGCATACTGGCTTGACGAGCAAGAACAAATCATGGTTCGTGCCGGACTTCATTGTTCTCCTCAGGCCCATAAAGTAATCGGAACGCTAGAAACTGGAGCTATACGAGCAAGTGTTGGCTTTTTTAACACGCCAGAAGATATAGAAATATTTCTTGAGTGGATTAGTAAATA
>JBBQKF010000231.1:0-1881 GCA_038326615.1 Saccharofermentanales bacterium | reverse complement strand
TTTCGAGTTCTGACAGACATTTTTTTTCATAAATAAGGAAAATTAATGATACGTTTAAGTGAAGTTTTAACTTCATCTGCAAATTCATTACCCAAGCCATCAAGTTGTTCGTTGTAATATCTAACAGCATTGTATAATTCGGTTTCGGCTGGTTAGAGGAATGTAAAATAATTGAACTTAAAAGATTTCCAATATTTCTAAAACCTCGAACATCACTTCTTAAAGTGGCAATTCTTTTGACAGTTGTTTTCATATTGATTTATATAAAACAACAGTCCAACTCAAAATTGAATTGGACTGTTGTTTAGGTATTGCCCCAATATCATATTAAGGGAAATATCGAAATTCTTTGTAGTAATATGTCGTGTATCATACTTTAAGTATTATAACTTAACAAATTCAACCCTTCTATTCTTAGCTTTGCCAAAACTTGAAGAATTATCTTCAACTGGCATTGTATCACCCTTACCACTTGTTTGGATTCTTGAAGAGTCTATGCCAAATTCTGTTGATAGCATATTTTTAACCGAAGCAGCGCGAGATTCTGACAAAGTCTGATTTTTGGCAGGATTTCCATCCGAATCCGTATGACCAATAATCATAATCTTGACATCTGGATTTGCTGTAAGAACTTCAGAAATTGATTTTAGCATAGCATAAGATTCTGGCTTGATTTTGTCCGAACCAATATCGAATGTGATTGCATTTGTTACAAGTTTACCTTCTGTCATTAGTTTGCTTCTTGTGTCAACCACTCCTTCAGCAAATTTCACATTCGACAATAATACATTATACTCCTTGTCAGTATTAATGTTATAAGCCGTATATTTCAAAACATTATATGCAGGGTTAGGAGAAAGTATTCTCGGCAAATCAAATACTTTAGTTTGATTTATCCACATTCTATATCTCTGTTTGTTTGCGCTAACCGATATATGAATTGGCTTTTTGTGCTGCGACTGAAACCACTTTCCTTCTACATCATTTGAAAGTCGAGCTCCACCTTTTATCTCACCTTTAACCCATGCTCTTGCGACATCTTTAAACTGATATTCAAGTTCATTATGCACAAAATCATCTCTATAACTACTTGATAAAGCATATTTTATATCCTCGACATTAGCAATCTCAAATTTAAAATATCCCATAGATTGATTTGCATAATCAAAATCAAAGCTACATAACAAGTCAAATTCGAGAGTAAAGTTTTCTGGGAATGGATATTTTATATCTGGTACGTAACTTGCATCATCAATCATTTTCAACCATTTACCGTCATATAAGTTAGTAGTTACAACCTCGCCTGAGCCATTTGTATTCCATTTAACAGGAAAATCACCAATGTTGTCTTGGGTGAAATCTTCAAAAAATATTATTTTTTCTCCGGGAATAAAGTCGAACTTACTATAAGATTTAAAAGATTTCTCAGTTTTTGATTCAGTATTGTTTTCTTCGTTTTGTCCATTTCCCTTCTTTTCAACTTTTTCTTTCTCTTCTTCCTGCTCATCAGTTTGCTCTTCTTGCCCTTCTTCGCCAGCTTTATTAATTGCTTCTTCGGCTTTTTGTTCGATTTTTGCTTCAAGCTTGCGTTTTAAGCGCTCACCAAGCCCAAATTGAGAGTAGATGAAATTTGATGATATCAATATTACAATTAATGAAATAGTTAATAATTTCATAGGAATAAATCTCCACAATATAAATAAATATATTTTATAATCAGTTTTGTTTCGATTACATTAATGGATTTAACCAAAATTTATTTTAATTTTCGCCATCTAAAGCATTTAACAATATATTATCTATACTTTCTTTTCAATTTAGCACTAATAAATCTTCTAAATGATGAGGATTTCAAAAAAGTCCAAAATATCATAAACTATA
>JBBQKF010000230.1:0-1944 GCA_038326615.1 Saccharofermentanales bacterium | reverse complement strand
TATATAAATTCCACTCGCTAAGTTAACGGTTTGAGAATTAATTTTTGTTTCGGTATCTAATAATAAACATCCAGAATTATTTTATTGAATGCAGACCAAACAAACGTCCCATTGTTTGGCTACCCAATTACAGGGGAGGATAGGCACTTTTCTGGTATAAAAAAACCCAAACAATTGTTTGGGGGAGTATTATTTAATTCAAGTAGTTATCGATGGATTTATAAGTTCCAGTATCGGTATCGACCTTTTGCCGCTTTTTTGCTTCACGGATTAAATATCCGCTTTTAGGTCGTTTCTTTGAGTCTTTGCTACCCTTTGGTCTACCTGCAACTTTGCCTTGTATCTTAGCACGTCTTAATCCTTCGATGGTGCGTTCACGAATTAATTCACGTTCAAATTCTGCGAATGCTGATAAGATTGCAAAATGAAGCTTGCCAGCAGCAGTGGAAAAATCAAGGTTATCACTTACGCTGATAAATCCGACACCTTTATCAATTAGCTCCTTGGTATCCAAAATTAACTCAGTTGAACTCCTTGCCCAGCGGTCAAGTTTGTAAACAACGACAGATTCATATTCATGCTCACGAAGTTTAGCCAGTAATGCTTGTTTCACAGGTCTGGTCTTACGTGTACTTTCGACCTCCTCATAAATATCATACTCATAACCATTAACTTTTGCATAATCAATTAAACGAATTTTCTGATTCTCAACTGTTTGTTCCGATGTTGATACTCGACAATATAGTGCCAATTTGCTCATATTTTAAATATTTTTTTGGGGTTAAACAGGTGTTTTTTGTACAGTGAAATCTGATTTTAGAAACCCTTGATAAATAGACATTTTGGACAGTCGATTTTCAATAGGTTTTTTGTAAAGTTGTTAATTAGGAATAGTATGGAATCGAGTGCCAATCATATCCCGCTTTGGAACTTTTACAATTGCTGACCCTATTGGTAAATCATTTTCATCGTGTTCAATGAGCACCAAATATGGTGTTGGATTATCTTCTGGGTATAACCAGAAAGACCGTTGAAGAAACTTTGTCTTATTTTTAGATTTATTGCCCATAATTATGTGCAAAGATATAAATTAATTATGCTCATAATTATGTGCATGACATTTTTTTTATCTTTACATCAAATTAATCAAGAAGATGACCCCTGAAAAAGTCAAACTCAACCAAGATAGCCTGATTAAGAAAAAGTATCAGCCACCTAAGAAAGTAAAGCCAGAACACAAAAAATTAATGCTGAAAGTTGGCAGAAAACTTGAAATATTAAGAAAGGATAAGAAAATTTCAGCATCCAAGCTTTCTATGGAAATAGGGATATCACGTAACACATATAGTAATATGGAGTATGGGAAAGTGTATTTTAATATTTTGACGCTTTTGCAGGTATTAGACTATTATAAGGTTTCTTCATTTGAATTCTTCAATGATTTGTAGACCATAGTAGTTATCATTTACTACTCAATACTCGAACGCCCCAATTGCCTATGATACTACTATTTGCCAGTTCTAAAAGGGATGATTATTCTTTCACCACTTTTTTTATTTAAATAAAACTTATCATTCAAAGAAGTAATTGTGCCCACTCCGTTATAATAAAAATCTGTACTGTACATTTCATTATTTGTATAAGTTGACTTCAAATTTAAATCAAAATCAAATAATTTGAAAACATGAACAGATTCATTTACCACTTTTTGTTCAAAACTTACATAATCAAGACAAAGAAAATTTTCAGAATGTTGAATATAAATAGGAAAGGGTTTGCCAATTTTCTCGTCACTTGGATTGTCAACTGTTATTTGTTTCACTAATTTAGCATTGTTATCAAATTTATAAATCCTGATACCTCTATCCGTTGCCTCATTGTTTGAGAAACTTATACCTTCTGTTACAATAATATTTCGCCCTGCTTCTTGACTATAAATTGAGG
>JBBQKF010000229.1:0-2102 GCA_038326615.1 Saccharofermentanales bacterium | reverse complement strand
TTGGCCGATTACATTCCTTTGGAAGAGGATAAAAGTAAGGATGGGTATTTCAATCGACCAAAGCAAGTGCTTTTTATGGGCGATAATGCACGCATTAATAACGAGCTATATAAATACAAATCACCTTCGCTTTATATTGATAGAAAGAAAAGTGATAACTTGAGCGACATAGAATATCTATCCTATTGCGATTCGGTGTACAAGGTACGCTTAGCTATTTTGAATACATTTATTGCAGAAAACCCAACTGTATCGCCAAAATTCAAAGATTTCAAAACTGAATTTGAACGTTACAATCTTGCTTTTTATTTGATGCAGCATCGGTTCGATCTCAGAAAAAAGGATAAAACTACATTTGATGAAGGGTATATGGATTATGTACGAACTAATTTTCCCTTGAACAACGAATGGACTTTCACTGCTTTTGGTGTTTTCAAATCATTTGTGAGAGATTATATCGATTATCAAAAGAGCCTAACACCTCAAAAACATGAATCGATTTCGTTTCAAGATATGAGCAATTATATCAAGCAAAACAAAAAAGGGGATGAAGCTACAATGAAGCTACTGGATCAGCTTATTGCAATGAATGAAGACTTTGAAAAATCAGGTAAAGATAAGACAGAAGCCTTAAAAATAAAATACAAAGACCTGCTCAGTAAAATAGAAACCATCAAACCCTTAATTCAAGAAGTCAGTGCAGCAATGTTGGCTAATCAGCCAATTGATACTCATGTGTCAGATTCATTGCTAATCAATGAAAACCTGAGGCAGCTGTGGAATGCTTGCATTTATTACAAACAGTTAGACTGGAAACATGTGGCACTTTCGGAAGAAAACATGAAGGATATGAAAGCGAAAGTGATGAACCCGGATTTGATAAAAACCGTTGAAACAGTCAACAACTTTTACAAAAATGTATCTACCAAAGGCATGACTTATGAAGCCAGTTTGAAGAGCACTGAAAATCTGAAAGGATTCAAGGATGCCAAAGCCTTATTTGAAGAATTAATAAAACCCTACAAAGGCAAGGTTATTTATGTGGACTTTTGGGGTACTTGGTGTGGACCATGCAAAGAGAACATGAAATACGTGAAAGATATTAAAACAAAATTGAAAGGTCTGGACGTGGTATTTATGTACTTTGCCAATAACTCCCCCGAAGCTTCGTGGAAAAATGTTATCAAAGAAATGGATCTTACGGGCGAGAATGTGATTCATTACCGTTTGCCCGATGATCAAGAAAGGCTTATTGAGCAATTGTTTTCGGTAAATAAATTCCCTACCTATTTACTTGTCAACAAAGAAGGCAAAGTAGTCAATACTGATGCATCATCGCCCATGAGTGGGGATGGAGTAATAAAACAAATTTCGGAACTTTTGAAATAGTGTAGGATTCTTCATGTCGCATCAAGTTCAAATGATAGATAAAAATGGGATTGTTTTATTTTCAAAAATTAATTGTTGATTAGACTGTTTTATGCCTCAAAAAGAAAACTAACAAATTCTTGAATAAATTCAGCTATCATACATGTTTTCAGCAAAATTATAATGATATTGGTTTATCAGTCGTGATCTGTTTTCAAACATCATTATATCCAAAACAAGACTTTTTCATAAACTGAAAGCCTTGTTTTGGTTTTTCCAGTAAAGCAAGTTTTAATTTCAAAAGTTGAGGGAGAAAATAAATATATTTATGTATATATCAATATCAGCCATTTTAGCAACATCTTTTGTGGCAGCGGCTTCATAAGTCATTCCCTGAATGGAATCGTTGTTTAGAAATGTTTGAATATTGTTATCATTATTTGTGAAATTCCTGCAATTGATAATTATGGGCATTGGTGGACGCTGGTTCGCAATTTTAGTTATTGCCACTGCATTCATTGGGGGTGCTCCTCCATCACTGTAAAGCATAAAAGCTGTTATTCGGATTGAAGATGGTAATGAGCTAACTCCGATTGCTGTTGACAAGTTTTGATCTCTAAAAATATCTTCAATAATTACATTTTTATTGCTAAATTGATTGATGAGCGTTTGTCGTTCAGCTGCAGAAATTCGTCCCCAACCAGCAGGCTGAATATAAATACCATTGGCATTTT
>JBBQKF010000228.1:0-2141 GCA_038326615.1 Saccharofermentanales bacterium | reverse complement strand
TTGATACAATTAAAGAAAAAATCTCAAAAAGAAAAGAGATGTAAAATGAAGAAAGCCATCATAATACTTCAATTTTTCCTGATGATAATGGTGCTTTCATCATTTGATAGTCAGAGTGAAGCGAAATACAATTTAACAATTGAAGTTGATGGATTACACAATTCATCTGGTATGGTGATTTTTGCATTGTATAATAGAGAGGATGCTTTCCCGGATGAACATTATGAAAAGTATTACAAGAAACTAACCGGGATAATAATTAATGGTTCATCATCCGTAATGTTTGAAGATCTGCCGACAGGAAAATATGCTGTAAACATATTACATGATGAAAACAATGATGGTAAAATCAAAAAAAGGATGATCTTACCAAAAGAGGGAATCGGTTTTTCAAATTACGAGTCTATTGGCTTTTCTAACAGACCCTCATTTCCTAAAGCATCTTTCAATCTGCATAGCGATATGAAGATAAAAGTTAAGATAGTTTACATGTAATTATGAAAAGTTTCTCACTTATATTATTGATTCCAATTTTTTATTCTATGTCCGGGTTTGGACAGTCCCCAGACTCCATTCCCGGAATAGGACTTATTGAATTTTTCCAGGTAAACCATGGTAACAACTATGCCACTTTCCCTACAGATATCGGTTTTTTTCCTCAATATTATCATGGCTCGTACTGTTACAATATTTATCTCAGTTCACCGACTTGATATTATGAGCTTTGGAATAATGACAGAAAAGCTAAGATTTTAGTATGGTTTTAAACAATCATATGAATATTTAATGATTTGACAATAAGTGAATTAATACATTGCAAATTGAGTACAGAAGATAAAATATTGCACGCTGCATACAAGATCTTTCTTTTATTCGGATACCATGGAATGACATTGCAACAAATTGCCATGCAGGCTGGTGTAAATAAATCAGCTGTTCATTACTATTTTCGTTCAAAAGACAGATTGTACGTCATAATCGTTAAAAAGGTACTTGACAGTATTATTAATAATAATGTTGGAATTATTGATCAAGGTTATGTAGAAGAAAATCCAACCTGGTTTCTGTTTACTGAGAGATATAATAATAACAACTTATTTGAAAAAACACTAAAGGAGTTATACCCGAATGATTGGGATAAAATATTATACGGAATAAATAAGAGGATTGAATTTGCATCTATATTTTAGTCTGCACAGAAAAACATTGTAAATTTATCAATTATAAAAATAGATGCCATAATATGTCTGAATATATTAAAAATAGCGAGAGCCGGATAAAAGATTTACTGGCCATTTCACTGGGTATGATGAATGGCGAGAACGGCAGAATGCTTATTGAAAAATACAAAGACGTAATAGAAAACCTTACTCCCCATGAAATGCTTAAGCTTCAGGACAAGCAAATGAAAATGGGAATTGATCCTGCAACAATCAAGAAGGATGTTGATAAAGTGATTAATGTCTTTTATAAAAGTCTGAATAATTATCAATGGGAAAAGCCTGAAGAAGGTACATTTCTTTATTATTTGATGCTCGAAAACCAGGCCTTTACATTCAAACTAAATCAGGTTAAGAAAATAATTAAAAGCTATAAGGGGCGTGAAGTTGACGATTTTAAGCTGATGCAGCAGGAATTATTACCCCGCTTCATAGAATTCTTCGACTTTGAGAATCACTACCTTAAAAAAGAAAATATCCTTTTTCCATATCTTGAAAAAAGCTGGGAAAACTATCGTCCTCTTAAGGTAATGTGGTCATTGCACGATGATATTCGTAACAAGCTGAAGACAATTGTCGCTATGCTCGAAAACCCTGATGGTAAATGGATCGGGTTTAACAGGGAAATAGGCAAATACTTTTTCCTGGTATTTGGGATGATGCAAAAGGAAGATCTTATTGTTTATCCGGTAGCTGCTCAAACAGTTGAAGATGATGCATGGAACCAGATGCAGGTACAAAGTTTTGAGTATCCATTCCCTTTTATAGAAAAACCCGCCAGACCGGATACTTTAAAAGAGGTACAACAATCACTATTTGCTGAAACAGGGAATGAGCGCAGTTCCGGTATTCAATCCCGAACAGGAAAGATGAGTCTGGAACAGACATTATTGGCTTTTAACCATTTGCCGGTTGATATTA
>JBBQKF010000227.1:0-2213 GCA_038326615.1 Saccharofermentanales bacterium | reverse complement strand
TAAAACAGATAAATAGGGACACCTATCTGACCAGAACCACAGTATAGAAAAAATAATGATAGAAGAGGGAGAAAAATGCTTAATTTTGATATCCAAAACCACAGGCCCTTGAGGGAAATTGTTTATGAGGAGTTAAAACTTCTTATTGTTAAAGGTAAGATAAAGCCTGGTATGAGGCTAATGGAAGAAGAACTTGCAGAAGACATGGGCGTAAGCAGAACGCCAATTAGAGAAGCGATTAGAAAGCTTGAAAAAGAAGGCCTGATTACCATAGAGCCAAGAAGGGGAGCTTATGTATCACAGCTTTCCAAGCAGGACATGGTGGAAATTCTGGAAGTCAGACAAAATGTGGAGGGCTTTGCTGCAGAATTAGCTGCAAAAAGAATCACAGAAGAAGAAAAAATAGAACTTAGAAAAATCGCAGAAGAATATGAGATTGCAGTGAAAGAAAATGATATGGCTGCTATGATAAAGGCGGACACAGCTTTTCATCATGTTATTGTGGAAGCCACCAGAAATAAAATATTGATTCAAATGGTTGAACAACTTCAGGAACTGGTGCTTCGATTTAGATATCTTTATTATGATAACTTTAAAAGGTCAGAAAAAATGACCGCGGAACACAAAATGATTTACATGGCAATAATCGACGGGAAACCGGATGTTGCCAAAGAATCAGCAGATGTTCATATTAACAGGCTAAAGGAACTGGTTTTATCAGAGGGAATAGGAAATAAGATTATTTCAACCAGATAGACAGAAAATTATAGAATTTAAAAAAGAATTAAAAAAGGCCGGAGGTGCGTCATGAGAAATGACGGGTACTCCGGTCTTTATAATTATAATCCTGTAATAATCCGGCCATTTGTTTTTACAGGACTTTTTTTGCCACTTCAACCCCTTCACGGGCATCTTTTACAAAGAAATCTGCGCCAACAAAGGCTGCATATTCTGGATTTAAAACAGCTCCACCAACCATGATGCTACAGTCAATCCCTGATTCTCTAATCGCAGCGATCGTGAGTTTCATATTTTTTACGGTTGTGGTCATCAATGCGCTAAGACCGATTAGTTTTATATTGTGTTCTTTTGCTGCATCGACTATATCTTTAATGGGAACATCTTTGCCCAAGTCAATTACTTCATACCCATAATTTTGTAAAAGCATTTTTGCAATGTTTTTTCCTATATCATGGATGTCACCTAGAACAGTGGCAACAAGAATTTTGCCTTTGCTTGTTGATGGACCGTCAGAACCATTCACTTCTTTGATGACATCAAAGCAGGCTTTAACAGTTTCAGCAGACATCATCAGAGAGGGAAGGAAAATTTCACCCTTGTCAAAACCCTCACCCACCTTGTTCAGTGCGGGTATAAAGCATTCATCTATGACTTCAAGCGTCTCCTTAGCCTTTAGGAGTATGCGAACCTGTCCCGCTGCCTCTTCCTTTCTGCCTTCGATAATAAGCTCTTCCAGCTCATCATAGGCAGTTTGTTTCTGGCCGAATGCATTTTCATTTTTATTTCCTTTTGGGATTTCGTTCCCTAAAGGAATTGTGTTATTTATGAATGGCTTACGGGGCAAATCATTAATATCTTCGGCGTATTTCTTTATATAGTTAACAGAACCTAAGTCTTGACAGTTTATAACTCTATAGGTATCAACAGCCCTCATCATTTCTAGTGACATATGGTTGAGGATTGGCGCATCCAGACCGGCACCCATGGCAGCGGCCAAAAATGTGCTGTTCATTAAAGGTCTGTTTGGTAAACCAAAAGAAACATTGCTGACACCTAAAATAGTTTTTACACCCAAACGGGATTTCACTAGTTTTATCGCCTCTAAAGTTGCCAGTACACCCTTCTGCTGAGCAGAAACGGTCAGAGTCAGGCAATCGATCATGACGTCTTCTTTTGGAATGCCATAGGAAGCAGCGGTGCGAACTATTTTCTCTGCTATTGCATATCTGCCTTCGGCTGTTTCAGGAATTCCGTTTTCATCCAAGGTTAATCCAACAACAACTGCGCCATATTTTTTTACTATCGGAAACAGCTCAGCCATCACTTCTGCTTTGCCATTGACGGAATTTACAAGAGGCCGACCATTGCAGGCACGTAGCCCAGCTTCAATAGCATGGATATCTGCACTGTCAATCTGAAGTGGAAGACTGCTTACTTCCTGAACTTTTTTAATGACCTGAGCCATGACGCTT
>JBBQKF010000226.1:0-2216 GCA_038326615.1 Saccharofermentanales bacterium | reverse complement strand
AACGCTTTGAAGTTAACTCAGCCATTTCCATGAAATATTCATCCCAGTTTGGTCTATCCATTGTATCCTCCCAACATCTTGTTCACTGTATCTATTATTTCTAGTATACAAAATTTAAGTGATAATGTCACGGAATTAGATCCGTGACATATATCCTGCTATTTTCAATAAAATATTTCTGACAAATACAGTCCTTGCGGTGGTGCAGTGTGCCCTGCTTTTTCTCGATCCATACTTTCAATTGCTTTTGCTATGCCCCGCTGTCCTATTTTTCCAAGCCCAATGTCCACCAGCGTACCGGTTACTATTCTTACCATATTATATAGAAAACCATTTCCGGTTATTTCAATCGTAATAATTCTATCATGAAATCCGCCCGGATTTTCTTCTTCTTCAAGAATGTCTTCATAAATCTGCATGTTTGATATAGTCCTAACGGTTGATTTCAATTCTTTTCCACCCATTGCCTGAAAGCACTTAAAATCATGGGTTCCCACTACATCTCTGGCTGCTTTCTCCATAAACGCCAGATTCAATGGTTTGACTATTTGATAAGCATAATTTCTGTCAAATACATCTTTTTCGTAGCAATTTCTTATTTTGTAAATATACGTTTTACCTTTCGCATTATATCTGGCATGAAAGTCTAACGCAACTTCATCGATGCTAATTATTCTCACATCTCCAACTGATCCGACATGATTTTGCCCCCCAGAGAGCAGATTATTCGTCGCCACCAGAATTTTATCAGTCGGGATCGTCCACTCTCCTTTAAAGCTTGCCGTCTGGGCGTATGCGTGAACCCCTGCATCTGTCCTGCTGGCTCCATTTATTAGGATTTTCGACCCACAAATTTCACTTAATGCTTTCTCCAAATCGCCTTGAACGGTTCTTGCTTCCATCTGTCTCTGCCAACCGAAGAAATTACTGCCATCATATTCAATTTTAAGTAGCAGATTTTTCACTTCTTTGAACTCCTTGATGCTTTCGCAACTTTAGGAAGTTCAATTTTTTTATAGTCTTCCGACTCTCTGTAGAGTGTAAACTTACGACCTATTGCCTGAATAAACTCCGCGCCAAGAGTTTCACCTACTTTATTGGCCACTTCTTTTGGCGTTAATTCACAGCCCTCTTGAAGTTTAACTTTGACAATCTCTCTTTTTTCCAGGTTTACATCAATTTCATCTATTACATTTTGTGTCAGTCCACTTTTCCCTAAAAACACTGAAGGTTCAATTTCATGGGCGAGGCTTCTCAGGAAGCTTCTTTGTTTACTTGTAATCATATATATCCTCTTTCTGTATTGTTTATTACTGTTAAAATAACTCGATGAGTCCAATCATTATACAATATTTAGAAACATGTGTAAATCTTTATAAAAAACCAGATAGAGTATGGCTGCAATCCCAAGAAATGGACCCAGTGGTTCTTCATCCTTTATCTTGATTTTTTTCAAGAGCAAAGCAATCCCGAAAAAAGCTCCGCTGCTTATAAATCCAACTATAAAAGTAAAGATGATTCCAAAAGGACCAAGTAGAAATCCTAATGCAGCCATCAGTTTTACGTCCCCAAATCCCATAATTTCTTTTTTAAAAAACAGTTTTCCAATTAGATAAATCAAAATCATTGGTGCCAATCCTAATAGAGTTCCCCATATGGGTGCCAAAAAGTTGTCATAAAAAGGGATAAATCCAAAACCGGTAACAGCCAAAAGAATAATAAACTGATCAGGTATAATCATATACAGCTTGTCCGCAATAATAATCTCAACGATTACCCATATCGCAATGATTGCAGGGATAGCAAACTGCCAGTTTTCAATCCCTAGTTTTATACAGATCACAGTAAATATCATAGCCAGAGCGGGCTTCCACGGGTAACTTCGAATTCTCTGTGCTTCTTCTGAAAGCATTTTTTTGTCAGGTTTCTCCCCATATTCACAAAACCAGATTGCAGGGAATTTATTAAAAGCATAAACAGCAAAATACCCTGCTAAAAACCCCACCGCCACACTAGCCGCTATTATTAAGATATCCATTGTCAGATCATTTATTTCCATTTATATCTCCTTTTTTATTGTTATATTTTACCATTTTTGTTTGTTTTCATCAAGAAAAATTAATACAGATGCAAAAAAAATATGCAGCCCTGGAAAGAAGGAGAATCAAACCAAGGCTGCAAGGATATTTTATTTTTAATGTATTTTATACAGATTT
>JBBQKF010000225.1:0-2232 GCA_038326615.1 Saccharofermentanales bacterium | reverse complement strand
AATAACTATCACCAAATAAGCTAGATTCTTTTTCCCAAGTTGGTTGTATTCTATTAAATTATTTACTTGATTTTGATTTAATAATTCATAGCGATTAAACATCTCTATACTAAGTGAATTGAGCGTTTCAATAACCTTTTTAGTATTAGAAATAACTGCACTTTCACCATTAAATAATGATGCCAAGAAGCGATTTTTCAATTCAGCATAAATGCTAAATTGCTTATTTTTAGTATCTATAAGTACCAATTTTAGCTCTTCGGGGTGTTTTTTATTCAAAAGCGAATTGATAATTGCATGTAGAAAATCAGATTTACCCTGTCCTGTTGCACCGCCTACAAGCAAATGTGGCAATTTAGCCAAATCAGTTATTACATTCTTATTGTCATAAGTTTCTCCCAAAACAATGGGTAATTCGAACGAGCTGTTTTTAAACTCATCAGAGTTTAAAATTGATTGCAACGATATAATTTTGGGATTTCCGTTCGGTACTTCTATACCGAATGCATCTTTTCCCAGAGAGGATTTAATGATACGGTTGCCTTTAGCTGAAAATGAGAACATACTTTCCATTATTTCCAAATCTTTGATTTTAGAAATATTCTCACCTGGTTTAGGTACAATTTCATAAAGAGAAACCGAAGGACCGGGAGTAACTTCAATTCTTTTCACTTCAATACCATACTTTCTTAATGTGTTGACAATTTTCTCCTTGTTGGCAGGTAATTCTGC
The DNA here is from genome assembly GCA_038326615.1 of Saccharofermentanales bacterium. Taxonomy (GTDB): domain Bacteria; phylum Bacillota; class Clostridia; order Saccharofermentanales; family UBA5734; genus JBBQKF01. The sequence goes on along the minus strand of JBBQKF010000225.1, from coordinate 1,500 downwards.
TGATGAGAATTGATTTGAATTTTCCATGTTTTTTTTGTTTTTAAGATTCAACATTGTTTCTTTCTGCAAAACTACAACTAACCTCTGCCAAAATACGGCACGGTTTCAAATTTTTTTAATAATTTTTCAACGCATTTTCATAAGTTGCCTTCAAGGTGTCGATAAGTTGCTGTGGTTGAATAACTTTAAGGGAGCTTCCGTAGGAAAGAAGTTCCATTGTAAAATCTAGCGTAAGATAAATTGTTAGCGAGATTCTCAGTTCTGTGTCGTTGTCGGCGAGAATTTGCTGTGTGTGGTGCAACGGCAACGATTTGATATACTGACCCTGAAGCGGGTCAAAGGATAAAATAACTTCGCTTGGTTGCTCAGCATTTGGGCTGATAATCCCAAAACTATAATACAAGTGTTCAGCAGGATTGAAGTCTGTTGGCTTTTCAAATTCTATCTGTGAAATCTCTAAATTACTCATACGGTCTAAACTGTAACATTTTACTTTGCCGCTGTTTATACTTTGTGCAAACAAATACCAACGATATTTAAATTCTTTGATTGCCAAAGGGTTTGCTGTTTTCGTGAACTTATCTTTTTTGTAGAAAATTTGATAGTCAAAAGATATTTGCTGTTTGTTGTTTATAGCATTCAATAAACTATAAAGATGCTCTGTTCCATATCTTTGTCGGTTGTCAAGGAAAAGATTATCTTCCTGTCGTTCTTTGATGCGCAGCGCATTAAAAATATCAAGTGCTTCGAGACGGCGATTGGCAAACATATCTGAAAGATCATCTTCAATAAAATAGCTTCGTGCAGAGAAGTCGTATTTAATGTAAATGCCGTAAATCTCACCGATTTCGGCTATGTCTCGTGTAAAAGTTCGTTTCGAGATAGTCAAATCCTCTCCCTGAATGTCAGATTCGCATTCAAGATACTCGCAAATATCTTTAAATGTTGCGTGTTTTTGTCTCCGCAATTTATTGATAATGAGATTATGGCGAGAAGTTGTTTGACGTTGAGACATGATAGATTGATTGAAATCTGATTGATACTCAATAATTTAATTTTGCACGTAAATTTCATCGTATTCTATCGATAACAATTAACGTTTATTTACGAACCCCAAATATACAACATTTGCAAACAAAATACTTATAAAATGCATAAATTGCAACAAATTTAAATTTCTTTATTCAAACACTTCCATAAACGACAAATAATTTTCTTGTGAATTATGATTCTTGTGAGCATTATGATCATCGATTATGGCAAAAACCACTAATTTGAAAGCGCCATTAAATTCCTTTTCCTAAAGCACATCCCTGAAAAGTTATGCAATATGCTGCGGTGGATTTCTTCCGTACCTAATGTGTATGCTCATTTTTTTTTACTATCCGGCAATATATAATTTTTATAAACGCTTGATAAACAAGCGACATTCATGTTTTTAAGCCATTATCCGGCAAAGTCCGGCAGCAATTCTTTTTGTTGAACTCCATTCAACGTAGC
>JBBQKF010000224.1:0-2355 GCA_038326615.1 Saccharofermentanales bacterium | reverse complement strand
CGGCCCTGACAATCTGCTCAACTGTAGGAGTATCGCCCCTGCCAAAATTGTTAATTTCTTCATTACCAGCAATTTCGAACTTAAAAATTCCGTAAATTTCAGGATGAAGTTCAAGAATAGTATCGATCACCCCAAATTCGGGATTCTTAGACCAATCAGATTTTTCAAATTTCAACACCAGGTCATTAAATATTTTCATTACAAAAGCTATCTTTAATTCGATAACAAGATACAAAGAAGATTTTGATAAACCAATTATATCTACCTGATATTCATATATTTTAAATATTACAGACAGACTCTAATTATTGTCACTTTCAATATCAGATAAAAGCAAATGATCTCCATATCCAAGTTCCTGATATGGTTTATTTATCATTTCTTTGTGCTTATTAATGTCTTCTTGATTCTCAAATCTATATTTAATTATTCTTGCGGGAACTCCTCCGACTATGCTATAAGGTTCAATATCTTTTGTGACAAGAGAACCTGCTGCAATTATAGAACCATCTCCAATTGATACTCCCGTAAATATTATACTTTTGGCACCGATCCAAACATCTTTACCAATATATGTTTCTTTTAATTCACTCCTTCCGGAGAACATCATAGGACGTCCAGGTATATTAAATTTATGGTCTCCTCCAATAATCATAACTTGAGTAGCTAACATTGTATAATCACCGATAAAGACTTTTGGATAAATTAAGCATCCTGGAGCTAGATTAACAAAGCATCCTGCATGCAGATCTTTAGCAATTATTGATTTTCCTTGAATATAAAAAGTTTTATCTACACTATTTAGCCCATATATGCGTCTAAGTAAATACATTCTTAACAACCTATAAAAAGGTCTTATTTTTTTTTTAAGCATATTTATTCTTCAATAATATTTATAATTTGCTGAGCATAGGATGGACTAGTGATACTTTTATAAGCATTAAAGGAGTGCCGGCTCATTGACCTTAATTCTTCAGTATTTGACAACAGTACACTTAATGTATCAAATAAAGATTTTCTTTTATTCTGATAGTCGAATATTTTGCCATTTTCTCCGTCAATAACATAAGATGTCTCAGGTCCATGCAATTCCATATTACTATGTATGACAACTGGCAAGCTCAATGACATATAATGAACAACACTTAACCCTGTGTTTCCAGGATAACATCCAATTATACATTTTCTGGATAAATCGGATATTATTTTTTGGTCAAATACCTCCCCGTACCATTTTATGCAACTTAAGTTACCGTATTTTTCTTCATAAAAAGTTTTTAATACTCCAGAACCAACAATGTGACATATAATGTCTGGATGGTTCGATGATAGATCATTTACTGTATCTATCAATAAATCTAGATTAGATCCATCCCTCAATCTACCAATGAAAAGTATTCCTTTTGTTGCGAAGGTTTTTTCTTCCGGATAAACCGGAAATTCATTGATTATCGAATTATGTGCAACCCTGATTTTTGAAGTACTCAAACCATGATAATTAAAACTTTCAAATGAGAATGGCGTATAGGCAACATATCTTTTTGAAAAAAATGTCAGAGTAAAATATTCTATCCAAACAAGGGCGCCTTTTTTCTTATTATATGGTCCCTGTCCATGACTATAAACGGGTATTTTTTTGAAGTAGCAATAAATCAACATATTCCAGAAACCTATATCATGAACATTGGCGCATGCAAACACATAATTTGGTTTTGTTTTTTTTACAATTTCTATCAAATTTTGTTGATAAACCAATCTGCCACTAAACCAATTCTTTGAGGATACTTCTACATGTTTGCTTATCTGGGTATTACTGATAGAAGGACTACCAAAGCCGACCCCTTGATCATTCTTGGTAGTCACAATAGTTACTTCAAAATGATGCGCTAATTCAGCCATTACCGGTAATCTGTAATGTGAGAAAAATGGTTGCACAAACAATAATTTTTTCATCAAAGGGAAAGTCATTATAATTTTATTATTTATACTTTGAATAACTGAAAAACTAATAGTTGCATTAAATATACGTTTACGGTCTGAAGAAACAACATAATGATTAAAGGAACAGATCTAATTTACTATTTGTAATCCAATGTCGTTTAGTTAATGATTGTTCATAAAGGTTTGTAGTTCATCGAGTAAGTTCGTTTGGGTTTTTTATTTCTGGGTTCACTTCGACCATGGCGTATTATTTCCCTCGTTTTCTCCACTACGTTATCAAAGGCTTGGAGTGCTTTCCCAAATTGCTTTCTTATAAAGACGGCTATCAGTATATCATGAGTCATTGACAGGGCATTTGTGCGATTAATTTTTTGATCATACTTTCTTACCTGATCTGCTTTGTATTCTTCGACC
>JBBQKF010000223.1:0-2357 GCA_038326615.1 Saccharofermentanales bacterium | reverse complement strand
TTGACAAAATCCTTTATTTACTGCTTTTAAATAATATTTTATCAATTTCTCATAGTAAATTCTCTGTTGTTTTAAGCCGTTTCTCATGTTAAATTCCTCAATGGGTTATACTGTGGAATTTACTTTGCGAATTTACGTTTTAAAAAAGCAAGTTAAAAATATTGTCTTAGCAAGCATTGGGTAATGATATCATTCCCCCCGAAATTGTTAGGGCAAAACCCTAAAACCCTGAATAGAAAACTTTGTATATGCAGACAAAACTGCGCCACTTTAAAGGTGGCGCAGCTTGTATTACCGACAATTCTTTTTTGATGTTGTTTCGCTTTATATTCTTATAGGATTTTATTAGGTGCACTTTGAACTTTAATTAAGTGTAAATGATGAGTGAAAATAATTAAGATTCAAATAAACCTTCCCAGAATTGCATCTCACAATCTGGATTTGAAATAATAATTTGATTTAAAAAATAATTTTTTAAATCTTCAGGAACAGGATTCTTTTCTAATTTAACAGGATTTTCTCGATCAGTCGAAATATCTTTTAACATATTCAAGATATTCATGAAATTATCAAACGAAAAAGAGATATAGTCAGTTTCAAGGTCATTTTCCTCTGATACAAGATAAACTGGTAGAGAATCAATACTTGTATCAATACATAATAAATCCCCACACAAATCTTCGTTGCCGATAACGAAAAATTTGTTATTTAAGTGCTCAATGTCTGATAATAGCATTCTTTTAATACTTTTACTTGGGTAAATCGTAATAGTTGTATAGCCTAAAGAAACTTCATGAAAAGGGATGCTATTTAATTTAGCTATATATTCCTTAGGAACAATCATAATATCACTTCCAATTAATTTGGTGTAGTTGGAGCATCTTCGTCGAGTTCAACCCCATTTTCATCAAACATTTTTGATAACCTTTGAGTTTCACTTAACAACCAAATCCAAATATTAGGCCATTCATTCAGTACTTTTACATCCTGCCTATTGCACCTATAGACTTTATTGTTCTCAACACCTTTTTCCAAGTCAAAAATCACTCTTGAACCATCCCATGAATAGCTACCAAAATACAACCATGTATCTGGGAACTTTTTTGGTCTTCCGTTATTAAGATCAATTAAACTATATGGTTGAATCGATCCTTCTCCAGTTCTGTAGTTTAATGATCTAAGCCCCCAAATACTAAGACTATTTGAGAAAATGTTAAGCCCATTATAAAGTTTTAAAAACTCTTTGTATGATTCTGGCAAAGATACAGGAATTGAATCTTGTAATTGATTAATTTGATTGTTAGCAAGACCTGCATATAACTCATGTAGCCATGCTTCACTTCCAACATGTGGAACGTGACATATTTGAATTGTTTCATTTGAAAGTATCTTTTTGCTTTTATATTCCCATTTTTTTAAGATTGCTATTGTTTGTTCTAAAAAATCATTCATTAATATCACCCATTACCATAATCTATTAAGTAAATTTCCACTAGTTGGATTTCTCCAGTTTCCGCCATGTGTAAAAAGATGTTCTTGCGGAGTTAAAAATCTAATATTATTAGGATTTCCTGCCAATAGCGGACTACCCTTAACACTATTTATATGATGTCCCTGATATCCCTTAACTTTACCATTATTTAGTAATTGTTTAGCTTCTCCTTTCGTCCAGTCCCTTGTACCTTTACCTGTTGATTTAACCATTTTTGTTTCTTGTTTCCATGCTTTTTTAACTGCTGTCCGTCGTGAAGTATTAACAGAAATTTTAACCGCATCATCAGCTTTTGACACCAACTTTGTGCCTGTCTTTATCCCTTTGGCGACATATGACCCTGGAACATAAGGAAGGCATGTTGCAGCAACATCCCAAAGTAAAAATCCAGCATTTATCCATGAAGGTTTTGTGATTAAATCATATGCACTAAATCCAATTGAAGCTACGTCAACTACCGTTTCCACAGGTATATATCCAGTGTCATCCTTAAGCATAACTGGATTATTGTAACAATAAGCAAAAAGATTATTTTCAATTAGGCTGTCTTGGTCAACATTTAATATATCTGTATCGTCTGCATTCAAGAATCGTCCGAATTGAGGGTCATAATAACGACTACCTACATAGAATAATCCAGTCTCGGCTGGACAACATTCATTACATTAAGTAAATTATAACATATTGTTTCTGTTAAATCAACCATAAACAACCAGTTTAGATTTGCAGTCGGCAAGTTCAATATGTTATAATTTTAGAAAGATAAAATGATCCATATACAGGATTTATTCTTCTTTAAACCACGTGAATTTTCACGTGGTTTTTTGCAGAGGTTTTAGGATTCATCCTAATAAGTCGGGTGATG
>JBBQKF010000222.1:0-2458 GCA_038326615.1 Saccharofermentanales bacterium | reverse complement strand
TAAACTACTCCCCATTCTTAGGACCACTATTTGACTTTTCTTAATTGATTAAAATCACTCTTATGATGATGTAAATACGTGTTAATTAACCGGAAATAACTCAGATTTTGCATTATGCCATTCAGTATCTCCCGGTTTTATTGGGAAATCCCAGCTTATCTTTATTCTGAGCATAAGAAATTAATGGGATTGCAATGAGTAAAACTAAAATGTGTATTGCAACTTCTAAGGTAGAAAAAGATTAACAAGCCTCAAGTAAAAGCAGAGAGATTTGAGTCTCTCTTATTATTTATAGTCATTCTAAAGTAGTTATATGAATGAAGAAATGAACAATTACACGCTTCTCAGCTTCAAATAGTTATAACTTTAATGATTTTAAATGCATGGCTGACATTATTATACGAAAACCTCAATAAATATATTCCATTAGGATAATCTTCAAGATTTATATTGACTTCATAATCAAGACAGTTGAAAAATTTATTCCAAATCAGCCTACCTGAATTGTTGTGGATTTCGATCTTGCAATTAGAAATAGGTTCTCGAGGAGAAATATGCAATAGTTTTTCAACAGGATTTGGATAAAATTGTATGTCTTCAAAATTATCTATTACTGTAGCTTTATGAAAATGAATATCAATCTCTCCATTATTGGAATTCGAAATAACTTCTGTGAATTGCCCGCAATCTGAGACCCAATTCACGGGAGTCCACATAAAATCAGTATGAACTCCTGTAAGAATTTGAATATCACAAAATTTTACTTTTTCATCCACTGGATACTCTATACATTCCTGAACAGAATATGCTTCAAAAGCTATATAGAGATTAATAAGTTCTGGAATATTATCTACTTGCAAACTTGTAGGATAACCACCAAACGATGAATTATAACTAAACGAACTATCTGAAAAAGATGTCAGTCTAATAATTCCATTTAAGCTAGTCCCCGGTTGCACAAGTAGTAGTGAATCATGAAAAAACTCATTATTAATAACAAACCAATTGCAGATAGACCAGTAATTTCCTCCACCTGCAGGTGATATCCCCCATTGTAAGACTGGTTGAATTATGTATGAATATCCTGAATAAAATGTTCCGCCACCACCAATAAATATGTAAAGTAGTTGATTCGAGACTTTTTTGGGAGGTTGTGGCACAATCCAATTAGTACTAAACTTAGAAAGTGGATTTTGACTGAAAAACTGACCATCTGCATAAGTTATCCAACCATCTTTAAAATATGAAATGGAATAAGATGAATTATCCTGACTTTGAATCTTAAAATCAGTTTTTACACTATTATTAACATTATAAAATTCCTTGGTTATTTTATCGGTTGCCTTTTGAATTACCTGAATATTATTATTCGTATTGTTTATATAATGGTCATTATCAAGGTAATGAACATTTGACTTTAATGCTGGTCCAAAGGGAGTATTAACAATCTTATCCTGGGGTGAATTTAAATTGTCAATTGAAATATCTTGAATTGATTGAGCAGTTGAAATATTTAATATCCCGAAAAGCCATAAACATAAGTAGATTTTTTTCTTCATAATTCTTTTCTTTGTGCTTTGTTGACAGACTTTCAGGATAAAGATATTTATAATATCGAAATTAAAGATTTTTTGATGGAATTATAGTTTTTTAACCTTATTAAGGAAACATTTCCTTCTTCAATCACTAGAGCAAACCATTAGTGTTTTTTGTTATATACCTATCTTTTCTAAAAGTAAGAACATTATTGAATTATTTATCTTCGTAATCTAAGACAAAACCTGGGAATAAGTGACATAGACATCCCGTCCCTTCGCTGGAAACCACCTTCCGCAAAAAAATATATTTAGGAATTGACCATAATCTTTATTTTTGCGGAAAGAGGTTTCCAGCCCGTCCCTTCCACTCGACGAGAGATGCCCCAAAGTAGAAGATTTTGTTACACCGATACAAACATAAAATTTGCCCTACAGCTAACGGTGCTGGTATAGGCATAAGCAAGTTACGAGTTGATAATTTCATTGTTCAGCCTTATTTCTTTTAACCGGATTATCTATTAGAAAGGTGAATACGCTTATGCCCATACCAGCAATGAAGAAATAACCAATAACCTAATAGTTCCTACGGTAAATGATATTATTTCAACTGACCTTTCTGGAACAACATGCGTTTTAACTCAAACAAATAAGGAAGCACTTAACATTACAGGTCTACTTATCAAAAATGGATTCAAGGCTAAACTGATACAAACTAATGATGGATTCAATTTGTATAATCTTTTAGAAGTTCGCTTCTCTTGGGATTACTTAAGTCAATGGATGATTCACCGTCAATTAGTGATGAAACCTGGGTAAAAAGTAAAACAGAGTTATCCAGAAAATTCGTTAATAGCTCAAAATTAGAAATCTGTAAAAACATCATAAAAAACTTTGAGGCCACTAATACCAGGATCAAATAT
>JBBQKF010000221.1:0-2480 GCA_038326615.1 Saccharofermentanales bacterium | reverse complement strand
TGTGAAGGTATCCCGTGAGTATATGGAAAGAAGTGTCTGAGCCATTGAAGTTTCGCATTCCCAAATATCTGGATAGAAGTCCAATCAGTATAACCACTGACCACAGCAGAAATTACAAGAAAGAGAATCTCGTTAAGGGGGATAATAGAAATGACCTTTGTTTGTTCTGCGTGGATCTGCCAAATCAGAGAAATGTTTATTCAGGAAAACATTATGTTCAATAAAGATTTTTGCTTTTTGATTTGCCATTTTTTTAAGGCTAACCAGCAATAGATCATAAAGATAATGAAAAATATTCAATCAACAAATTTTTTAACAATTTTTAAAAGCGATTTCCCTGGATAAGCAGTTATTTTTTATAGATTTGTCAGATAAAATACGAACAATTATTCTCTCTAAACTAATGGCATCTATTGAGTCCGAAATATTGAAGGAATTCAAAAACGGAGACCATTCCGCTTTTGAAGAAATATTTAAACGATATAGTAAGCAATTATATCATTTCTCTTTGAGTTATTTAAAGTCGGAAGAAGCTGCAGAGGATATTGTACAAGAAGTATTTATTAAAATCTGGAATAACAGGAAAGATATTAAAACAGATACATCATTTCAATCCTACCTGTTTACAATCACACTTAACTCGGTTCGAAAATATTTTAATCAACTTTCCAGGTTAAACGAGTTGAAGCACGATATTTTATTTGATTCATCCAGATTCAAACCTGATTTCGACGACCGCTCCGATTATCAGTTTATGCTTGACAAGCTTGAGCAATTTATCAGAATGATGCCTGAAAAGCGCAGAGAGGTTTTCATTAAAAAGAAAATCGAGGAGAAATCCTTAAAAGAGATTTCTGAAGAATTAAGTATTACTACAAAAACAGTGGAATACCACATTACTGAAGCCATGCGGTTTTTAAAAAGCGAGTTCGAAAAACTTCAGATTCAAGGGTTGGTATTCTTTTCCCTTTTTATCCGTTCATAAGAAACATTTTTTGCTACTCATTATTAGCATTTTAACATCCAATTTCTATTTTTCTTCGGTCTGTCGGAAAAAAAGATTAATTTTTCACTAGGGATATCCACTGTTTCAGGATATAACGACTGAAATTTGATTTAAAGGTTTTGAAATATACACATGGATGATAATATAAACTATAAAACACTGCTCGACTTCTCCAATGGGAAATATTCGTACAACGAGTATTTAAAGGTTAAGCATTGGTTTACCAAAGTGAAAGATGATGAAAAGATTGAAGAACAAATCTTCGATCAATGGACGAAATTCGCAAATAGTGATAATAAAAAGTCACTTCATCCAATTTTTGAAAAAATACAATACCATATTTTACTTGAAGAAAAGAGAAACGAAAAGAAAAAGAATATTTGGTTCTACTATAGGCAGGTGGCCGCTATCTTAATCCCGGTATTTGCCCTTTCTGCATCGTTGTATTTTTTTACCAACCCCAACCATACAACCGCACAAGCATGGCTCGAAATTAATGTACCAGACGGAGCACACATTGAATTCATGCTTCCTGATAGCACTTCGGGCTGGTTGAATAGCGGTGCCAAGCTAAAATATCCTTCAGAATTTACCCAACAACGCAAGGTTGAACTTATTGGTGAAGCATTCTTCAATGTAAGACATATAGAGCATTCTGATTTTACAGTTGGAGTGAAGGATATGAATATAAAAGTGTTGGGAACCAAATTTAATGTGGCAGCTTATGCCAATGAATCTGTTACGGAGGTTGTTTTAAAAGAAGGGAAAGTAGAAATAAATGGCATAACTAAATCATTTAATCAAATACTTAAACCAGGTGAAAAAATTGCCTATAACAATGAAACAAAATCGCTTAGTATTAGAAATGTTGATACTAAGCTTTATACAGCCTGGAAGGAGGGTTACCTCATAATTGATAATGAACCTCTTGCACAAGCAGCCAAAAAACTTGAAAGATGGTATGGAGCCGAAATCATGATTCAGGACGAAAAACTTAAAAACCTAAGACTAAAAGCGACTTTTAAGGAAGAGCAGTTTGAGGAAGTGCTGCGATATATTGCCATGACTACACCAATAACCTATCAGATATTAAACAGAGAAAAAGGATCAGATGGACTATTAAAAAGGAAACAAGTAATAATAAAACTTAAACGATAAAATGCAAAACAGGAAAGTGTTTGCGGCACTTTCCTGAAAGATTGCAGAGCGAAGTACACTTAATTAATTAACTGCCTATCCCTTTCGGTCAAGTAAAATATTGTAGCTTTGTTGCATGAGTAATAAATGAGCGATATCCTAAGCATTTTCAAGAATTCCTTGCTCAATTTAGAAGTGATGAAGATTGTTGGAATTACATTTTTGATATAAGATGGCCTAATGGCTTTATTTGTCCGAAATGCAGCGGTAGTAAAAAATACTGGATAACAGAGCAAAAATTAATTCATTGTTCATCCTGTGGACATCAAGCATCAGT
>JBBQKF010000220.1:0-2491 GCA_038326615.1 Saccharofermentanales bacterium | reverse complement strand
GGGGTTTTCTTCGCCTGTTTGTTGGTTCTTGCCTGGCAAGGTAATGCCTTTCAACAACATGCGGTAAACATACTTATTGGCTTCCAGCAGCTTCTTGTGTCCATGCAGCAAAATACGATCGTAGCAATATTCCAACTGCGCGGGTGTTGCCCACTTGTTTAGCTCGCCAACCGCGGCAAAAAAGTCTGATTTTAAAGCTACTTCATCAAACGAAGTACGCCTCGATTTGCTTGGATCTTCAGGAACTCCCTGACCCTGATTAATCACTTCCCAATGAGCCTGATGCAGCTTTTCAAGAAAAGGTTTTTCTACGTTGGTGTATTCAGCCATGATTGGTTATTTTTCGTTGTTCCTCCTCTATAATTTTCTGCAATTCGGTCTCCTGCGGTAAATTCAGCATGTATTTATTTACAAATACCTTCTGGGGTAATCCGGTGGTGGCATATTTTACCAGATTCTCGTTTTTACTGGCGCAAAGTATGATGCCAATAGGTGGATTGTCTCCTTCATGAGTTTCGTTCTCCCGGTAATAATTCAGGTAAACATTCATTTGACCTGCATCGGCATGAGTGAATTCGCCTAATTTTAAATCGATCAACACATTGCATCTGAGTACACGATGATAGAATACCAAGTCGATACGATAATGTTTGTTGTCGAAAGTAATTCGTTTCTGCCGCGCTTCGAAGCAAAAACCCTTGCCCAGTTCTAACAAAAATGTTTGCAAATGGTCGATGATGGCTTGCTCCAACTGCGATTCAGAGTATTCCGTTTCTTCCTTTAAGCCTAAAAATTCTAATATGTATGGATTGCGAAATACATCTTCAGGCAATAATGGTTCCTGATTAACTTGTTTATCAATGACTGCCTGTTTGTTGGTGCTTAATCCAGTGCGTTCATAAAGCATACTATTCATAGCTCGCTGAAGTTCACGAACCGACCAGCAATTGGCGACCGCTTCCTTTTCGTAAAAGCCGCGTTTTAAGAGTGAATCAGCCTTTAATAGTTCAATAATATGGGTAAAACTGAGTTGATTGATTAATTTATCTTGGTCTATTTGAGATTTTGCAGGCACTGTCTGCAAAATTTGTACGTCAGTACTATTTGGAGTTTCAATTCCATTGTCTGCGGGACTTATCAATTTTGCGGTCGCTGTCCGCAAAATTACAACTTGCTGTAAATCATTTAAATATAATTTTGCAGTCACTGACTGCAAAATGTTCGGGTAAGCTAGATAAAAAGATTTAAACAAATAGAGATTTCTTTCTGACATCCCGGGAATATGCTTTGTCCTGCTTGCAATTTCTTTAAACAATCGTAGTCCATACTCCGCCCGATCAGCTCCATTTAACTCATATTCGGCAATATAATAACCAAACAGCCAGTTGCGCAAGGTAAGGGTGGTATCTACCTGCCGGCTTGCCTGAAGCTTAAAGTAGTGTTGTGTTTCGCCAATAATCGAAACCAGTTCATGTATATTTGCCATAACGATCAATTTTTAAATTCAGGATAATCCGTTAATTTACTTCAACCAGTCTCAACCTTTCTTTCGCGCCCAACTAATCAACCCATGTAACTTTACCCTATCAACGGGAAAGCCTTGACCCTGATCGATAACCTGCAAGTGTGCCTGATAAAGTTTTTCAAAAAACGGTTTTTCTACGTTAGTGGATGCTATTGTTTCTTCACAAATCTTTTTAAGTTTTTTTCCAGATCAATGAATTGAACAGTACTAATTTTTCTCTGTGAAACGCTATCAATATACTCAACTATTAATTTATGTAATTTTTCAAAGAATTCTCTTTCCCTTTGGAATACTGGTTCATGATTAATATCACTGTCACTATATCGTTGGAAAATGCTTTCATTAAATGCATATATAGTTTGATTATTCGCTTTTAGAAGAAACTCAAAAAAAACAGCAACATCAAGATTCTCAAAAAATGGAGAATTTAAGTTTGAAGGATCAATAATAACTTCTTGCAATTCTTTACTCTTATTTTGTTCTAAATGAGCTAAAATAGTGTCTGAAATACTAACATATTCTTTTGTCAAAGCATAATCATTAGCATCAATGACATAGTTACAGATTTGGAGATAATTTCCTCTTGCCGGTGTTGTATCTCTATCACTCCAAATCGGAAATTTATATCTTAATGCTTCTATATATTTGTGAGTTTCTTTGGATTTATCTATTCCTTTTTTAAACCTGTTAATAAATTCTTCAGTAATCTTAAAATCATCTAATTTATAGAATTCAAATTGGAGAAATTCGGCGAAAATTACAGGATAAGCTATTAAGGAAAATTTACCTTCATCAATCTTTTTTATGACTTTCTCCTTTAAGGGGTCAAAATCCTCATCTTTTAGCTCTCTCCAATTTCTAATTTCCTTAATTAATTTATCTTCTTCAGTTCCTTCACTGCGTTTAATTTCTTGAATAATCTCATCAACGACACATATAAATTTCACTACATCCAAATACCCATTA
>JBBQKF010000219.1:0-2585 GCA_038326615.1 Saccharofermentanales bacterium | reverse complement strand
GGAGCAGTTTTATGCAATAAAATTCTTAACACACTTGAAACAAACAAATCAACAATAAATGAATCTGTTTATAATCAATATGTGAGTGAACTTGAAGTTTTAAGAAGCTACTATTATTTTAATCTTTTTGATTGCTTCGGAAGAGTACCATATCTTGAAGAATTTAAGGATGAGGCAGTTCCGCTAAGTGACCCATCAGTAGTTTGGTCAAAATTAGTAAATAATTTAGAAAAAAATGCACCAAATTTGCCCGTGGTAAACGATGGAAATCGTGCGACAAACTATGGTAGAGTAACTCAGGGATTTGCTTACGCATTGCTAGCTCGTTTATACTTAAATGCTGAATCATATGGTTGTACGCCAGCTAATATACAAGTTGCAGGAATAAATAATGTGAGTGATTTCTATACTCGAAGTGCTGCAGCTTGTCAAAAGGTCATTAGCTCTGGAGCATATTCTATTGAGAATAATTTCTTTAATAATTTTGTAATCGATAATCAAAATAGCAAAGAAAATATCTTTGTAATTGTTGAAGATGGGAATGCTGATTTTGATTTAAGATATAATGGTTATATGTCTAATAAATTAAGAATGATAATTCTTACTTTGCATTATTCGCAACAAACCACTTACAATTTGATTGAAAAACCTTGGAATGGATTTGCCGCACGTCCAAAATTTATTCAACGCTATGAATCATCAGATGTACGCGGTCCAGGCAATGAAGGACTCGGGACAAAAAATACCAAAAGATGGGGCTGGTTTATTGGGAAAGTGTACAATGCAGATGGCTCAGCTCAAATGTTGGATGACAATAACAGTCCAGTTGAAATTGTACCTGAAATTACATCTCTTACAGATGCAACATGGAATGACGGTGCACGTATGTTTAAATACGAAATTGATAAACAAAAGAAATATGCTTATGCCGAAAATGATTTTGTGCTTTTCCGTTATGCTGACGTTCTATATATGAACGAAGAGGCTATTTTACGAGGAGGAACAGGTACATCGGTTATAAATTCTCCGGATTTTCAGCAAATTAGAAAACGTGCTTTTGCTTATGATACTGATGGTGGAACTTCAAAAATTTACAGTTCACTTACATTGGATGAAATAATTAACGAACGTGGCAGAGAATTTGCATGGGAGAATGTTCGCCGCAGAGATCTTATCCGTTTTGGTAAGTTCAACGATCCATCTTATGTAGAGTATGTAACCGCAACTGATGACTATCGGAAATGGTTTCCTATCCCATTCTCTGTGATTGAGAAATCACCACGCGACAATGACGGAAAACCAATTTGGACACAAAATACAGGATATTAGAATTAACTATATTAATAAGAAAATTATTATTAACAATTAAAATTAAAAAAAATCATGAAAAAAGTTAGTATTTTTTTAGGTGCCTTATTTCTTCTGGCATTTTCATTTACTTCTTGTAAACCAACTGATCCTATGACAGAAATAGTAGAAGATGGATTTTACGTAGGAGGTGCAGCTACAGGTGCAGATAAACTGGCTGTAGATTACCGCTTAACGGGTGGAAACAACGAAGTAACTAAATTAGCTCGTGCTGGAATGTACGAAAAGTACGTTGCGTTAGAAGCAGGTAAAGAGTTTTATTTATTATTGAAAGAAGGTACAGTAGAAACACGTTATGGAGCAACTTTAACTAATAAGGTGCTAATAGGTGATGGTGATCAACCAGGTTCTGTAGACAAACCGTATACCCTTAAAAAAGGTTCGTTAGTAATTGGAGCAAGTGCACCAGCCCTTAAAGTTGATTCGAGTGGCTTGTATCACATAGTACTTGATTTGAATTTAAGCAAGGATCTTGACTTAGCTGGTGGTGCACAAATTATTATTGCTCCAGTTAAATGGGGTACTAGAGGTATTAACGGTGATTGGGGATGGACACCAATGACAGGATCGGCCTTTAATCGCACAACAATGTCATGGACAAAAACATTTGCTACAACCAAATCTGGTGATTTCAAATTTTCATACGGAGGAGGTTGGAAAATTCAGTTAGACGATGCAGGTAAAGTAAAAGCAGAAACAAATCTTGGTGTTGATATGAAATCAGGAGGAGGCAATATTGGCATGGATCAAGGTGATGTTGTAACAATTAAATTAACATGGAATCTTGCAACTGGTGATATTTCCAAAAGTTATGTTATGACTCAGACTGCCACTAAATGGTATTTTGATGAAGTTGCAAAAGCCAAATTCAGTCTTATCGGCTCAGCTTTCAATAAAGCTGATGGTGTTACTGCTGCTAATTGGGATTACGATATTGAACTTGCATATAACGCTACAAAAAGCACAATTACAGATGCAACCAAATTTTATGGTACTTATGTATTCGAAAAAGCTGGTGTAGTACTTCTTGCAAACGGTGAGTTTAAAATCCGCCGCGATTTGGCATGGGATATTGCTTATGGGTATGTTGCAGCCAATATTAAAGGTAGTACAGCCAATTTTGCTGACAACAGTGGAAATATTAAAGTTGTAACTGCAGGTACTTATGATGTTACATTCAAATACATGACCCCTGCTAAAACATGGGAATTGACTTT
>JBBQKF010000218.1:0-2645 GCA_038326615.1 Saccharofermentanales bacterium | reverse complement strand
GCGACTGACAATTTCTCTCTACAAAAACTGTAACCTTCAGGACAGTTCGCATCGATTTGGCAATTGCCTGATGAACTTAAATAATCGTTATCGGAGGTTTTATCATACTTTATTACTGTTAATGCGTCCTTGTAACCGTATATTATTTTAGAAATATTGAAATTTGACCGAATTACTTCCTCTTTAGAAATATATAATTCTAAGATAATTGATTGACCTTTTACTAAATGTGTAGAGAAAATTTTCGAGTCATTATTTATTGAATTGTCGTATGGACCTAACAGAAAATCTTTATCAATACTAAAAAAGCAAATCTTAGAGTATTTCCCAAGTTCAAAGTTTTCAAATACCATATTTATAGAATTTGCGTCGGGACAAATAATGTTAAGTCTCCAAAGTCTGTCGCCATTATCGAGTGTATCCCAAGTGCCTGCATTATAAGGATTGATATCAACTAAATATGGATACCCATAAAAATTTGGATATATCAAATCTGATGCTAATAATGATTCTTCCCAATTTATTAATGAATCAATATTTGGTTTATCTGTTATGAAAAAGTCAACCTTATCAAGAGTAGTTAAATTAATTTCATTCGCGAAGTAACTACTTTGAATATTCAAGGATCGCGATGTTGACAAGAACAATAAACTAAGTAAAATATAAACAATTAATTTCATAATCAATTTCTTTAAATTATTGATAAAAGATTAGTGTGTCAAACTTAACAAAATCAATCTTTTTTGATTTTGGTATAGTAATTGTTTCTGCAAATCCGCTTAATTCATCAGTTCTGATTATGGAATCCTTGAAGTAAAATTCTACTAAATAAATCGCAGAATTACCTTGAATATTGAAGTATATCCTTCTTTTACACATAGGACTACCACCTGTTCTAATATCAAACAAAATGAGGTACCGAGAGTCAAAGTTAATATTCGGAACTTGATATTCTTCTGTGCAATTTGTCTTGTCGGGATGTTCGCGAACTGAATTCAAATAATCATAATCCTTTAATGTTTCAATGAATAATGATTTATATTCAGATTCCGTGTTAACTTTGAGTCCAAATTTAAAAAGTTTTCTTGAAATACAAACATCCACCGTATCAATATCCGTAACCTCTACCCAATTGGTATCGTTTTGAATTTGATACTTATCATAAGTTATGTTGTTGTATTTTGTCGGTTGCTCATCGCCGCATGAAATCATGAGCATTAAAATTGATGCTATTGCGATAATTAAAGACTTCTTCATGATTTTACTCCTTTTTGGTATTTACAATTTTCTTGATTGATTACGTAAGTTCCGTCAATTGTTGCTATTAATGAGTAAGCTCCAGGACACACAATCCTCAACCTCCATAGTCTATCACCATTTTCCAGTGTGTCCCAAGTTCCGCTATTGTTAAGATTAAACTGTGCTTCATGGATAAATCCAAATCTAAAACCAGTATTAGAGTCTTTATTTAATTCATCCTCAGCAAGTAAAGAATCTTTATTAATATAACCCAGATTTTTGGTGCTGATGTCTGTTTCTTTGGAAAGTGGTTTCTTATATGAATCATAAAGTAAACTTATAGGTTGTTTACTTCTGTCGCATATTTGCCCGTATATATTTGTATTACTAATAATTAATAATACAAATATATTTAAAAAAATTAAAGTTTTCATACTATCTGTATCCATTTGAATTGAAAATAGTATCGAACTTGATTTTTTCAATGTTTGGTAGTTTAGGCATAGAAAGGGTTTCAACAAAACCGGAAAAAACAGATCCATATCCAACCAAATCAACTGTCAAGAGAAAAAAATACTCGTCATTCTTGGGGTTATAGTAAATCTTTCTTTCAAATTCAACATTAGCATCATACCAGCAAAAAATCAACATACTCCTATTATCAAAATCTATGTCAGGCTTGATATAATCATCTATTGTCCAAAAAAAACAGTTATAAGGTCTGTTATTTTCATTATTACTTGGGAAGGCTCCAAAGAATACTTCTTTATAATCATCTTCAGAATTGATAATCACACCGCTTAAATTATCCCAGAAATCAAAGCATATATCATCAAGAGTATCATAATCATGGAATTCTACCCAGTTAGTATCGTTTTCGATGTTTCGTTTGTCAAACACGTAATTTGAAACTTTCGTAGGCTGCTCTTCAGAGCAAGAAATCATCAGCATCAGAATAGATGCTACAAAGAATAAAACTACTTTTTTCATAACATTACTCCTTCTTAATCATTTTTTTAATTTCTTCGTTTTCTTTTTTAAGTTGGATTATGTAAAGCGTTAGTTCCTCTATTTTCTGCATCATTCTTGCCTGCATATCACCGAGTTCAATCCCGCTGTTAGCGACTTCCTCAGCAGTTGGTATGCCGGGCAGATGCTTATTTGATTTAATAAAGGTCGCAAGTTCATTGATTGATGTAAGTTTGTAGTTATCGGCAAATACGAAATCGGGCCAACAAGGTGCACCTGATAGAGATACTCTCACCTCTTCTGCGCAAATAGTACTGTAAATAGCAGTTTGTCCACTACCTTTGCAAGTCATACTTAGCAAAAGTGTAATGGAAATGAGTAATATTTTAGAATTATAAACCATTGTATTATAATGGTTTAAGTGCCGCAGTAAATAC
>JBBQKF010000217.1:0-2752 GCA_038326615.1 Saccharofermentanales bacterium | reverse complement strand
AATGTCCTCCAATCCTTCGGGTGGCGGAAGCGGGTCTTCTGGCGGTGGATCTTCTGGTGGTGGTTCAGGAGGCGGCGGTGGTGGATCCTGGTGATATTATCAATTTGGATTGTATTGAATTGGTGGGGAAACAAATGAATTACATAACGGTTGGCTAGGAGCGACAGCTCTTAGTCTACCGTCTTTTATTTTGAATAGTACAAATTATAAATAAATCGTAACATATGAACAATCACTCACATAAGTATTGACATTCAGAATTAATGTAAGTATAATTAAAAAATAACGTATGAATATATACTCATGTATTCACATGTTTAGTAAACTAAAAGGGGATAGAAATGAATAATAATAGACAAGAGACAGACAGATGCAATTGCAATGTAATCCATGAAGATGTTGTGAATAAAGTTAAAGCAAGAATGCCTGTTGAAGAGAATTTATACGACCTAGCAGAGTTTTTCAGGGTTTTTGGCGATACAACAAGAGTAAAAATACTTTGGGCTTTGTATGAATCTGAAATGTGTGTTTGCGATATTGCCGTACTTCTAAACATGACCCAATCAGCAATATCTCACCAGTTAAGAGTATTAAAGCAAGCAAGATTAGTCAAATTTAAAAAAGAAGGTAAAATTGTATTTTACTCATTGGACGATGAACATATCATACAAATATTTGACCAAGGATTAATTCATATAAATGAAAATAAATAGGAAGAGGAGATATATGGAACTGATTTCAAAACCAGAAAAGAAAATATTACTACTTATGGGTTTAAGTTGTGCAAGTTGTGCTTCTAAAATTGAGAATGAGGTCAAAAGAATTGAAGGTGTCAAATCTGCTTCAGTTGATTTTGTTTCAAGTAAATTAACAATCGAAGTAACCCCTAATCGAGATTTGAACAAGATTGTAGAACAGGCATCAAAAATTGCAGAACATATTGAATCCGGTCTGAAAGTTGTAGATAGTGAAGATAAAAAAAAGGAAAGTCAAGGATTGAATTTGATCCCCAAATCAAAAATCATATCTTTTGGTGTTGGCACTATTCTTTTTATTACAGCATTATTATTGCAACTACCATTTTGGGTTGAATTTGGGATTTATCTTACAAGTTATGTATTGGTCGGTGGAGAAGTATTATTAACAGCTGTAAAGAATATTTTAAAAGGTCAGGTGTTTGATGAAAACTTTTTAATGAGCATCGCTACAATTGGGGCTTTTGCCATAAATCAATTCGCCGAAGGAGTAGCTGTTATGCTATTTTACCAGGTAGGTGAATTTTTTCAAACAATTGCGGTGAACAATTCTAGAAAATCAATAAGTGCTTTAATGGATATCCGACCTGATTATGCAAATTTAAAGGTTGGCGCGGACATTAAAAGAGTGTCTCCGGATGAAATTAATGTTGGAGATATTATTATTGTAAAACCAGGCGAAAAGATACCTCTTGATGGCAAAGTAATTGAGGGAAAATCAATGCTTGATACTTCAGCCTTGACTGGAGAATCCGTTCCAAGAGAAATTGAAGAGGGAAATGAAATTCTATCTGGTACTATTAATCTGAATGGTCTTTTGACAGTGGTGGTGACAAAAGAGTTTGGAGACTCTACTGTTTCAAAAATTCTTGATCTTGTACAAAACGCAAGTAGCAAGAAAGCCCCAACGGAGAACTTTATAACTAAGTTCGCTCGATATTACACACCTTTTGTCGTATTTGCGGCTTTAGCTTTAGCGATTATTCCTCCATTGCTTGTTCCAGGTGCTACCTTCTCTGATTGGATCAACAGATCTTTAATTTTTTTGGTAGTATCATGCCCTTGTGCTTTAGTTATTTCTATTCCATTAGGTTTTTTTGGCGGGATTGGAAAAGCATCTAAGAACGGTATCCTTGTGAAGGGAAGCAACTATCTTGAGGCATTAAATAATGTTGATACAATAGTTTTTGATAAGACCGGAACACTTACAAAAGGTGTATTTATACTGACAAAAATAAATACCTTTAGTAATGAAAATGAAGAGAGTTTACTTGAGTATGCAGCATATGCTGAAAGTTATTCAAGTCATCCTATTGCAATTTCAATACTGAAGGCATATGGAAAAGAAATTAATAAAAGTGAAATTGGTAACTATAATGAAATCTCCGGACAAGGGATCAAAGCAAAAATTCGGGGTAAAGAAATCCTTGTAGGGAATATGAAATTGATGAACAAAGAGAATGTCCAATTTGTCGAGCCTGAAGAACTAGGAACAGTTCTTCACATAGCTGTTGATGGTACCTATTCGGGCTACTTGGTAATTTCTGATGAAGTGAAGGATGATTCACAAAAGACGATGCAGGAGCTTAAGGCCATTGGCGTAAAAAAGTTGGTTATGCTCACAGGTGACAATAAGACAGTCGGCGAAAAGATTGGCAGCCAGTTAGGCATTGATGAAGTATATTCGGAACTCCTACCTGCTCAAAAGGTTGAACAACTTGAATTACTGGAAAAACAAAAACTAACAAAAGGGGTACTCATATTTGTCGGAGACGGCATAAATGATGCGCCTGTGCTTACCCGTGCCGATGTTGGTATCGCAATGGGCGGTTTGGGATCTGATGCAGCAATAGAAACAGCTGACATTGTAATCATGACAGATGAACCTTCGAAGATTGTGAGTGCTATAAAAATAGCAAAAAAGACAAGAAACATTGTTTGGCAAAACATATTTTTTGCATTGGGCGTTAAAGCAATCGTACTTGTTTTAGGAGCTG
>JBBQKF010000216.1:0-2791 GCA_038326615.1 Saccharofermentanales bacterium | reverse complement strand
CTAAAAATAGTATTTAAGTTTTTATGATTCCATTTTCTATAACCTATGAATTGTTAGCTTCTTTATTTTCTTGTTTTGACTTGTATAAATATCCTAAATACACTAGCAAAATTATAACGCATTTTGATCATTCGTAAAAGCTTAATTTTTCATCTGAGCCGATTCGTTGTGAATTGTTATAATTGTGATATACTCATCTCGCAGAATATAAGGTGCCTGGCAGTTTTGTATTAGTATTTTGACAGCTTTTCGTACTCATCCAGCATAATATGATAGCTTTCAAGAGGCATTCCATTGAAAATGCAATTTGAAGTAGAAAAAATATATCTACCGCCCTGTTTTCCGTTATTCATGCAATATTGTACTGATTTTCTTATAAGCTGTTCGTTTACTTCCTGGAGCATAGCTGTCTGGACATTTCCCATTAATACCAAGCGATCTCCATACTGTCTCTTGACCTCAGCTATATCCATATTTCCTTGAGGATCAATAGATTGATATCCATCGAGGCCGGTAGAAACCAATTGGTCAAGAATCTGTCTGAGATCACCGTCTGAATGCAGTATAACTTTTACACCTAATTCATGTATCTTCTCTACAATTTGAGCTAGATAGGGTGTAACAAATTCAGAAAACATTAGAGGACTTATAAATGGTCCATCGTTATAGCCATAGTCGCTATTTATGCAAATAAAATCAACGCCTTGCTCCACCTGCCGTTTGGCAATTTCAATCGAATCCATCACTTTCTTACGAGCTTCCTGGTGAACTCTTTCCGGTTCTTCATAAAATGCAGCATAAAATTCCACCATTTCACTGCCTGATGGCATCCAGAAAGTGCCCGAACCATTGAAATCATAAATTAGAACGCGGTCACCAAATCGCTTTTTGCCCTCTGGAATTATTTTACCGTCGAAAAAACCATATAAATTTTCTGGAAGTTGAATTGCTGCCCAGTTATAACGATCAATAATTTTCTCCCATATAACAAAGTATTCCTCTTTTAACAATTCACGTTCATAAGGAGTTGCCTTTTGCATCTGTTCTTGAGTCGGCCATGAAAGGCAAAAAGCCTGCTCTGGTATCTGAAACATCAATTCAAAATGTGGAACCTTGTCTGGTATTCTTCCTTCAAAAACTGCTATTAAACGTTCCTTATCATTCATCACCATTTCCTCCCACTAATTCGTAAAGTATTATCTAATCAGTAAAGGCCATCTTTATACTACATTTGTATAATATATCCTCTTTATCCTCAGCTCGCTTAAAAGCTGATAGCATAGACCAAGTTATATTTTCGCATTGTGCTCATTAACAATATCATTGACAAGTTCCACTTTTTCAATCAAGCCGTCGGAAGGCATTTCATCCGAAATTCCAAGAATTATCTGCCCTGCAAAAAGGTTGAGTATCTTTTTTGTTTCGGTAATAAGGTACTCTTTGGAATAGGTTTCACTAAACAACACAGCAGCAATTCCGTCAATAAGAACAATCTCATCTCCAAGTGCATCCTTAACTTCCTCAATGGTTACATCACCTTGTGGAATTGGTGTGATAGCTTCTATGCCATCGAGGAAACAGGTCTTAGCATACTTTAGGTAACCCTTCACATCACCATCCCAGTGAGAGAAAAGGAACTTGCCTGACTTATGTAGTATGTCCCCACGCTTTTCATATTCAGGTAAAATGTATTTTTCAAACATATAATCAGGTAATATTTTGCAATGCAGGTTATCACCATAATCTATCCATTCAATCGGGCTTTCCGCCATAATTTTCAGCATACCCTCCTGACTCTTACTCAGCACTTTAAAATAATCTTCTACAACCTCCGGATGATCCGCAAGTAAGTAAAATGTGTTTTCGACACCACATAGTTCAATTAACAACTTTTGAATGTTAGTGCGCGGCAAAAACACTGTCGGCAACCCAAGATGTGCCACTTGTTTATAATATTTATCGTAAATATCCATATTAAAACTGAATGTTGTAGCTTCTTCGAGATAACAAAGCGCTTTAAAATCCGATGCATCTGTAATCATCCATTTGTGTGGCATCATGCCATCATTACTTTCATTTCCATATACAATTTCAGTTAAATCACCAACCGGGGTATGAATAATACGTTTAAAATCACGATTTGTTCTTCCGTCTGTTATCGACAACAACTCAATTCTTATACTATCATCGTAATGCTGTTCAAGACACAAATTAAAATAATTGTACATGCGGTCAGAGCATTCAAGTTTTTCATATAATGACTGCCGGTCACATCCCGCATATTTACCGGGAAGATCAATTCCTGAAAATATTCTGTCATCCAACCATGCATTGATACGTGGCTGCCATAGCACCTTGCCATTTGATTGTCTTTTTATTATGTCTCTGTTTAAGTCAAATAATTTCGAATTCAATTCTTTTTCCCTCGCTTCATTTGTTTTATAGAATCGATTATACAGCAATGATAGCAGCAGAAATGAGCCTTTACAGCAAAATTAATTGCTTTATAAACTATTCCGTGAAGTTTATCATGTTTTCTCAAATTATAACGTATTTTGATTATTTGTAAAGACCTAATTATGGATAAATAATTGACCTAATTATGGATAAATAATTGACAGACTTAATTACCTAATTATGGATAAAACCCTTTATATGGTTATAACCATATAAAGGGTTTTAAATTGCTACATTTTAGGGTATTACTTTACTTTTGTTTCCGCGGTGCCTGAGAATATCGTGCGTTTGAAACATTGGTACTACTTGTTCTTAATAACTATTTTTGTGTCAA
>JBBQKF010000215.1:0-2821 GCA_038326615.1 Saccharofermentanales bacterium | reverse complement strand
AATCGAGTAGGAGCTGAATAATTATTTTATTCAGCGTCCTCTCACACCACCGTACGTACCGTTCGGTATACGGCGGTTCAACCGCATAAGTGCTTTAAGCGTAATTGCTCATACTGCGCCTGGATGTCATAATATCCGGCTTTTATGAGCTTTTCATTTGTTATGGAACGTGAAAGCACTGGGCTTCCGGCTATTCGCCAGTATCCCAGCCGGGTATTACCCCATTGGTATGCCTGCCCCTCTGGAATGCCAAGCTTCTTTAGGTTCATTACCCGCGTTCTTGGCTTCTTCCATTGCTTCCAGATATACATGCGAAACCTTCTCCTTAGCCACTCATTCCAAGATATCAGCGTCCGTTTGATATCAGCTACATGGTAGTAGCCGAGCCATCCCCGAATGAAGATTTTCACTTTCTCAAAGACCACGCGCACATTCTTTCCCTGATTCCGGCGTGTCAGCTCTTTCAACTTCCTTTTCGCTTTTGCAAGGGATTCCCGGTGAGCCCTTATGTAGATGCCCTTTCCGTTCTTTCCGAGACAAAATCCTAGAAATTTGAAGTTCTTTATTGCTAAAACGCTGACAACTTTGCTCTTTTGGACATTCATTTTCAGTTTCAGTTTGTCCTCCAGATACCTGCGGCCTGTTTCAAGCAACCGTTTCGCTGCCCGCTTGCTCTTTGCAAGCACAACAATATCATCAGCGTAGCGGATTATCTTCACCTCTCGGCGCTCCATTTCTTGGTCGAACTCATTCAAGTAGATGTTGGCCAGTAGCGGTGACAACGGTCCACCTTGTGGCGAACCTTCCTCCGTTTTGCTGAAGATTCCGTTTTCCATGACGCCACTCTTCAAATATTTCTTGATGAGTTCTGTCACTCGCTTGTCGTGAATGTGCTTTCGCAGGAGGTTCAGGAGCAGTTCATGATTCAAGGTGTCGAAGTACTTGGACAGGTCTATTTCCACCGCGTGGACATATCCCTGTTCTGCATACCCTTTCACTTTCTGAATCGCTTGCTGTGCGCTTCTCTTCGGACGATAGCCGTAACTTCCATCTGAAAAGAGTGGTTCAAAGATTGGCTGAAGCTTCTGCGCGATAGCTTGCTGGATGACACGGTCAATCACCGTGGGTATCCCCAGTTTTCGCATACCGCCGTCTGGTTTTGGAATTTCCTTGCGTCTCACTGGACTTGGCTTATAGCGGCCTTCTCGGATACTTTGAAGAAGCTCCTCACGATGTTCCTTTATCCACGTAGACGCCCCTTCGACGGTCATCCCATCGATTCCGGGTGCTCCGTGATTACGCTTGACCTGCTTGTAGGCTTGGTTCAGATTTTCCTGTTCCAAGATGCTCTCCAGTAGGTCGTTTGCACCGCCTCTTTCTTTGCCATCCCGAGGTGTGGCACTCCGCACTCCTACATACTCTTTGCGTTCCACGCTATCCCTTTGCAGGCAGCCCTCTCGGTATTCTGCTTTCAACGCACCAACCTCCTTCCGGTTCATACTTAAGACTTACGATTGTTCAGCCCTTCCCGAAAAAAAACTTCGGTACTATGGCCTCTGCTGACTTCTCACGACAAGCTTTACTCCGTGGTTCAGATTATCTTACTTCACGTCCATGAGATCTCCCCAGGTAAGAACGCAATCCTTCTCTCCATCTATCTGCCACATTTACACCGATTAATTTCGAGTAGTTATTGGACTTCGACTTGTGATGCAGCCTTATCCTTAACCGATGCCTGATGTGATTTCTGTTCGTCAGACCAGAGATTTGCCGCCGGCTTCCTTCAGATTCGCAGTCACCCACGACACCCTTGCCTTAAGCTATACACTTCCCACTACTAGGGTGTGTTCGGGACTTTCACCCGTTGGATTGCGCCCATGCTGGGCGCACATCAACAGGGAGAGTTATTTTTGATTCAAAAATCAAAAAGAACCGTCCCTGATGATTTTTGATGATTTTGTTTTTAATCGGGTCTGTTTCATATTTGCTTCAAATTATTAATCCGCCATTTTTTGCTTTAGCATCTAACTTTGCACCAATCGATACGCCAATTCCTATTCCTATTGGCAAACCTAATCCCATATACGACAGTTCACCTAGGAGTAGAGCAAACGAAGCGCCGAATGTCAATCCAAAGCTAACTCCATAAGCCATATAAATGCTTGTATAATATCCTTGAGTGATTAACTGATGGTTTTTCTCAAGATGCGCCAACACTTTTTTTCTAAGTATCATGTAACTTTTATTAATGATTCCAGACGAATCATTCTTCATCTCTCCAATAACAGAAGAAAATTCATTCATGAAAACCTTACATTCAGCGCATTCAGAAATAGCGTCTAACCTTAAAATGATTCTTTCTATCAATTCGAAATCGTATTTCTTTAAATTACTTTGACTTTCCCCGTCTTTTAATAGTTTAATGTCCTCTATAAGTACGTGTGCAGTCACAATAAACCTCCCTATTATTTTGTATTTCCTATTACCAGCCTATTAAACGTTTATCCGTTTGTCAAATCTCGTTTGTTTATAATACGTTTAAACAAGTGAAGCCAAAGGGCACACCGTTTGACTATAGGCGTATAATTTCATACACTGTTCATTGTAGAACTATAAAACAAATGATTTTATTAAGCTTTGTTGAGGGTTAAGTATGAGCGAATTTGACAATGAGAAAATTGAAAACAATGGTTCTAAAAAGAGCAATTATTACACGACAATTTTAAGTGTTAGGAAACGTTTTATCAGCCTTAGGTGGAAGCTTGTTTCCACCTATTTGCTACTCATCATGATCACGCTGTTTCTTATCAACTCATTCATC
>JBBQKF010000214.1:0-2887 GCA_038326615.1 Saccharofermentanales bacterium | reverse complement strand
TTCGCATGATATTTTAGGAACTTTTAGTGTTATTTCCAGCCGATCGGAAATGAATAAAACTCCGTCCAATTATGAAGAATTGATTGAATTATTACAGAAAAGGCACAGTATCTTAATGCGCGAAAGGGAGGATTGCAATCCGGGGAATTTTAAAGGGGTAAACAACCAAGCCGGAAATACCCTTTTTGTAGACCATACCCTTGTAAAAGGAACACTTAAACAAAGTTTTAAATATTATTCGACTTTAAAAGAACCCATGGCCAGAGCACTGTTCATGATGTTCATGATCAGTGAAGTTCATCCTTTTTTAGATGGTAATGGCCGGATTGCCAGAATTATGATGAATGCAGAACTGTTTAGGGGAGACCAATCCAGAATTATTGTCCCGACAGTATTCCGGGAAGATTATTTACTGGCTTTAAGAAAACTCTCCAGATCGAAAGAACCAGAAACCTACATACGTGTAATGGAAAAGCTGCATAAGTTTAGTGACAACCTTTATGGTAATGATTTTAATGATCTGAATGCTTATTTACGTGAATGTAATGCTTATGAAGATCCCCAAAGTGCAAAATTAGTCTACATTGAAAGGGTTTCTTAAACAGACGAATCACACCAATAATTTTTAAGATTATTATACAAACGACATTAAGTGCGTCAATTTGTCTTTTGATAGCTTATTGGCGATATTATTTGTTCTTCCAGAAAGATCCTATCTTTTTATGCGCTGTTTTTTATACAGGAAATCTTTTTACCGAGAGTTATCGTGATCTCTGGTTCTTTTCCTATTTGTGTGATGGAATTAACTGAATCACGAAAAAAATATAATCGCATGAATCAAGATCAATTATTGAATGATTAGAGCATTAAGATACTCAACCGATAATTCAGTAAATCATGATATTTAATTTTCATTTCTTCAGATAAAAAACTCAAATCAATTAACGTATTCCATTCCGGTATTGAGGAAGAGATAGATTCTAAGACCTTATCAATACTTTTAATGGTTAATTCGCATATCTCTTTTCCAAAGTAATCAACCAGCATACCACGAGTTAAATTCCTTTTCTTACCCCTTAATGGTAACGCGATCTCTTCTTCTTGTTTTTTATATTCAATTGTTGAATTGACCAAGTCATAACATGGAGATAAGGTTTTAATGCCATCTCTATTGATTATTGAGTAATTTTTAAGATGCATATCTTCATTCCCAACTAAATAATTAAACATAACCAATTTGAACAATTTAATATTTTCTATCGCAGGAAATGTGCAGTACTTACTCATTAACCCGACAACCTTTTCCATACTATAATCATATTTGGTGTCCCGA
Organism: Saccharofermentanales bacterium; assembly: GCA_038326615.1. GTDB lineage: Bacteria > Bacillota > Clostridia > Saccharofermentanales > UBA5734 > JBBQKF01. Next base: position 1,554 of record JBBQKF010000214.1, on the reverse strand, counting down.
CTTAATTCCGCAAGCTGAGCAAAATCTTCAACTGGCATTTTATCATTCTGTCCTTTTCTGTCAAACCTTTTAATGAAATAGGTAAGCGAATTATCTTTTGACCATATTAAACCATGAACAGGTATTTCCAATCCGATCAATTCTGCTAATCGCATTGTCAAGTCCTTGTTCTCAGGCATTTGAATAAATATATGATGTTGCGGTTTAAGAATATATTTGCCTCCTTTGTCTACTACTTCAAATTTTTCTTGTTTAATGTTCAGTACAGCACTTAGTTTAGGTTGTACACCCTGCACTGACATTTTAGAGGCACGATTATATGCCTCATTTCGCTGTTCTTCTGCAGTGAATTCAAAGTCTTTTAGTATTTTCAATCCTGAGGACAAACGTTTAAGACCAGCTAAACTATATCGGTTTTCTCCACAGGGTGAATAGGTAATTGGGCAAAGATTCATTCTAATATTTCTTTTACAGTGATTACTCCAATTAAATCTTCCCCAACGGCTAATAGCTGAGACATTAAATCGTTTTTATCAATTTTTCTAATCTTCAACAAACCTTCCAACTGGAATCCTTCAGGTTATAAGCCATCAAAGAATGGTGGAAATTTGTTGAATTTATAAATCTTAACATTCGTTGGCATTGTGAGCGAAATTTGAAGACCATCATATTCACTCAGGTATTCAAATTGATACTCTGTACCTTGCTTCAGTTCAGTTAATGTTCCTGCTTCTACTCCTTTGACAAATATTTTAGCCTTTCACATTATTACTGTTATCTAAGTTATTCATTAATGGACTTACCAATTCCACCTTTATGTTTAGCACTTTGAGAATTTTGCATAGCGTATTTAGCTGAACAGTTTCTTTGCCGTTCTCAATATCGTAAATCACAGTTTTACCAACACCTGCCAATTCTGCTAATTGAGCACGGCTTAATTTTGCGACATTGCGATGCATCTTTATTACAGTTGCCAATTCCTGATGATTTACCATTTTTTTACTTTTATAGCAGTAAATATATTAGAAATATCTTTATAAAACAAGCATATTTGAGTTATTGACTGTTATGGCGGTAAATAACGTTTGAATACTATTTATAATTGATGCAAATGCACAAATTTACTGCTGTGGCGGCTAAAATAATTTAAATTGTTCTATAAATGATTAATTTCTTCAATCTATCAATAATCAGTTAGGAAATGCAATTTAACGTAAATTGGCGATCATTGGAAAGGTGATTAAAGAGTAGGGATCCTTCTACCATTGAAATCCTTTCAAATGATAGAATTCTCTTATTTTGTAAATCGAGACTATTTGTACCTCGGACGCGACTATTCCATACCAGACCCCTGTTTTATTCACCTAATTAATTTATGATTGAACCAGTCCATCCTTGATTAAAATCTATTTTTACAAATTATTGTAAATATTTGAGATTAATCTGAAACATTTGCCTAAAGTATTCGTTAATACTTATGATTATTTGCCTACAAACAGAAAAGTTGAGAAGTTTGTATATTTAGATTTTTTGAATTGGTTATTAATAACAGTA
>JBBQKF010000213.1:0-2895 GCA_038326615.1 Saccharofermentanales bacterium | reverse complement strand
AGTTGGATGGCCTTCCAATATAAAAAAGAATACATCAACCGGAGTTTTGTGAGGTTTCAGACTTTCGCCCGGTTTTAAAGAAATAAGCATTGCCTGAGCCGATTCTTTGTTATACATCTCTCTCACATCAATCTTGTGAGGGGTCTCTTTAACTCCTTGTTCATGGTACTTGGTGATTTTCATAATTTCATTATTTTAATAAACGTTTGTGAATATTCACTCACAAAGATACGGCTTGTTTTTATATTTGCAAATTTTTTTGAATTTTTTAAAAAATATTAGCCTGATTCCATCTTGCTTTCCTTCGGAAACAATTCTGTATAACGTAGTATTTTATTCCTACTGGCTTCAATTTTTACTCGCTGTATTGCTAATTGAAAAAGTGTTTCAGATTTTCTGCTCAGTGATTTCTGGTGAAAAGAAATAAAAAAAAGATCCCCAATGGAAGATCTCTTTTATATATTTTGAAAGTTTTTTTACAACTTCTATAAGCTTCCTATATAGGTTTTACTCCAAAAAGATTAACGGTATTATTATTCTTAAAACGAATCCCATATTGACCAGGAGAAAACCTTGGAACAGTAATTAAATAGGAACTGGTCCCATACTTTTTTGCTTTGAATTCTATTTTTTCAGATTTTGATGTGTTCCAGATTCTTTTGGTGTTTTCAATTTTCATTTTAACAATACTAATCAAGTCGTATGGGTTAATTGAATTATCTGAGACCCGGACAATAAACTGTGAATTTAAAGAATCAACAGAAACAGTAGAGCAACACATTTTAAATTCTAAAATTAATTGTGTTGTCATATATTTAATTTTGGTATTTACTGCTGTCTGGTGTTCAAGTAATATACCATTACCAATAGAATCATTTTACAAAACCTACAGTCTCGGAAAACTCCGGTTCGATAATTCTGACATTATTAAACTTTTGACAATATTAAACTTTTGACAATATGTTTGGGTAATTGAAAAAAGTAAAAATGATAAGATTAATAAATGTCTTTTCATGAGCCACAGCTAAGATTTATTATTCCTGGTTTTATATTTTATCTCCTCTGAATCCTCCTGGAGTGGGATAAAACTATCTTCCGGAGGGATCGGGTAAAGTATTGGTTTCTTCTTTATAACCTTTCTTCCGGTTGCTAGTTTCTCAGAAAATATACTGGAATCATTCTTTAACATCTTAGATTTTATCATAAATATGAGATTAATTGTTTATTATCCACTGCTTTATTGCAATACTCTATTTGCTTTTTGTAAAACCATTAACCTGTACGCCCTCATTTCTAAGGTATCTATAAATTGTTGATCTGCTTATATCAAGAGCATCTTCAATAGAATCTATAGAACTCTTCTGTTTATAAAGAACAACAGCAGCCGAAGCTTTTTCCTTGTTATAAGATCCTGCAGGTCTTCCTCCACTTATCCCCCTTGCTCTGGCTGCCTCTAACCCTTTCATTGTTCGCTCTCTCAATACGTTCACTTCCATTGACTTTAAAACAGCAATTATTTGAAAAATTGCCTCTCCCATCGGGCTTGACGTATCAAAGACCCCTTCAGACAAACTTTTAAAAACGATCGTTAAATAAAACTTATTGTTTAATCTTGGCGGATACGTCCGGTGACTTACGTTTCGTGAGACAACTCCTATTTGCTGTTTAAGCAAGCAGTTTTTCTAATTTCATTTTCCATTTTTCCCAATCCTTCATTTCTTTCGTTTGTAAGTCAATAAATCTTTGTGTATGATCGTGATGAACCAAATGGCAAAGTTCATGAATGATTACATATTCAATACAACCTTTAGGTGCCTTGATCAACTCAGGGTTCAGAATGATTTTACCTTTTGGGGTACAGCTTCCCCAACGGGTTGGCATTTCTCTTAATACAATTGATGATGGTTCAACCTCATAAAATTTGAATCTGTCTATAATTGGCCGGGCTATTGATCTGAACCTGGTCCTGGCATTACTCAAATACCAATCATTGACTAACTGCCTGACTCGTAGCTTATCTAATGTTGCCACTTCAATGAACTTACCTTTCAGTTTTACTGATTCCATTTTTGCTTGCACGATACTCAAACGATATTGTCTGCCCAGATACAAATGCGTTTCGCCTCCCACAAATTTTTTTGCCGGTGTCTTTGGATGGAAGGTAAGGAAGAAACTTTGTTGCCTGATTATCCATGACGCTTTCTTTCTAAGTTTCTCTTCGACCTTTTCCAGCGGTGTATCTAAAGGGGCCTTTACCAGAATAGATAGATCCGGTTTTACAGTTATCCCTAAAGTTTTTCGATCGGAATATTCCAGATGAAAATCTATTTGCTTTGAACCGAATTGAATTGCATATTTCATTACCTGTAACGGATTTTAGCAACATCAATGCATTTGTTTGAGATCTCATCCATGTCTCCAAATGAAAGATTGATGTGGTACTTGTCCCTCACTTCATCTATCAGATAATCTCCGATTTCTATCTGTAATTTTCCGGTTATATTGGTTTTAAATTGCCAGTCAATAATTGGTTTGTTATTATCCAATACAGCACTTTGAATCAGCATGTCAATGCGTAAAGCTGCATTTGTTGAGATTTCTTTTCTGACAATAGAATCCTGAATATTATCTCTTAGCGATTCGACACATAACCCATAAAATGCTTTGGCAACATCCTTTTCGCTTAATGCTTCTGGTATATCACTGTCAGTGTGTGCTAAAACATTATTCATTATTTCCTGAACTCTGTTTAAGTAGATTGTTTCGTTTATACGATTTGCTTCATATTCCATAATTGCTTCCTGCAGCATCTGGGAAAACTTTTTATAGAATGCCGGATCTTCATCCATTTTCTCAGAAATGTGTTTTGAAGTCCGGCTGGCGATCTTATCTGCC
>JBBQKF010000212.1:0-2907 GCA_038326615.1 Saccharofermentanales bacterium | reverse complement strand
TGAACATCAGGTGGAACCCGTGCGTATTCGCCATATGAAGGCGTATAGACATCACTATTAGCAAATTATGCTTTGTTTCTTGATGGATTAATCACATATAATGTATTCATAAATTTCTTTTATATCCATACATGCTTTTTTCAAATACAGTTTTCCGCCATACAACCATTCTGGTACTTTTATGCCCTTTAACATTGAACTACGAAAAGATTGTTTAGTTCAAAAAAAACAACAATGGTTCTTTGTAATTTGCTTAAAGCCATTTTCATAACAAAATGGGCAAACGCTCAAGAAAAAACAGAAGATTATATGCCGTAATTATCATATATTCTTATTGTTAGGTGTTATTGGACTTACTGCATGTTTGTTTATTGAGACCCAATATAGATTACAACTTATATGATAAATAACCATCAATTTTTAACTCTGTAACACCTTAAAAATGAAAAACGAAGATCCGCCAGAGTTCAATATCTGCTGCAAAAAAGCACCATCGAAAAGGCATACACTATATCGAAAAGACATTCACTTTAATTTATAAATCAAATGAAAAGAAAAACTTTTTCCTTTTGTTATTTATTTTTGTTAATCCTGATTCTATCCTGCTTTACTCAATGTAAAAAAGAGGATACCCCAACAAACATAATACTTTATAACAAGCCTCTCAAAACAATACAGTCATATATTAAAGGGAAGTGGAAACTTGTATATGCCAAAGGGGGTATTTGTGGTACTTGTTTACATTATTGTGACAACTGTTATGTTGAGTTTACTTCGAATAATAAAGTCTTAGTTCCAGATGGTGACGGAACATATTTAACTGACACAATTATTGAATGGGTTAGAGATATAGGGACATATACTAACAATGACTCAACTTACTTAATGAAATTCTATGATAAATATGGATATCCTAATATTTATGTAATAGAACAAATAAAGCATGATACTTTAATTTATCATGATAATTCATCTGATGCTGTATTTTATCATTTTATAAAACTAAATTAATTAATGCTAAAAACCTATGATTATGAAAATCGTTACAAAATTATTACTTGCCCCTGCTCTGCTTTTATATTGTTTTTCCGTAAAAGCACAAGACTATGATACTTTGGATATACATAGAAGCGAGAAAGGAACGGTTCAATTTGCCCGGTTTAGGGCAAATGCAAATTCAAACAGAAAAACGCAGAATGACACACTTTTTTTAAAAGCAATATTAAAAGCAAAAAATGAAGATGGCTTTCGCCTTCTTAAAGAGAACACTGATGAGTTGGGTATTACCCATAAAAAGTTTCAGCAGTATTTTAAGGGTTTGAAAGTAGAAAATGCAGAGTTTCTGATACATGAAAAGAATGGTAATATTGAAGTTATTAATGGTGATTTCCAGGATATTACTATTCAGGCCATAAAATCATCCATTAACGAACAACAAGCTCGAATAAAAGCAACAGAATATGTTGGCTCAAAGAAGTACAAATGGGAAGATACAGAAATGGAAAAGTTTGTGAAACAAAATACGAATAATCCAAATGCCACTTATTACCCTAAAGGAGAATTGGTAATCTCGAAAGACTACCTGACAGGCAGTAATATCTTTAAATTATCGTGGAAATTTACCATTTCATCAATGGAACCCAATAATGAACAATTGATATATGTGGATGCCAGCAATGGAAGTATAATCAATAATGTGCCTTTAATATTTGATTCTAACATCCCTTGCACTGCTCAAACGCGTTACAGTGGAACACAAACCATTGCGGGAGATACATATTCCGGAGGGATTAGATTACAAGAAAGTAGAAATGGGGTAAACGTTCAGACACTGAATTTGCACAACTCCTATAATTATGGAAGTGCAACAGATTTTACAAATAATAATACAAATTGGACAAGTGGTAGTTGGTCAACATTCAACCAGGACCAATGGGCCTTAGATGCACATTGGGGAGCAGAAAAAGTATTAGATTATTGGCGTGCTGCACCTCGAAACCGAAATAGTATCGATGGAAATGGGCTACGGGTTTTGGGTTATGTTCACTATACTCCATATTCTAACGGCTCAAGCTGGCCAAATGCGCAATGGGTTGGAGGATCAAATAGCAACTTTATGCAGTATGGTGACGGAAATAGCACGTTCAGACCATTAACGGCATTGGATGTTTGTGCACATGAATTTGGACATGGCATTACCCAATTTACGGCAAACCTTACGGCTGGGACACAAGAGTCAGGAGTTTTAAACGAAGGTTTTAGTGATATTTGGGGTGCTTGTGTTGAACATTGGGCTGCACCTAATAAGCAAACATGGCTAATGGGTGAAGAAATTTTTTATTCACCTTCATATACTTGTCTTCGGGATTTACAAAATCCTAAAAGCTCTACTGCAGAAGAAGGTCAGCATCCTGATACTTATCATGGTCAATTTTGGGATAATAATGGAGAACCACATACGAATTCAACAGTTTTAAGCCATTGGTTTTATTTATTATCACAAGGAGGTAGTGGCACTAATGATATCGGAAATACTTATAATGTAAATGGAATTACTCTTGATGTCGCACAACAAATAGTATATAATGCAGAAGTATCTTACTTATATTCATCTGCTAATTATTCAGCAGCACGCAATGCAACCATAAGTGCGGCTATTGATTTATATACAATTAACTCCTGCCAGGTTAAAGCAGTAACCGATGCATGGTATGCAGTTGGTGTTGGAAGCCCTTTCCAATATACGAATGTAAGTGTTTCTGGCCCATTGTAAGCGGTAATTACAAATGCATGATTTCGGTAAATAAGGATGCACGTTTTTCTGCATCGTTAATTTCCGATTTGCAAAGTAACAAAATTAAAGAACGTTATTTTCAAAGATTGTTTTTCTGTTTTCCAGGCGGTACG
>JBBQKF010000211.1:0-2987 GCA_038326615.1 Saccharofermentanales bacterium | reverse complement strand
GATTTACGGGCGACAAGCATGGTATGCACTTTCAGAATTGCTTTTCACGAACATGCCCGAAGCTCGATTTTACGAAATTTTACTGAACTTTATTGACTGCGAAGCTATGAATTTTCGTAGCCGGCTAAATGAGTGCTAACGTTCGAGGCTATATGCAGTAAGGGATTGCGGGCTACTTTCCTGTCCACCTACACAGAAGTTTGAGCGGGGCAGAATGCTTGAATTACCACTGAAACCCTTATTGCATATAGCCTTTGTTGTGCGTTCGTGCATTGTAATTTGTATTATTTATTCTTATTATTTTAGTTGAGTTTAACAGATATTTATTAAAACTTAAATCCTAAAAAAATATTTGGATAAATGAAAAAGAACTCATCCTTAATATGTTGCTTAAAACTTTCTGGTTTATTTCCTGGATATAGACCGAAACCACAAAGAAGTTGTGGATTAATATAAAATGGAAGATTTCCTAATTTAAAATCAATCAGATAACCTGCTCGAAACTCGTTCCACAATTCAAAACCCTTATAATATTTTTGCTCAATGTTTTCATAATAAGAATTATAGGCAGTCCAAAGCTGATATTCAAGATGCATACCTTTCCATAGAAATCTACGATATCCCATCATTAGGGTTGGAGCATGAGAACGCCCTTCTGCATATTTAATATTTGCATAAGCCAAACCTAATATTATCTCATTTTTAGGTGAAAACTGATAAGAATACTGAATTGCCCAGATATTGAATAGTGGCGACATTGGACTAATATCGAAGGAATGTTTGTATTCCTTTTTAATGTTTAAACTATCGGCATTTTGAGCCATAACGTTGTTTTGAAAAATCAAACAGAAAAATAAAATAATGAATAGAATTGTTCTCATCCTTTTTAAAATTGTTTTTGTAAATATTGCTTATGTTACTTTCCGATAATGCCCTGTTAAAATTAAAATGCAACTATTATTTAATGATTTCGCCTTTAATGTTTTTAATCATTAAATACAAACTGAGTATTGCTATGATATTAAATGTCGGAATGACGAATACGGCAGGAATTACATTAACTCCGTTCACTGACATTGCAATGATTTTTGCTGTTAATGCAGTCATTAAAATTGACAGAAAACCAATGTAAGTAGTTCCAAATAAATAGCCAAACTTTTTTCTTTTAATTAGCAGAACTCCCGATATAAAAGAGATTGGCAATAATAAACCTAAATCAAATCCTTGCACAATTAAAGTTGTAAAATGCTGAAGAGATTCAGGATAAATTGTGCCATCAATTAATGGAGGTACCACAATGCTCAACCAAAGCATTGCAATTGAAAATGAAGTAAATATCAAAAATCCGCCAACAAATTTAGTTGGTGTTTTATTAGAAAAATGTTTTTCAATTCTGGATAAGTCAAATGATAGTAGTGAAGTCACTAACCCAAAAAAAGATAACCCAAGTAATGACACCCAACCCAAAAATAGCATATTGTACATGCCCATAGCTGTGTAAAACAAATAGGTTACGAAAAAATATCCTAATGTTCCCGATAATATAAAATGGCTCTTCATTGAATTCTTACGAAAACCCCACAGCGAAAGCAATAAGAGCGGAATGCCTATAGATAATGTTACAAAATCTTGTGCAATACCTTGAATTGCAACATCTGACGACATGTGCTGATAAATGCCTTTCCCGTATATTTCTATCGTTTTTCCATGAATTGATTCAAATAAATATGAACCTTGTCCAGTATTTGAGAAAATCCCAATAGAAGTTGCGATTGCCGATATTGCTACAATTATTAAAACAATAATTGTAATGGTTTTTTTTTGTTTCATTGTCATTTCATTTTAAAAGTAATAAATTCTGACTAAACGCCACATAATTACATAAAGGTTATTGGTCTTCTTTTACTTCACTAATAACTCCAATTACATCTTTCAAAGTTGGCTTCTTTCGTTTTTTTGCATGACGCACAACGGTTGCGGCTATGTGGAGTGTGGAATAGGAATAGAAATTACCTTTTCAGAGTTCCCACGAAGCCAAATTTTTAGATTTTGTTTTTAATTTTTGTCGTAAAAGCCAAATCAAAAAATTTGGCGGTGTTCGGAAGCGCTCTGCACAGCCTGTACCGATTTTCTCGGGAAACGGTTACCGATGAATTTCCACATTACACATAGGTGTTGTTATGCACTGGGTGATTTACTAATTCATTTTTTTATTTTTTTAATCAATGCTGTTAATTAATTAATCTTCAATATTAATGTTCCGCTTAACTTGTCTTCGCAATTTGTAAGATTTTCTGAGCAATTTCTTCTGGTGAGAGTATATAATCTACATATCCACTTTCTATTGCGCTCTCAGGCATGTCAGGTTGTATGGCTGTATCGGGCTTCTGAGCTATAGTAGTACCTCCTACCTTTTTTATAGCACTTAAGGCTTCTGCTCCATCACCATCATATCCAGAGACAATTACAGCAATAAGTTTTCCATTCCAATGCTTAGTTATAGAACGCAAAAAAACAGTAATCACGTCGGGCCATCCTCTAGGCTTTGAAATTGGTTTTAAACGGAATTCATCTTTAAGAACGTGTAAGTCTCGCTTTTCTGGAATAATATACACATGGTCAGGTTGAATGTCAAGCTTTTCCGTAATAAGAATAACAGGCATTTTTGTATAACTTGGTAGAATTTCATGAAGCTTTGTGGCTACAGTTCTTAAATGATTAACTATAACGATAGCAACACCCATATTAGCTGGCAAATTCTGTAATAATCGGATGTATGCATCCAGACCACCAGCAGAACCACCAACACAAACAACTGGAAAGTCATTTGCATTTTTTTTATAATTCTTTCTTTCCATCTACAATTATATTTAACAATTTAAAAAAAAATAAACTCAACTCAATAAACAAATTATAGAAATTTCATTCAATCATTATTTTCAATATAATTTGTTCCCAAATAATTGTTATTTAATATTTTGTGTGTT
>JBBQKF010000210.1:0-2992 GCA_038326615.1 Saccharofermentanales bacterium | reverse complement strand
GAAGAAATTGAAGATGTACTGTACTCAAAATGTTAACGCTCTTGTGAATAAACGATTAGCATTATTTTTATGTTGCGGACTGCCTGAAAGCTTTGAGCAGACGTTGAAAAACTCTTTCCCGGATGAATTACTGAAAAAGGCAGTTGCAAAAGAATGCTTTGGTGGAGAGTTAAGAAAAGACAGGATGAATTTTGCGCACAAGATGATAGCAGGATTAATGAAAAAAGCGGAAGCAAAAGAAAGAAAATCAGAAGTTAGACAAATGTCGGGAAATATAACAATCTTGGCAGAATGTATAAATAATATTAGGAAGGGAGATTTTCGTGATGAAAAAATATAAAACAACAATAAATGTTCTTGTTTTATGTATTATCATTTTAGCTATAATAGCTTGTCTTTTGGGCCTGTTTTCTAGTGGAGGCAACGGTCAATATGAATTCAAGTCAATTAATAATGAAACAGTAAAAATTTATGGAAATGGTATATATAAGAATGATTCAATATCAGGAGTAGCACAAGCCAAGGCTTCTGATTTTGTTACCCTTGTATTGGGAATACCGCTACTGATTGCTTCGCTTTATCTCACAAACAAAGGATCTTTTAGAGGAAAGCTAATGCTGACAGGAACGCTGGGATATTTCCTTTATACCTATATGTCTTACACGTTTTTATTGACTTATAATCCTTTATTTATTGTTTATGTAGTCATTATGTCATCATGTTTATATGCGTTTATCTTAAGCTTTATGTCTTTTGAGATTGAAAAGGTAGCTGTAATGTTTAGCGAAAGACTACCGACGAAATTTCTGGGTGGATTTCAAATACTTGTGGGATTTTCTCTCTGTCTGATGTGGTTTGGGAAAATTGCGTCATCAATATTTAAGGGGTCAATTCCGTTGGGACTGGAGAACTATACAACACTTGTTATTCAAGGCATGGATCTTGGCATAATTGTGCCAGCGGCTTTCCTGTCGGGCATACTTATAATCAAAAGAAAACCCTTCGGTTATTTATTATCATCTGTAATAATCATTAAGGGAGTTACAATGTTAACGTGTATTTCGGCTATGATTATAAATATGGCCTTAATGGGTGTTGAAATGAATTTAGCAGAGATTTTTGTTTTTCCTATTCTTAATCTATTTGCGATAATGTGCTTAATATTATTGTTGAAAAATACTGTAAAAGGGTTAGAGTAAGTTGGTATGAAAAAAAGAATTTTTATATTAATTGTTGTAATTGTTATCATTTGTGTCGGAATTGGGTTTTATAAAGTGACTGCAGTTTTCGACCAAAATCTAAGTAATCTGACACAGATGAAAATAGATGATATTGATTTATCCAAAACTTCAGACGGAGTATATGAAGGGAACTTTGAATTGTTTCCGGTAAGCGCTGAGGTTGTCGTGACAATAAAAGAACATCAAATTTCTAAAATTGACCTTATTAAGCATGATAACGGAAAAGGTGCATCCGCTGAAACAATTCTTGGCGAGGTTGTAAAAGCTGGGTCATTGGATGTGGATTCTATTTCCGGTGCTACCTTTAGTAGTAGAGTAATTTTAAAGGCAATTGAAAATGCTTTGAAATGCAAATAGTGGACGGGATAATATTAGATACCTAAAATGCATTAGAAGAATTTTTGTTATTGGAATGCTTATTGTTATTATATTGAAATCAAAGAATCAATGTTAAAGTAATTGTTATTATATTCGGCACTCATTTTTTGTCTTTTGGGAGGTTTTAAAATATGTTAGAAAAACAAATTCATCATAATGGTAGAAATGTTTGTGGTTTTTTCTTATTGACATTTATATATTCTTGGACGCTTTGGCTTCCTTTTGTATTGAATGGTGTTGGAGTAATAAAAGATTCAGACATACTAGATTTATTGAGGACCCCGGCGGTTTTACTTGGGGCATTTGCACCATTGCTTGCAGCAGTAACAGTGATTGCTCGTAAACATGGATGGACAGAGGTTAAAAAATATATATTGCAGATATTTGATCTGCATGTTAAGGCGAGGTATTTAGTTTTGGCATTTCTTCTGCCCTTACTAATAACTGCAGCAGCACATTATATGGCGAATTTTGCAGGCATTGATAATTTGCCTAGTACATTCTTGCCAGAAAATTTACCGATACCAACAATAATCCTAATTGTTCCATATTTCCTGGCAATGTTGATTGTTGGAGGAGGCCAGGAAGAATTTGGCTGGAGGGGTTATGCTCAGGAGCCTCTACAGGAACGTTATGGGGTAATTGGTGGAAGTGTAGTTTTGGGAATGGTTTGGGGATTATGGCATTTGCCACTTTGGTTTATGCCGGGTGATGGTCATGCTAATTATCCATTCTTGGCTTTTTTCCTTTATACGATAGTCTTCTCATTAATACTGGCATTTTTATATAATTTGAGTGGTAAAAAATTGATTATTCCAGTGCTTCTGCATGCAATGAGCAATACAGTAGTGCCTTTCTTTCCCATATTACATTTATCAAAAGTCCCACAACCCGGCTATTGGTTGTGGGTGGGAGTTAATTCCTTTGTAGCTTTGGGCCTCGCGATATGGTTTTTGAAAAAGCATAAAGATAGCCGTGAAACTGTTTATAAAAGGAGCTTATAAAATGTCAATAAAATATTTAATGAAACTATTTAGTGTTTGCTGATTAAATCCTTATGGCTTTAAAATCAGGAAATTTGTTTCAATAATTTAGTATTCGAAAAATTAGCTCAAAAAGCACTCGCGCCTGAATCTTAAAAAGATTCGTCAAGAATGCAGATAATGCGATAGAAGTGAGAGCGGTTTAATCCAGCTTGGTTCGAATAAGCCCCATACCATAGTAGCGTTTGCTTAAACTGAACATTCTTTCCACTTCCTTAATAGTCTGCAAAATCAATGCTTTTAGGTTTAATCAGCAGACACTAATTACAACGAAACTACAGGAAGGGGAAAATTAATGTTTTGGAAAATTGTAAAAAATGATTTCAACCG
>JBBQKF010000209.1:0-2994 GCA_038326615.1 Saccharofermentanales bacterium | reverse complement strand
AGGCGATGAATACTACTATGTAACAAACATTCAAGGCGATGTTTTAGGATTAGTTAACACAGCTGGCACAAGTGTGGTAGAATATTCCTATGATGCGTGGGGAAAGATGGTTTCAACCACTGGCACCTTGGCAACTACATTAGGTCAGGCGAATCCGTTCCGATATCGGGGGTATTACTTTGACACCGAGACCGGATTCTACTATCTGCAGAGCAGGTATTATGACCCGAATACGGGGCGGTTTATTAATGCGGATGATACAAGTATCCTGCAGATGACGCAGGGCGAACTGCTGGGCGGGAACCTATACGCGTATTGCGGAAATTGTCCAGTGATGCACATCGATTTCTCAGGATTCTGGCCTAGTTGGACCAAAGTAGGGAGAAGCCTGCTAGATTTCATTAATAGTACTTTAGATGCTACGCAAGTATTATTAAGATTTAAGTTTCCATTTAATATTCCGGTTGTACTTTTTACAATTGCAACTCAACTAGGTATATTAGATAAACTCTTGTATAAATTTGGATTTGAAAAGGATCGAAATGGTATATACCATGTAAATCAAAAGTCATGGCAAAAATACTTTGGATTTAATGATTTTTATGATTGGGTATTTGACCGCGCAACAGATATGAAGAATTTAAAGTTTCCATTTAAAGTTGGTGAAACAGACTTTACGATTTGGATGTGGAAAGGAGACTATATAAATCTTGGGGCAGGGGGAGAAGTGGGAATATACTATTATAATATTTTAGGTCACATGCTTTGTGCAACTAAGTATGCGATGAAAATGACGTTGAATTTATTTAGTAAAAGAACTGGCCCTGTATTTAGCTGGAGTCCGAGTGCGCAAAACTGGTGGATAACAGGATTCAATCCAAAATTGCAGCGTGTTAAAGTTTCAGATTTGACCATGTCAGGTTCCATTGATTTCAGGAATCAACCGGAATTATGGAACGCATTTTATGATGAATATAAGGATCGATATTTTTGGCATTTTATTCCAATAAGACGTTTCGCATATTTTACATGGTAAATTAGTTAACATGAAAGGTGGATCATATGATAAATTATAAAAAAGGCATGAACAGGTTTATACTAATTGAGGTGATAATAATGATACTCGGACTTACATCGTGTGGGATTTTCGGTAAAACAATAAATCAAATGATGAATAGTGATTTAGATGCTAATGCTGCAGCTGATAGCCAAAAAAAAGTTGTTGAGGCCTTTATTGCGCAGGACGCCTCATCATTAAAAAAATTGCTAACAAAGAATGCAATCAATAAAATTGACAATTTAGATGCAAAGCTTAATGAGGCTATAATTTTCTGTAAAGGACAATATGTATCACATGAGTATCATTTTTCGACAGGTGGATATAATAGTTATGGGAAAAAACAAATAACTATTGATCTTTTTATTAGATTCAAAACGATAGAAAATACATATGTTATTGATTGTCAACAAATGGTTTATGATGATTTTAATAATGATTTGGGAATATTTCGACTTTCAGTAATAGAGCAGTCTATGGCAGAATATTCTACTGATTGGAAACGATATAGAGAAAACCCAGAAGAGCCGGCAATTGAAATATATTATGAAGGAGTTTTAAAATAACTGGACTGAATAGAATTACGTTCCAGGTTTGTATTTATTGAAATACGACAGCAAACTGATTTTTAGCAGTTCATAGGAAAAATCACAAGTGAATAGGGAAATCGAATTATCTGGGAGGGGAGAGGTGTACCAATTTTTCAGCACTTTAGCTTCCAATCTTTCAGACCCCATGTTTTACAGGCGTTCACCGTTCTTTCGAATATGTATCAAATTCGGAAAAATTTCGCACTTCCATCCATTCTCGTTTCTTGTTAATATCTGATGGGAAATTAGGATGAAATATGCGAAATAACTACTTTGTAAAACTTGTGAACTACATGAAAAATGTTTATCATATTGAGTATGGAATCAATAAATTAAGAGATAGTAGAGTAAACCCAAAATACAAAACGTCAAGTGTTATTATTCCGGTACTTTTAGGATTCCTACTTCGAATACAAAGCCTTAATGAGCTAAAATTTCTACTCAAAGAAAACGAGCTTAGAAATATATTCCCGAAGAATACAACCCAACCAGGCATTGATACCATACGAGATACATTAAAAGTTATTGAATTAGACGGTCTGAAGTTCATACTTCAGAACACAATAAAAAAGGCGATTGAGAACAAAGTATTTACAAACGGAACAATTGATGGATACATAGTTGCAGCTATTGATGGAAGTAAATTCTTTGGAAGTAAAGTAACAATAAATTCTGCTTGGAGTGTCTGAGAAACAACAAGCATTATTTTCATAGCGGTTCAAGCGTGAAAATGAATTTTCACGCTTTGGAAAAACCACTTGGCAGCGAAGATGACTGCTGCCAGATTCAAATAGAATCACGTGCTTTTTCTTTACTATGAGTAATGCACCGAAACTCACAATTGGATTTGAATTATACAGACCAGGGGTTGACTCCACATCCAAAAACGAAGGAGAACTAAATGTTGCAAAGCGCCTGATATCAGACATCCCGGCGAGTTATAAAAGATTCATTGATGTTGTTGTGTATGATGCGCTTGCCTGCAATTCTGTCTGGATTAATCATTGCCAAGACCTGGGAGTTGATGTAATTGTTAGAGCAAAAGAAAACAATATTACAAGCTTGAAGCAAGTTAAAAAGAAAACGAATAAGCAAGATCCAGTCGCAAAATGGGAAAATGTAAAAGGATTTGAAAGTGTTAAAATTTATGAATCAACGTTTATTATGGACAATGTGGAACAGGAACTCAGGTTTGTAAAATTTGCAATGAAATATCCGGACGGTAAACGATCCCAGATAATGATAATCTAAGACATATTAGAATTCAAAGTCCATAGTTAAATGAATTCTAAGCAAAACAAAATATTGTTTTGCGATTGGAGTGAAGCTCCAAAATGTCAACGATTC
>JBBQKF010000208.1:0-3120 GCA_038326615.1 Saccharofermentanales bacterium | reverse complement strand
ACATAAGAATTGCGAGAACAGTAACAATGATATTCAAAATACAAAACTACCTTTATTAAGTTGTAGTAAGACAAGCTAAATTGTCTTACTATATAATATAACATATCGAACTGGCGTTCGTCAATGACTTATAGGAATATTCAGTGCTGACGCACATTATTTTTTTAATCGTTCAGTTCTCCGCTTTTATTAGCTTCTTTTAAATGTCGTTCATATCCATGAAATATATTGGTATTTGAATTGTCATGCCAGCTGCACGCCTTGTATTACGGCGTCTTTAAGGAATATACTATTTAATTTTTGTTTTTAGCTGTTATACCGCCTAAGTCTGTTTCACATCACCCCTTTCCTGAATCTTCTTCAAATAGCCAGTCGTATTTGGTATTTTTGTTTTAGTGAATTTTTAATTCTGTCAGTATCTATAATGCCGCCTTCAAAAATCAACCATAGCAGCTCTATGAATCTTCTAACACCTTTCTTTTTCACTCTTCCAATAATTTCCGTAGAATACAGCAACAACACATTTATTATGTGAGCTATGTGCATTATGTAATGGTATCCTTTCATTGCGTTCCAGTTATACGAGAAGCAGTGAGAATAGGCATAACCATGGTATTTCTCTATGAGGTTTTGAATTTCTATGTTCCACCTTGGTCTTCCGATGAGATTACATCTTTTTTCAACATTGCTTGCTGTGACCGGCTTGCATGAAATCCACACATACCTTGTTACTTTTACCATCTCTTGCCCGCTCTTGCTGTCATTATAGGTAAAGGTTTCATTGCATTCAACAACATTGATCGATATCTTTTCGCTTAAGGATTTACCATATCTATACTCTATGTTGTTCACCCATCTAAACTCTTGCAAAACTTTGTTTGCACCCATTCTTGAATGCTTATTTGCAATCCCGTCACGTATGTGGGTTTCTACTTCCTCCCATACTGTTTTAAGTGATTTATCCTTTAATACAATCATGTAATCCCAATTGTTTTTTTGGCATAATTTCATTAACGGTCCATTAGCATATAATCCGTCCAACGTAACTGCTATGTTAAGGCGGGGAAAGTATGTTTTGAGTTTATCTGAGAGTCTTTTGAACGCTTTCAGCTCACAATCCTGCTTTTCCTTTTCTGTGCTTGTGCCTTTATCCGAATACTTTTCTCTATCCATAAACTCAGACAAAATTGGGATTGTCAAACCCTCAGACAATACAATCGATGCCTCCAAAGCATTTGCATAATACTGGTTGACACCTTCAGGCTGTCCTGTTTTATGCTTTGTCAGGCTGTTTTTACACCATTCCCATTCTCTAGTGAATTTGTGTACTCCATCAATTGCTATTACGTATTTCTTGTCAACCATGTAATTTATAAGTTTTTTGTCGCTTATAAGTCTTTTGATCATATTCACAGTAACCGCTTCAATATCATTTGCGTCTATATCCTCAAGAACTCTTGCTAACGTACTTGAATGCGGAAGTGTATCAAGTTCGGGGAAGAATTCACGCATATTTTCCATAAATACGACTGTCATAGATGCATCCGCAGCACGCCTTGAAGATCTGTTAAATACAAATGTGAATATCCCGTAAAGCATCAACATTGTGAACTTGTGCTCAATTTTCCTAGGATTTCTCGGATCTTTAATGCTGGCTAAATCCTTTAGAAGGCACGGGATATAGCGTTTGTATACTTTTAGGACTTCTGTTGCGACTTGGTTTCTATCCTCCATTTCCTCTCCGGCAGTTTCAAATTCACTTTTTTGGTTTAGTATGTTTCTATCTGACTTTCTTGAAATACTTTTAGGCATTGAGCTTTTAATTGCAGTTTTTTCAAGTTTTCTCTGTGCGTTTCTTTTTTCATTTCGTGTTGGCTTCTTGATTGCGTTTACCATATCATGTCACCTTCTGTCTTTTTCCCGGTGAGATAATCCCTGAAATCTTCTAATAGCGGATACATATGAATCTGCTTGGGTGAAGATAGTTTTTTGTTATACCGATCCTGCCTCCCCCTGCCTTTTGTTTCTCCCAGGTAAATCCAATTTGCTGCTTTGTAAATTGTCCCTGAATATTTTGCTCCATCAACAAAAGTCTCAAGTAGCACAGGTTCGTATCTAAAATATTTTTGCCAGTCAAGTCTTATTCTTTCTACTGATCTCGCCAGTGCATAGCTTGCAAGATTTTTTATTTTTATCCAGGGGAAGATTAAAAATCTTGTGTTATTTAAGATGAACCGAAGTCTTATTTCACGATCCACCTTGCTCCATCCTATCCATTTATCTCTTTCTTCTAATGCCCATGATGATGCCGAATACATCATGCACCCCGCATATTGAGGCTTTTCTCCTCCTATGACTATGAAATATTTAAGTCTGTCTCCAAATGGGCTTCCATACTTTAGTTCATGATATCTTTCTACATATTCATTCCATAATTTTTCTTTTTCTACACTTTTTACCAGCTCAAGTCCTACCGGATAAAAACTATTTATTGTTCCTTCACATTCCTCTCTTGGCTCCGTCATTTCGGTCATGGCAATTATTTCTTTTTCCGGCTTTTTACGAGTTTTATTCCAGTTTCCTGCTCTTTTTTCTCGTCTTTTCGGTATTTGTATCAAACCTTTCTCGGCTAATTCTACCAGCAGTTTTTCAACTCCTGATTCCTTTGTTGTTGATACATATGAGTTCCATCTCATTATTACACATATTGTTCTAATAACCTCGTCAAGGTCTAGCTTATGATATATTTTTACAATTTCGACGATTTCTTCAATTTTTTGTTCGTTTAAAATTTTTCCATTTACTACAAATTCATGTTTTTGTTCTTTTTTCATGCTATTCATCCTCATATATATATTTATACATATACTAAAATAACATGGTTTTTGGTTGTTGTCCAGTACTTCACGAAAAAATGTTTTTTATTGCTGCCTTACACGCCCGTTTTTGCTGCTGTTGCTTACTTGTGCGTCAGCACTGCATAGATTATGAAAATCATCAAAATATATGTACACATAGTTATAGTTGTGATGTAACAACCTGATGAATTAAAATAGAAAATATGAATAAAATCTCAAATAAAAAACAAAAATCAATTAATAAATCATGTTGTAAAACATA
>JBBQKF010000207.1:0-3178 GCA_038326615.1 Saccharofermentanales bacterium | reverse complement strand
ATCAGATGTTTTCATAGCTCGTACTACAAAACTAACCCTGAAATCCAATATATCAAAGAACGTAATCGCCTATTTATCAAACACTAAAATAATATTTGTTCATATGTGGTCGTTTTTGAAAAATATCACTCATGTAAAAATAAAAATGTTAATTTCGAAAGACAAATTGTTAACAACACCTGATTTTTCAACTTTAGGCACTCCAAACTTTAGTTCACTTTAGGCACTGATTAGTTACATAATAGTTAGTTCACCTCAACTTTATTTAAAATTTCACAGGGACACCCAGCCGGAATCATTATCCTGGGGAACAGATTCCAGAACAAGCTCATTCAAAGGTCTGTCAAACTCCAGTTTAATGACCGGTGAGGTGTTTGTAAGATTATTGACATTCAAATTAATAAGATTCAGGAAAGCTTTCTTACCTGTGAATTCGTATGGTAAGAAACGTATAGAAAAATCTACCTTGCTGTTGTCATTTAACAGAGTAGCTTTTACAGGAGCAACATTTATAGGTCTCAGGTTTACCATATTACCTGTAATCTCTTTATTAAGGTGAACATAGAGTACATTGTCGCGTTTTGTGAGCATAACATCCCGGTTTACAATGAGAGATGAAGATGGCACAACTTTTTCCAAAGACTCTTTGACAGCACCATACCATTTGCCTATTCTTTTTAATATAGCAATACTCTCATCGGAGATTGAACCATCCGCTTTGGGGCCTATATTTAAAAGGAAGTTGGCATTCCGTGAAAGGTACCGGTCAATACTTCTAATAAGATAGCCATCGGTATAAAAGTCGTTATCCTTTCGATATCCCCAGCTTTGCATATCAACCGACTGACATGCTTCAGTAGGCCTCTCAAAAGTAAGAGCCTCATCTTTACTGTAGTTACGTTCGGGAGTACCAAAATCTCCCTCATCGAAACCGCGATTATCAATTACTGCCTTTGGCTGTAATTTTCGTATCATTTCATTAAATGTGGGATCCTTATGGTCGAGAACGTTCATATCCCACCATATCCCGTGTATATCTCCGTAATTTGTACATAATTCCCTCATTTGCTCTCTCACATACTCAAGATATTTATTGACATCCTGGGAATCTCCATCCTCAGGTCCTGAAAGCTCGTGAGATCGACCCTGGTTTGGATAGTTTGGATGATGCCAGTCGGCAATTGAATAGTAAAGACACAGAGGTACTCCCCGTTTATGACATGCGTCAGAAAGCAACCCGATAACATCTTTTTTGTAAGGTGTATTCATTGTATTATAACCAGTTTGCTTTGTATCCCACAAGCAAAAACCATCATGATGTTTTGTAGTAACAGTAATGTATTTCATGTTGGCTTCCTGGAGGACATCCAGCCAGTGATTCGGATCAAATTTATTTGGATTCCAAAATTTGGCCAGTTTAACATATTCGCTCCGTTTTATTCCGCCCCTCCACTGGTGTTGTTCATGCCATCCACGAATCGAATATAATCCCCAATGAACAAACATTCCAAAACGATTATCAAGGAACCAGTCGCGACCATCGCCGAAGCGAGTTATATTCTGGAATGAAATATTTTGATTCATTTGGATGTTTTGAGAAGTCCTTCCCTTGCTTTTCCCGTCAGCAAGCAAAAATGGGCTTAAACCAGCGGTTATAGCCGCTCCGGATACCATGTTAATAAAATTTTTCCTTTTCATAGATGAAATTACTAATGAAGTATTCAATATTAATAATTAATAACACATTTTAAGCAACTTTCCGGTATGGTTTAATCTACCAGCCCGGATTTTGTTCCAGTTCGATTTCAGAATTTGCATCAATTACGGTTTGAGAGATTGGCCACAGGTTATAGTTAAAATTGAGAGTTGCCATAGTTTCCGGCCAGTATGCATAGCTTTTAAGATGATTGCAAGTCAAAAATTCGAATCCTTTTTTATATTACTATTTTTCTTTTTTATCTAAGAAGGTTGGGTCTATAATTGGTAAAATTGCCCCATGAAGGAATGTCCCTCTAAATTGAGAAAACATGACCCCTCTTACTGTGGAAATAGTAATGGAATTAATAATAGTAATAAATTGTTTTGGAAAATCTGCGTTATTCGTTTCTACATTTATAAATGAATCAAAGTTTTCAATACCATATTCACAACCAATTTTGATAGATCCAAATTTATTTTCAGACTTACTATCAAAAATATCAACCAATATAAATACTACAACTTGTTTTGTTTCATTTAATATTTTTATCTCAACATTTATATTGAAATTAAATGTGACTAATCCTTGTAGAGGCACTTTTGGATAATCGACATGAATATCTAATATTTCAATTCCCTTAAGTTGAAACTTGACATCTTCTTTTTGAATATCTTTTTTCATGCTTTTGCAACTGTTTTAAAATTTTCTAATCCCGGAATTGAATTGCCAATATTTGCAGATTTAGAATAAAGTCTCTGATAATCTATTGGTTTATTATATCCGTAACTGTATTTCTTGCCAGACTCAGTTTGCGAAACCTCAAAAGAAAAACGTAGGATTTGTTCTTTGGACTTTTCATCAAGATTTATTAATTCAATTCCCATTAATACTTGGATATCAAATAAAGTATCAGAAGTAAAATTATGAGTTCCACTAAACCATTTCGAAATTTCCGATGGTCTTTTTGATAGTTTCTCTGCAAGTTGCTTTTTATTCCACCCCAATTTTTTCCTTGCATTGTCAATTTTTGCTGCAAGTTTCATGCGAAATTCAACCTGTTTTTCAAGTTTCGGGTCAATTTCTTTTAAAATACTATCAATCACTTTACTGCTGTATGTTTCTATTTTATTCATAATCTGTACTGTTTAAGTTAAGGTTCCCATCGAAATCATAATAATCATCAGAAAACCTCATAGATGGCAGAATAGATAGAGGCCCGTTCACCGCTTAGTTGATTAAGTTTTACAAGTCGGAATCTCATGTTATTAATTAGTGTGCGAATATATAAATAATTGTAACTAATCAGTTTCTTTTATAATCGGTGATGACAGTTAAAGCTTGTAACACATTTTGATTATTTTTTATGGCTGTGTCAATAATGGATCTCAGGATGGCAAAGTTTTCGGCAGCGCTAAATATCTTGAACTGTCCGGATATTTTTTGTTTAACCTTAACATTGCGGATGGCTCTTTCCGAGCC
>JBBQKF010000206.1:0-3185 GCA_038326615.1 Saccharofermentanales bacterium | reverse complement strand
TTCTAACGAGAACAGGTACGCATAGTGATTTATTCTAATATCCGTACCTGTTACGCAAACGGCGGCAAGGCGGTTTTAAAATAGTTATTTTGCGACATTCAAAAAATGATTTTCAACTACAGGTTGAAATATGCCAAATTTTCATAAATGGGAATTCATTGAATTGATTCAAATTCACTGTATAATAAATTTGTAAAGTAAGGGTTGCGTTAAAATAAATATTTCTAAAAGAGGTAATGATTTGAAAAAATTTAAGATATATATGGATAATTGTTGCTTCAATAGACCTTTTGATAATCAGATGTAAATTAGAATTAATATTGAAACTGAGGCAAAGTTGTTTATACAAGAACTAATAACAAACAATAAAATAGATTTTGTATGGTCTTTTATTTTGCTTTATGAAAAATCCTATAACTGGGTACCACGTAGTACGGTCGCGCAAGGTCTCTAACTGGGTGCCACGTTCTAAAACAACGGTAAGCAGCGGTGGGGTGTGCGAAAAGCAATGATCCCGAAGGCATGGGTAAAATAGTAATATACGGCAGTAGACGACTAGCTTGAAATAATGTGCTATAATATCTGAGGAATATAAATCAACAATACAATTGTAAGCATACATGTTTTGACATTGGAGGATTAGCATGAAGAGGATTTTTACAACATTTTTAACCTTATTAATTTCTTTAACGATGATCATGTCGATAATGGGCTCACCGATATTAGCGAGCGGCTCCCAAACTTGTACATTTCAAGTCGGCACATCACAAGTTCTTTATTGTGGTCTTTACTATAATGATGGATATAATAAGACATGGACGTCTTCTAATTCTTCTGTTGCTACTGTTATAAGTAATAATGGGTCCTATGGAACAATAAGTCTAAAAAGCATTGGTTCTTGCACAATATATTTTGCTGTAAAATATTCTAAATATGAGGTTATTGATTATGATGCATACAACCATCCATTGTTTGGGTATAGAGAATATGCAGATGGTTTTACATATTATATCAATGTTACTAAAAGCGGGATTTCTACACCAGGATCTGTTACAATTGCTGAATCACTGCAACTTAAGCCCAGAGAGAGTTTTATCCTGATGTCTACAATTAAATCGACAGATGGAAAATATCTAAAGAATTATAATACACTTGCCTGGACTTCATCAAATAAATCTGTCGCTACTGTTAATCAGATGGGGATTGTTACTGGATGGGCAAAGGGTACAACAGTTGTAACGGTCTCTACTCCTGAAGGGATTAAAGACACATGTACAGTTACTGTAAAAACACCAATAGGATATACATCTGTGTCTACAGCAGCGCAATTAAATGATATTCGTAAGAATGTTTCTGCTAACTATGTTTTAACGAAAAATATTGTGTTTTCTGATAATGATTTTGCTCCTGGAGGTGCGTTTTATAATGCAGACCATGCATGGAATCCCATTGATGGATTTACCGGGATTCTTGATGGGAATGGATTTTGTATTCAGAATTTACATTCTAAGCAATATGATGCTGGTCTGTTTTCAAATCTTAAAGGTACTGTCAAAAATCTTGAAATAAGAGATGGTATTTTCAATGGACCGGGTTTTTCTGGCGCTTTTTTTTCTACTGGCACTGGGATGCTTCTTACTGGATGTAAATCCACAGCTAATACAATTACCGGAGGGATTGCCGGTGGGTTTGGCGGAAATATCTCTAATTATGGCTATTTTTTTATGTGCAATAATGCATCATTAGTAAATGGTTCTCAATTTTGTGGAGGAATTGTAGGATATAGCGGATCTATGTCAAATTTTTTGCTTTGTGTAAACAATGCATCAATATATTCCGACACGAGTGCAAAAGTAGGTGGAATTATTGGCCAAGGCTCAACTTATACTATTGTTAAATATTGTTCGAATTCGGGTAATATTAGTGGTAAAGCAAATATTGGTGGTCTTTTTGGTGAAGCAGGAGCTTATTCGGAAATTAGGCAATCATTTAATATAGGCAAGGTGACTGGGAATGGGCAATCTTCACTAGTCGGAGGTATTGGTGGCAGGGGTTATACTACTTATGTAAGCGATTGCTACAACGCTGGATCTTTAGAGTTAATTAGCGGAAGTAGCGGCCTTATGGGCGGAATCGCAGGAAATGCTACTAATCTAAGTTATTCATCTGGCGAATCTGCGCTTATGTTTTTTGATACAATTAGCATTGGCAGTATGAAGTATACAGGTACTGCCCTTCCGAAAATTGGTGGAATTTCTGGCACCGTTACTGGTAAACAATCTATGTCTACTGAGACGGTTGCTAAGAATTGTTATTTTTTAAACACATTGTGTCAATCGCCTATTCCATGGGTTCAATATGGTAAACTTGAGAATTTGAATGCTTTGACTGCATCCTCTATGAAATCTTCAAATAGCTTTGCAGGGTTTGATTTTGCAAACATCTGGATTTTAAAGAGTAACGGTGCGTACCCGAAATTGAAATTTCAGGATTTGACCGGAAGTATAGGAAATGTTGAAGTTTCAGGTTCATTTATTGGAACATCAAGTGGATATAATAGCGTCAAACTGAGTTCAAATGATACATTTTTATCAACTGGATATGCAAATGACAGCTCGACAAGTTCGACTGGGACATTTTCTTCATTAACTGTTCTCAAAGATAGTAGAAGCAATTCATTGGAAGGTAATTCAAATTCTTCGAATACAAAAGATAACAATTCAAAGATATCTGACTTATCAAATGAACACATATCAAAGATATCTGACTTATCAAATGAATACATATCAAAGAATGCTTTATCTCAAGAAAAAATTCCAGATAAAACAAAGAGTTTTATGAATTGGGGTATATTGATTGCAATATTGTTAATTTTTTCGTGTCTGATTGTAATTTTAATAAAAACTCGTCCCCGCTGTTTTTGCTGTGTGGAACTTATCTAGGGGAAAATGGAGAGGAAAACATAAAGAAATGATCCGGGCAATTCTTGATAATAGTATTAAATATACAGCAGAAAATGGAATCATAAAAATTAGATTATTAACAGCTGCAGATAAAATTAATTTATCAATAGAAGACAATGGTGAAGGCATTTCAATTGAATTTAAACACAATATGCCAATAAACACAAAAAT
Source organism: Saccharofermentanales bacterium (assembly GCA_038326615.1). Taxonomy (GTDB): domain Bacteria; phylum Bacillota; class Clostridia; order Saccharofermentanales; family UBA5734; genus JBBQKF01. Next base: position 51 of record JBBQKF010000206.1, on the reverse strand, counting down.
GTAATTACATAATTATGCATTATTACATTAAGACAAAACACTTTATTTGCT
>JBBQKF010000205.1:0-3197 GCA_038326615.1 Saccharofermentanales bacterium | reverse complement strand
TCTGGAAGGAAGAGCACCGGAGCGCGAAGGGGAAATCTCACTTTCTTATGCAAATGCCTCAGAAGAGGGATTAAACAAGAAAGTGGGCGATGAAGTAATAGTAAATGTTGCCGGCATTGAGAAAACTTCAAAAGTATGTGGTATTTATCAGGACATTACTAATGGCGGTAAAACAGCAAAGGCCGATACCAGTCTTGGCTTGAATGAAGACTCTGTACTTTGGTATATTTTTAATATAGATGTGGCTCAAGGTGTTAATATCAGAAATAAGATGGATTACTACCAGAATGCATATAATTCAGCACAGGTAAATGATATCAAAGAATATACCAGACAAACGCTTGGGAATCTCATTGATCAGATGAGCACAATTGTTATTGGCGGAATTGTAATTGCATTAATAATTGCCATATTGGTAACTGCATTATTTCTTAAGATGCTATTGTCAAAGGATATGTCACAGATTGCAATCATGCGGAGCATGGGGTTAACTTATAAAAACATTGAACATCAATATATGGCAGGTACTCTGATGATATTGATATTGGGAATAATTCCCGGAGTACTGATTTCGAATTATTTGGGAGAGTTTTTTGTAAGTATGGCCATGGCCTCTATGGGAGCTGCTAAAATTCAATTTGTTAGTGTTGCATGGCAAATTTGGCTTATCTGTCCCTTAGTAATGCTAACAGTGGTTGGCTTTACCATATCTGTTTGCTGCAAGGTAACAGTAGAAGAGGATTTGTCGGTAGTATTAAGAAGTTAAAACTGGTTTAAAAGTTTTACTGAATATTAAATATTGGAGGAATATAGTTGAGTAATATATTAGAAGCAAGAAGCTTGAACAAAAAAGTAAAATTGGGGAAAGACAATGAGCTTCATATTTTAAAAGATGTAAACCTAGAGATAGGAGCAGGTGAATTCGTATCAGTCATGGGGCCATCCGGAAGCGGGAAATCAACGCTGCTGTATAATATAAGCGGAATGGATAGACTTACCACTGGTAGCGTGAAATTAAAAGGTCGTGAAATTGGTAGGTTAAAAGAAGAAGAATTAGCGAAGATTCGACTGAGTAGCATGGGATTTGTTTTTCAGGATATTAATCTTTTAAAAAATTTGTCTGTGATTGACAATATTATGTTTCCCGCTCTTATATCTAAGGGTGTTGATAAGATAAAAATAAATCAAAAGGCAAAAGAACTAATGGAAATGACTGGGATTGAAAAGTATGCAAATAATAACATCACTCAGGCATCTGGTGGACAGCTGCAGAGAGCAGGTATCTGTAGAGCATTGATAAATGACCCGGATATCATATTTGGTGATGAACCATCCGGAGCATTGGATTCTAAATCTGCAGCAGAGATTATGACAATTCTTGCAGATATTAATAAAAAAGGTACTACCATATTGCTGGTTACACATGATGTAAAAGTGGCAGCAAAAAGCGAGAGAATATTGTATATGGTAGATGGAAATATTGTTGCACAGAAGAAAATGCGCAAGTACGATTCGCAACATGATGATAGTAAGGAAAGAGAAGAAAGCATTATGAAATGGTTGGTGGAAAAATGAAAAGAATATTTGATCTGAGAGAGAAACAAGAAGATGGAATGTATGAAGCCATTCAGAATTTTTATGATGAACCTTTGAAGGTTGTTAAATTAGGAGATGAACCAATAACTGAATGCATTGGTTGTTGGAACTGTTGGCTCAAGACCCCAGGCAGATGTGTAATGAAAGATCAAATGACTGAATTCTATGCCGATTATGTAAATAGCGATACTGTGATTTTACTCATGAACACAGCCCAAGGATTCATCAATCACCAAGCAAAAGCTTTTTTTGATAGGACAATTCCTCACTATCATCCATACATTGAAATGGTAAATGGAGAATGTCATCATGTCGCCAGATATGGGCGCTATCCAGATATGGTGTTTTATTATGATAACGAGGGATTAACAAATCAAGAAGAACAGGTTATTGAGGACTATTTGTATCGTACCGCCTACCACTTTAAATCTAAAGCCTATCGTATTGTTAAAGAGGGCAGCCTTCAATTGCGCTTACTGGAATCAAGAAAGGCCAAAAACCAGTCGGTGGCCTTTGGGTCAACTGAACCTATGGAAAAACTGGTGATCTATAATGGGTCTCCTAGAAGGGCGGGTAGCAATTCGGCCCTTATTCTAAAAAAAACGGTTGAAGCTCTTGCTGATAGGGTTGAGATCCGCGATTTGAAAGAAGTTGGTAAATGGGAGGAATGGTCAGCGGCTTTTAAAGATGAGAAACATGTCTTGTTTTTTATGCCGCTATATATACATGCGATGCCTTCCCACGTTATGGCATTTATAGAAAAACTTCAACCTTCAGAAGGGAGTATAAGTTTTTTTATACAATCTGGCTTTATTGAAAGTAGTCAATCTCATTTTATTGAGGCATATTTTGAACAATTGGCGCTCAGATTGGGTAGAACTTATCTTGGTACAGTCATTAAGGGCGGGGCGAACGGATTGCAAATGAGTCCGGTTAAGGCTCAGAATAAAATGATGAAACCAATGGTAAAGGCCATTGCAAACTTAGTGTATGAAGGGACCTTCGTCCCGGCAGATATTCGACAATTGGCTATTCCAATTCGATTGGGAATGGGTGCAAAAGTTATTTTTGAAGTACTTGGCAAACTGGGACTAGTAAATTCATATTGGGACCAACAGCTTAAAGCAAATAATGCTTATGAAAAGCGTTTTGATCGCCCGTACAAATCTTTAACTATGGACAGCACAAATGGATAGGCATTTGGCATCAGCAATTATATTCTAGGAAACAGTCTGAAGTAAGAGCCTGCTGCAGAACAGAAGGGCTTAGCTACACAGATTTATTAGCAGAGGCAAATAAAAGTGAAAGGAAAATTGCCGAGAAATTTCAAACGGAACCTTTGCATTACAGGAATAGACAGAAGGAATAAAGATACAGGTATTGTAGATATTAACGAGGTTTAATTATTGAAAGATTAAATGTGATTCATAAAAACGGAGATATACTTTTAGATGTTGAGATTTCTCAGAAGTATGATACTTGCGGACCTGGTGATAATACAAAGTCCATACGAGATAAAAAAGGGGGAATTATAGGATGATTATAGAAAATCCATCGGTACTAGTTTTGTTTATGCTACCAATATTAACTTTTATTATATC
>JBBQKF010000204.1:0-3230 GCA_038326615.1 Saccharofermentanales bacterium | reverse complement strand
GAAAAAAATTACGCGATAAATGAACTTATACATTTGTTATATCTCGGCAATAAGTTTGCATATGAGGCTTTATTGGATTACTTTATAAAAGCTGAACCTGCAAAAACACTTGAAGAAGCTCATGTAAAAGTCAAAATCATTAACGCTTTGCAACACAATGCAGAAGACGAAAAATTAATTGGCAATTTTATCGATGAACTATTAAAAACACCATCTAACAATACTACAAGAAGAATCTTTCAGGAAATTTTCAGATACTTTGAGAGATGTCCTCTTGAAATTATTGAGGAACCATTAATGAATTATTTGGAAAGAGGTAAGTGCGGTCAAAAATTAAAAGCAAGGGTATTAGGAATAATTGACGGAATAATGGAAAGAGAAAGACCACACTGGAATTTTTGATGTGGCATACCAGGTGCTGAAACGGTGGAATGACATCAAATATAATTGTGCAAGCGCCGCTTGCAGATTAAGTCTGTGTTTGATGATTTGCTTTTTTACGAGTTTGAAGCGTGTATAGACTTGCAATTGGTTGAGAATCCGCAGGTAATTATCATGAAGAACGGTTTTGACGAAAGATTTTCAGCGATTTTGAGAGTAAGTTTTTGGAGATTTTCGAGAAATTTTCGGGTAATTGTCGAAAAAGGTAATTAAATGTAGGTTTTTGTATTCTCAATTCCTGAACCTTATGTGATATATTTTATTGTATGCGAATTGTTCAATAATATTGTAAAGTAAAATCATGAATATTTCGTAAATAATGGTTTTGTTAAGAAAACTAATAATATACCTGAAAATGAAATTGAAAATGCAAGGAAATATAAAATCGATTATGAAATGAGGAATAAAAATGAGCAAGGCAGAGTGTCAAGGGGACGGGGTTGTTGACATCCGTATGTCAACAACCCCGTCCCCTTGACACTGTCGGTTTGACGATGTTATTCATTATTCACTGCCTTCGAGAGAAGATATATTAAAATTATTACAGCATAAGATTGATGGATTTTCTGTTAGATTCACACCTACAGAAGATTTGATTGAACCTGCAAAAAAATTAAGTCAAGCAGAAATATCAAATGTTTGCGATGATGCTATTAAGCTTTCAATTTTGAACGATAAGCAATTAACCCAGGATGATCTTATTGCCTTGATAAATGAAAGGCTATCTGCATACTCCAGACAGGAGGCGTAATAGTGATATCAATATCCACACCTCAAATAGCAATAGATTTATATACTCCTATTGTGACCCAAATTGAAACAAAAATAACGAACGCAGTTGAAATTCGTATTCTTCATAAATAAATCAAAAAGGCTGGTTCAGGTTACTCATATAGAACTGTGGAGATAGGTAATCCCGAAAATAGTGGCAAAACTAAAAATTCCTATGTCCCCAAAAAAGTCCATCGCATATGATATTTTTATAGTAGAGCACGACTTTGTGACAAGGGGACGGGGTTGTTGACATACGAGTGTCAACAACCCCGTCCCCTTGTCACAATATATTTATTGCATTCGTGCGCGCATAAAGGTAAAATTGATGTACTGGAATTTATCAAAGTTTTTAAAGGAGCGCTAGAATAATGAAATTAAGATTAATTTTACCGATTGTCCTTATGCTTATCACTTTTTCTTCTTGTCAGCAATCGATTACAATTGACCCTTCTCCTACTGTTTCCCTGTCAGTTACAAAGCCAGTAGAAAAGGTGAAACTTACGATTGGAGTTATGCCGGCTGTAGACGCGGCGCCTATATTTCTCGCAAATGAGAAAGGGTATTACAGCGACATGAATTTGGATGTGACTATCAAAGTTTTTACAAATGCTCTTGACCGTCAAAGCGCTCTTCAGACAAATACTATTGATGGTGCAATGTCCGACATGATTGCCCTTATTACAAATGTTCAGGGTGGTTTTGACATTAAAGGCACAACTATGACAGATGGAATGTTTCCTGTTTTAATCAAAAAGGGATATGTTGAGAAGAAGGAAATAACCGTTGCCATGATGGAGGTAAGTGTTGCAAATTTTCTTGCTGATGAGTGGCTTGGAAGCAACCACACTATCAAAAAGGTTTTTATCAACGAAATCCCTGCCAGGCTCGAAATGATAAAAGCAGGCAACGCCGATATGGGAATTTTCCCTGAGCCGATGGCAACTATGGGCAGCACAGACGGAATAACCAAGCAAATTTATGATGCCAAAGATGGATATTGTCCGGATATACTTGTTTTTACCGGCAAAGCATTGAATGACAAAGGTGCTGCGATAGAAAGCTTTCATCGGGCATATGATAAGGCAATACTTGATATTCAAAAGGATGACGGTCTTGCGAGAGATATCCTTATAAAAAATCTTAAACTTAAGCCTGAAATCAAGGATCTTATCCGCCTGCCAAAGTACCATGTCTCAAGACTTCCAGGCGAAGACTACGTCAGCAAAATCGCCTCCTGGACAGGCACCGTGCTTAAGAAAACCATTGACATTAATGAATCAGATATTTTTGAACGAAAGTTTGTGTCTAAATGATTCAGATATCCGATTTATCATTTAAATATAATGATGAAAATCTCAAGAAACACAGCTTTTTAAATCGAAAGTCAACATTTTGGTCGGAAAAATCCACGAAATCCCGCTCAGTAAAAAATCTATTTTCAATAAATAACAATAACAACAACAATGCTAGCTCCAAAGCTAACTCCAAAGCTAGCGCATTTACACCATCCCATTCAGTTGAAAATGCAGATTCTATTAGCACCAATACTAGCACCAAAGCTAACATTAATACTAGCTCCAAAGCTAGTGCATTTACACCATCCCACTCAGTTGAAAATGCAGATTCTATTAGCACCAATACTAACACCTCTGCTTCGGTAAATGCAATTGATCGAATTTCTCTTGAAATTAAGCCCAATAGCACAACAGCAATAATCGGTCCTTCTGGGTGCGGCAAGACAACACTTCTTTATCTAATTGCTGGTCTGCTACCAATTGAAAAAGGAGAAATTAGAATCAGCGGAGAGAAGGTAACTGGCGTAAGAAATTCAACCGGAATTATTCTTCAGAACTATGGGCTTTTCCCTTGGAAAACTATATCACAAAATATTCTGATGGGTTTGAAGGCAAGAAAAATCACACAGGACAAATCACTCAATTTGCTTGCTGACATTTTAAAGGAACTCGGAATTGAAGATATATCAGACAAATTTCCATCCGACATAAGCGGCGGGC
>JBBQKF010000203.1:0-3248 GCA_038326615.1 Saccharofermentanales bacterium | reverse complement strand
GACTCCAGCTAACTATGCTCAAAGAGCAGGTCGCGCGGGTAGATCATTAAAGACATCCGCCTATGCTGTTACTTTTTGCCCGAACAATTCTCACGATTTAAACTATTTCAAAGAACCAACGACTATGATAAAAGGGACTGTAAACCCGCCATCGTTTAATGTAGAAAATTCCAAAATAGTTCTTAGACATATATTTGCATCTACATTTTCCTTCTTCTGGAAATATAAATCTAGCCTCTACAAACGGACCATTGGAGAGTTTTTTGACTGTAACGGATATGTGGAACTTGAACAATTTTTAGAAAGTAAACCAGATGACTTGCGCAATTATCTGGATAATGTTGTTGTTTCAGCTGAATTGAAAATTCATTTTGGTATAAATGATTTCAAATGGGTCGATTTATTGTTTTCTAAAAATCCAGAAAATCCCGGAGTATTTGTAATTGCCCAAAATAAGTTTCGGAAGGACCTTGCTGATTTAGAAAATGCGAGAAATGTGTGTATAGAAGAACAAAAAACTGCAAGCTCAGGGTCTAGGAATGATAATGAACTTGCATATAGAATTGGAGCAATTGTACGGTCAATACATACTTTAAAAGATCAGCAACTTATAGAATTCTTATCAAGAAATAATCTAATACCGAAGTATGGATTTCCTGTTGACACTGTGGAGCTTCAAAGCATTGGTACTGGGGGATGTCTTTCTGCTTTGAGATTGGACAGGGATTTATTCACTGCAATATCAGAATACGCACCGGACTCGGAAGTTGTAGCCGATGGCAAATTAATCAGAAGTAGATATGTAAAAAAACTTAATGGATATGAATGGCCCAAATACAACTTTGTTATTTGCGAAAAATGCAACACCCTAAATCGTTCAACATGGGTGGAAGCAATATCAGAAAAATGTGTGCAGTGTGGTGGCGACTTACCAAAAACGAGAAGCAAATATATTATACCAAAGTTCGGATTTGTTGTTGAAAATGGCGAGCCTGAAGACGTAGGAACAGAGAAACCAGAACGCTCATATAGAGGATCAATATCCTATATAGGAAATGAAAATAAGATAGATTTTCAAAATTATTTGGTCTGTGGAAAATCTATCTTAGTAGGTTCAAGTAAAATGGATGAGCTCGCTGTCCTCAATAATTCGGGCTTTTATATTTGCGAAATTTGTGGTTATGGCGTTATAGATGCGGAAAAGCACAAAAGAAAAGAACCGATCAAACGAGAAAATCATAAAAAGGCTGATGGGTATCCGTGCGGAAATAAAGATCTTAAACCTTATGCATTAGGGCACGAGTTTCAGACTGATGTATCATTAATTAAGTTTGTAGACGAAAATATTACTGATATATCCCAAGCGTGGACGATTTTGTATTCCCTGCTTGAAGGTTTGTGTAAATTCCTAAGCATTGACCGAACAGAGTTGTCCGGTTGTTTACATTGGTATAAAAATGGAAGTATAGGAAACTATGGCTTTGTTCTATTTGATAATACCCCTGGAGGAGCTGGATATGTAAGACAATTGAAGCAAGCCTCCTGCTTTGTCGGCATGATGAAATGCGGAAGTCATATTATTTCTCATTGTACATGTGGTGGAGTTCTCGCGGATACAGCGTGCTATGGATGCTTATGCAATTACTACAATCAAAAACAACATGACATATTAAAACGTATATACGCGATTGCTTTTTTTAAGTCAACGCTTAATAGCACAAAAAACTGGGATTGTACTATTCAACCGCTGGGCAGTCATCGGAATTCAGATGATGAATCGGCTACACAAGGCTTATTAGCTCGTTTTAATAGCGATGGTTTAAACCAAAATTCTATGACATTTGCTGAGATTTGGGAATATTTGCGTGAAGATATTTCAAATGAAACTGAAAACGAACTAATTCATGTTTTAAAAGATAGTACAGCAGTTGGATCCTTTGAAAAACCATACTATAACGGTAGCATATCATTATTTGAAAACAATAATAGAATTCACGCTGGTATGGTTTGGCCAAAATCTAAGTGTTTATTATTCACAGCCGAAAACCAAGATGCTTATGAGTTGGCGAAAATGACTGATTGGAAATGTTTTTGCTTATTACCAAACTGTGAAGTGCAAGAATTAATATCCAAAATTAGGAGTTGATAGTATGGCAATTATGATTCCTCAAAAGCCAATTGAAATACCAGAATATAGCCGAGAAGATGAGATGTTTTCGGCTTTAGGATTGTTATCCGATGATTATTATATTTTCCACTCTTTTCGAATCATTACAAGTTCTGAAGGGAAAATTTATGAAAGTGAAACTGATTTTGTAATATTCAACCCGCAAAAAGGTATTATGTGTATTGAAGCAAAAGCTGGTGTGGTAAAATGTGAAAAAGACACTTGGTTTTATTCTTCAGGCATAGAAATGAAGCATGGTGGTCCTTATCGTCAATCAGATACAAATAAATGGAAATTGTCAAAATACTTTGAAAAAAATGGGCAAATACAGTTGTTGAAAAAATGTAAACTTATTCACGCCGTTTGGTTTCCGTCCATTAATCGTGCAGCACTTAATCAAATACAATTCACCGCAGCTGGTGAAAGAAGTCTAACTTTAACATATGAAGCTCTTTCAGAACCCAAAAAATATATTGATGCTATTTTTTCTCTTAATATAATGGGGCAACCAGATACATGTCTAACTGATTCGGAAATCCAAAAAATAATTAATAATGTTTTATGCCCCTCATTTGAATTATTGCCAATAGCAACGGTGGAATTGGAAAGTAAAAGAATTGCCTTTAGTAAGATGCTTAAAGAACAATCCAATATACTGCATTTTTTAGAAGAGCAACCTTATGCAGTTATTAATGGTGTGGCAGGTACGGGGAAAACTCTTATCGGAATAGAAAAGGCGCGGCGACATGCTGAAAATGATGATAAAGTGTTGTTTTTGTGTTTCAATAAGTATTTATGTGACCACCTAAAAAACACATATCATCATAAAAACATTCATTATTATACAATAGATGGTTTTGCATGCTCTATTTGCAATTTATCAACACCGGACTATGAGGAATTGCAATACAAAATTGAACAATTGTTTTATTCTGGTGAATTTCCATACAAACATATAATCATTGACGAAGGACAAGATTTTGGGCAAAATAGAATTGAAGAGGCAAACATAATCGAACTGTTAGAAACCGTCATTTTAGGCAACGAAGAAAATCCAGGTTCATTTTATGTGTTTTATGAT
>JBBQKF010000202.1:0-3269 GCA_038326615.1 Saccharofermentanales bacterium | reverse complement strand
CCCGAACTTTTTGAGGCTGCCTCGGTAGATGGAGCATCAAGATTCAAAAAGATAATGCACATTACATTGCCCTCGTTGAAACCTGCTATCACTATTACTTTTCTATTTTTACTTGCTGGAATGTTTACGGCTGGGTTTGATCAAATATTTCTTTTTCAAAACAGTATAAACTTACCTGTTTCTGAGGTCATTGATACATATATTTATAAGAGCGGAATTGCTGATGGCTTATTTTCATTTTCTGCTGCGGGTGGTTTATTTCAATCACTTATAAATTTGACAATAATAGTTGTGGCAAATTATTTTGCAAAAAAAATAAACGGAATAGGTCTTTGGTAGAGGAGGAACAATGATACACAAAACCAGCATTGGGGAAAAGTTATTCGATATCATTAATGCTATAGTTTTAATGGCATTGGCATTTATATTTGTCTACCCTTTTTATCAGTTGTTAATCGTTTCTTTAAACGACGCAACAGATGCAATGAGAGGTGGACTATATTTATTGCCAAGAATCTTTTCACTTGAAAGCTATATAGCAGTGTTTAGAAATCAACAGTTGTTTGGCGCATTTATCATAACTGTGTCAAGAACTATAATCGGCACGCTAACGTCACTTTTTATAACTGCAATGTTTGCCTATGGATTGTCAAAAAGGGAGTTAATGTTTAGAAAATTTTATAATATTCTTGCTGTTATTACAATGTTTTTTAGTGGTGGATTAATTCCATACTTTATTTGGCTGAATTCTTTAGGATTTGTAGACAATTATCTTGTTTATATTATTCCTATGCTAATCAGCGTATGGAACATGATAATCCTAAGAACATTTTTTATGCAGTTCAATGTATCGCTTGAAGAAGCAGCAAAAATTGACGGGTGCTCATATTTTAGAATTTTCTTTAAAATCGTAATCCCTCTCTCATTACCTGCATTTTTTACAATCGGTCTTTTTAATGCTGTCGCACAATGGAATTCTTGGTTCGATGCATTTATTTTTATAAATGATGATAAATTAATGCCCGTTCAAACCATTTTAATGAGGATAATAAATCAGAATTCGGCTGCTATTGAAGTATCGAAAATAATGGATGGCAAATTTTCCGGGGCAAACTCTATAACACCAGAATCAATTAAAATTGCAACGATGATGGTAGCCACCATTCCTATAATTTCACTTTACCCGCTTATTCAAAAATACTTTATAGGCGGTATAATGATAGGGTCAGTTAAAGAATAGAAAAAAGTATTTATTTAAAAAAGATTTAGAAAAGGAGACTAATTACATGAAAACAAAAAAATTACTTACACTTGCTATTTGTGTTTTTCTCATTGTAAACACAGCCGCTTGCCAGAAAACTCCGATCAAGAATGATAGCTCAAATTCTACAGAAAATTCGATTGACATAACAGAGAGTAATACTGATTCTGGCATTACAAACTCTGAAGCTAGTGTCAATTCAGAAATTTCCAATAATATTTCGGGGTCGAAGGTTAGCACGGTTTCAGGCAAAAATTCATCTATAACAACAAGTAAATCTTCCGAATCTTCAACATTTATAAGTGACTTGAAAGCAAAATGGTTTATTGGGGAAAAGAAATCACTTACATGGTATATTAATTATACTGGCTGGCAATATAATAATGCCTGGGAAACATATCCTGTATTAAAAGAGGTTACAGACATAACAGGAGTTACTCCCAAAATCATTGTGCCAACCGGGGATGGACAAGTTAAGCTTCAAACAATGATGGCATCTAATTCTTTACCGGATTTAATATCTTTAGGGCCTGATGATTCGATGGGTACTAAAATGATATCACAAGGATATGTTCATTCTTATGATAGTTTGATAAGCAAATATGCACCATCATTCAAAAATGAAATTGATCCAGAAGTATGGAAATTATCTGCGTTTGATGACAATAAATTATATGGTATACCTTGTTTTTACGTAAAAGATGTTAAAGATTTAGGAGCAACAACATTCAATGTCAGAAAAGATATATGGCTTTCAATTGGTAGCCCTGACATGTCTACTCCTCAAGGATACAAAAACGCACTTATAGCATTTAAAAACAAATATCCCAAAATAAATAATTTAAATTCTATTCCAATGACCCTAGGAAATCCCTATTATAGGTTCATTTTCGAAGAATCTTTTGGTGTTAAAACATACTATACTAATCCACAAGGCGATGTGAAAATTAGATTTGAAGACCCAAATTACAGAAACGTTGTAAAATATTTGAATGATTTGTACAATTCAAAACTTATGGATCCTGAAGTTTTTACTAAGCAAGATGGGGGATTAAGACAAGACCTAGCAGCAGGAAGAGTGTTCAGTTATCCATGCACATTCTGGGACTTGGATTCCACAAATTCTGCTCTTAACAAACAAAAAGATGGAAGTGGATTTATTTCAGTAAAGCCAATGGCGGCTACATCTAATATTAGCTTCCCCGGACAGAACAAGCGTGGATGGATGACCACTATGATTTCAAAAAAATCTCTTGATCCTTCAACAGCGGTTAAGTTCGTCAGATTCATGGCCTCAAAAGAAGGTAACTTGCTTGTAAATTTTGGACACGAGGGCAAGGACTATTCAATTAATGGCACAAATATCACCAGATCAAAAACGGTTGCTCAACAAATGAAAGATGACCCTGATAAATTTTCAACTTCAACAGGGATATTCACTTTTAGACTGTTTAGCTATCCATACTTCAAAGAGATTCAAGCAATTACTGATCCAACAAGAGCAAATAATGATTCCATAGCAGGGCAATATGTAAGGGACAATAGCGTATATTCTTATAAAATTGATCCTGATCCTGCATCTCCGGTAGGAAATGTAGCAAAAAAAGTCTGGAATATATACAATGCTAAATGGCCTATTATCATTATGTCAGATAGCGAACAAGAAGCATATTCTAAGCTTGACAACATGATTAGTGATATGAAAAAAGTTCCTGGGTATACAACACTAGAAGCATATTGGACCAAACAGGTTAAAGAGAACATAGCAAAATTCGGACAAATAAAATAAGTTGCATATAATGCATTCAAGTAAATATCTATCGGAGGAATATACAAGTGAATAAGAAAAAATGGTTTTCGTTTTTATTGACAATTAGTCTTCTAACCACAATTATTTATGTGCCAGTTAGTGCCTCTGAATATTGCTATGCAGCCTATGGAACTCCCACTATTGATGGAGTAAAAGATGATAAGTATGACGGCTCATCGATGATTAAAGTGGGTGACC
>JBBQKF010000201.1:0-3273 GCA_038326615.1 Saccharofermentanales bacterium | reverse complement strand
GAAATTGAGAGAAATGGTATAGTTAAGTTATTAAAAAATACTGACATGAATATCGAAGTATTAGCATTTGAGAATGGCAAATCAGTAGTTAGCTATCTCCAGAAAAATTCGTGTGATATTTTGATTACTGATATTAAAATGCCAATTATAAGTGGGCTTGACCTTCTTGAAATAGCCAAAACACTCCATCCAAATATAAAAACAATACTTATGAGTGCTTTTGCCGAATTTGATTTTGCCAGAGAAGCGGTCAGGCTTGGCGCAGTCAATTACCTTCTAAAACCTATTGATACAGATTGGCTTATTAAATTTATTGAAATTCAAGCAAACACTTCGATAGCAGGAGAAGAGATAGGTCAGTACACTTCTTTGACGAAAAAACTTCTTAAAAATTCTGAAAAAGGGTACTCAAAACCTATACACGATACAATTAATATTATCGAAAACAATTACCATTTGCCATCATTAAATCTTATGACGATCACAAATAAATTATTCATCTCAATAGGATATCTTTGTAATATTTTTAAAAAGGAAACTGGGATGAGCGTAGCTAAATATTTAAATTGTTATCGTTTAGAAAAGGCAAAAGATTTGCTTATCAACTCTAATTTAAAAATATCAAAAATAATGAACAGAGTTGGTTTCGAAAATTTTCCACACTTTTGTTATAATTTCAAAAATTATTTTGGAATTACGCCATCGAAAATACGAGGGGTAGATGATGTCTGAGAAGATAAAACGCATACTTGGAAACATGCACCTACGCAATAAACTAATATTATCGTTCATGATTGTTGCTATAATTCCAATGTTAATATTAGGCGCATTTTCTATATACATAATTAAAGACAACTTATCAACTTCAAAAACCAAGGATATGCACAACCTCTTGCTTAGATATGAAAATTCGATATACGAGAAACAAGAAAGAATAAGCAATTCATTAGATTTAATTGTTTTGAATCAGACCACCCAAAAATTTTTAGGGGAAACATACGAAGAAAACAAAGACTATATTAAATATTATGAAACCGTTTCAACAACTTTAATGCCAATCATTAGAGCCATAACACAAGCAAACCCTTATTTTTCATCTTTTGCTATTTATTCTATAAGCAGTATTCCACAATATGATCCTTACATAATGAATTCATCGCTTGTAGAAGGCGAGTATTGGTACCAAAAATCGATAAAACAAGAGGCTTTTTCTATTTTTACATATTATGACAAAGATTACATATATCTAACAAAGAAAATAATAGATTTCGATACACAAAAAAGTGTAGGTATTTTGCTTGCCAAAGTTTTGAAATCAGAATATTTTAATTTTCCTTATGCAACTCAAGACGGTGGGTATATAGAAATTTACAATAAACAGGACAAAGCATTTGAAATTGGAATTAAACCAAAATCCTTCATGAAAGATTCGAAATTAGTTGGCAATACTGATCTGACCATCAATGTTTATCAGTCTACATCTGGAATAAGCAATGCTTCTAACATGCTTCTTACAACTACAATTTTAAGCATAATTATATGTATTATTTTTATTGTGATTCTAAGTTGTTTTTTGTCCAAAAAAATAACAGTAAGAATAGACAATATTTTAGAGAAAATGAGATATGCGTCAGTCGGGCAATTAGACTTTAAAATCGAGAATAATTATTCTGACGAAATCGGCGAACTTTCCGACGTGTTTACTCAGATGGCAACCAAACTAAACAATCTAATCGAAGAAAATTATATTAGTAATATCAGGGCCAAAGAGTCAGAGTTAAATGCACTTCAATCTCAAATTCATCCTCATTTTTTATATAATACGTTATCGATGATTCACTGGAAAGCAATTGATGCAGACGCTCTGGAAATAAGTAAAATTGTCAGAACTTTGTCAGTGTTTTACAGAACGGTTTTAAGTAGTGGAAAAAACACTATTTTTATCAGTGATGAATTAAGTAATCTTAAATCGTATATTGCAATTCAACAATATATGCATGGTGATAAGTTTGATGTTGAATACAATATTGAAGAAGGTATCAATAATTACAAAACTGTTAAATTTATTCTGCAGCCATTTGCTGAAAATGCTTTGGAGCATGGTATTTTGTGTAAAGAAAATGTTAAGGGATTGATTACAATTAATGGATATTTTGATGGCGAATATATAAAATTTGAAATTTGCGACAATGGAATCGGGATGTCCGAAAAAACAATAATAGATGTTACAAATAAAGACAAGCAAGGGTATGGGATAAAAAACGTTTACGAAAGACTAAAAATTTACTATTTAGAAGATTGTAAATTGACAATAGATAGTGTCGAAGGACAGTTTACAAAAGTCACGATTGCAATTCCTGCAATCTTATAAAAAATATAATATCAAAACGATCAATTCAATTCTCCGATGAAGACAGTTTAATTTTAATAAATTATTACTATTTCAACATAAAAATGAATTATTTAATATTGTTTTGATATTGGGATATTGTATAATTAAATTATAAAAATTTATGAGGGAGCATGTTTATAATGTCAAATGATTATCCAAAAAAAAGTGGTCTGAGATATAGTTTTACGAAATTTCTTAGACAGATACAACTGCAATTCATGGTCCTGCCGGCAATTATATGGCTTATCATCTTTTGTTACATTCCAATGATTGGGATAATAATTGCCTTTAAAGATTATAATTTTAAAGATGGAATTTTTGGGAGCAGTTGGGTAGGGCTAACTAATATTAAAGAATTTTTTAATGACTCAGAATTTTTTGTAATTATTAGAAATACATTTGCTATAAATATATTGAAAGCAATATTTATGTTTCCTTTACCAATAATATTTACAATTCTTTTGTATGAAATGAGAGTTGTCTGGCTAAAAAAATTAACACAAACGGTTTCGTATTTACCTCATTTTATTTCATGGGTAATTGTTGCAGGAATGTTCAGTGGATATTTTTCTTTAGAGGGAACAGTTAATCAAATAATACAATCAATAGGGGTAACAAAAGAACCAATTATGTGGCTAGCTAAGGATTGGTTCTTCTGGCCGTTAATGGTTATAACGGGGGTATGGAAGGAAGTGGGGTGGAATGCAATTATATATGTTGCAGCGCTTAGTAACATAAACCCCGAACTTTTTGAGGCTGCCTCGGTAGATGGAGCATCAAGATTCAAAAAGATAATGCACATTACATTGCCCTCGTTGAAACCTGCTATCACTATTACTTTTCTATTTTTACTTGCTGGAATGTTTACGGCTGGGTTTGAT
>JBBQKF010000200.1:0-3318 GCA_038326615.1 Saccharofermentanales bacterium | reverse complement strand
ACACAAAGGGATAATTGTAACAGTAAGTGCTGGAAACGAAGGGGATAAACCTTGGAAGTATTTGAGTTCTCCTGCCGATGCCGCCGATATTTTTACAGTCGGGGCAGCTACCTCAAGTGGTTCAGCAAGTGTTTTCACTTCGTTTGGTCCGAGTTTCGATGGGAGAGTTAAACCCGATTTGTCTGCCAAGGGGACTGCTACTGCTTATGTTTCTCCTTCTGGCAATGTTTCTACTGGAAATGGAACTTCTTATGCTTCGCCTGTCATGGCGGGTATGTTGGCATGTTATTTACAGTTTGTAAAATCGAATATTATCAATTACACGACAGCAAGTATTCGCCAAGCCGTTCTCAATAGTGCCAGTTTGTACGCCACACCCAGTACTCAATTAGGATATGGTTTCCCTGATTTCCAAGTAGCGATGAACAATATTTTGCTTACAAATAGTTTGAAAAATAACACAGCGTCCAATTTATATTTGTATTTTAATAATGAATCAAAATTACTTAACTTGAATATACCTTATGATTTGTTTGATAATACAATGAGAATCAGAATTGTAAATCTAATGGGTAATGTGTTGACAGAAAATTTAATTTATAATATTGATTCAAATATTGCAGTTAATAGCCTTTTGCCCGGAATGTATGTGGCAAATATCCAGGGTAAAAAAATAAATACTTCGATAAAATTTGTTGTTCGATAAAGTGGAAGAGGGTTTTTAGTAGACATATAATATTTTTTTTATTCCTAATTGACATTTTATTCATATAGATTTAGTAACCATCATCACTTAAAAACGCTATAAATATGAGAATTATACTAATCACATTTTTATCAATTTATTTTTCTACTTGCTTTGCACAAGTCAATAATGATAGCAAGATTATTAAGAAAGAGAGTAAATACACAATTGATTATTTCACAATTGACAAATCAGATGAACAAAAAAATGGAAAATGTTTCAAGATAAATGTCTCATCTAAAGACACATTAATAATTGGGTCGTATAGTAATAATAAAAGAGTTGGTCTTTGGAAATTCAAGTCTAAGGCTAATAATAACGATTATATAAACTATAATTACGATAATCACAGCATTGAATTTTTATCAAAATCGATCACTAATATTGATTCATTCTATGTGAATATTGACAGTGCTTATGTAATTAGCAAAGTGGATAGAGCTCCAATATATTTGGGTTACGAGGACGAATTTGAGGATATAATTACCCACAATACCCGTATAACAAAGGATATATTTGAAAACAATAGATCTGGAATTCTATTAGTCTCTTTTATCATTGATAAAGATGGGAAAATGTCTGACATGAATATTGAAAATTCTTTTAATAAGGAATTTGAAAAACAGACATTAGATTTGTTAAATCGAATTCATGGAAATTGGATACCAGCTATACAAAATACAAAACCAATAGCATCTAAAATGTACATTGTATTTAATGTTTCTGATGCTGATAACCAACATAAACTCGGTAAATTCACTAAAAAGCCCTATTTCTTACCAATAAATATGATATATTATTCAGAAATAAGAAGGAGGTAATTATCTGATAATCAATGTTTTATAACTTTGAATGAAATCCAACTAAAAAAGATAATTATGAAAAATTTCAAAACGGTATTATTCGGATTATCACTACTATTAGCTTTTTCATGTAGTAAGGATAATGATCTTTCTATTCAACAAGAAAATGGAAGCATCTGGCTTAGTGGCGGTTTAGCACACTGTGCTGAACAAATTCGACTTGATGATGGCATTATTCTTATTGTTAAGATTAATGATGTAATATCTTACAAATCAGGCGATAGAGTAAGCGTGAAATACAAAGAAGTGGGTGTAAATGAGTTTTGTGCTCCTAGTATTGATTGTGAAATTATAGAAATAAAAAGATTAAAGGAATAGAACAAAAACTACTAAACATACTTTCCAATAAAACTCCCCAATACAATGAATTCAATCTCTCTATCAGAACTATCATTACAAATTCAAGAAGCATTAAGATTAAACTTCGCTACCCCAGTGTGGATTCGGGCGGAAATCAGTGAACTTCGCGAGAACTATAATGGGAATTGTTATTTGGAGTTGATAGAGAAAGACCAAAATTCTGAAACAATTCTCGCCAAATCGAAGGCAACTGTTTGGGCGTCAACATATCGGATGTTGAAACCATATTTTGAAAGTTCAACCGGACAGTCACTTAGTGCTGGACTGAATGTTTTAGTGGCGGTGTCGGTGGAATATCATGCAGTGTATGGTTTTAGCTTGAATGTGAGGGATATAAATCCGACTTATACCTTGGGCGAAATGGCTGCTCAGCGATTGAAAATAATTCGGCAATTAGAGGAAGATGGTGTTTCGGATATGAATAAACTTCTATCAATGCCAGAATTGCCGCAACGAATTGCCATTATTTCATCTGCCACAGCTGCTGGTTACGATGATTTTTGTGATCAACTGAAACTAACAAAGTCTGGTTTTGTGTTTTACAAAAAACTTTTTCAGGCGGTCATGCAAGGCGAACAAGCACAAAATTCTATTATTGCTGCCTTAGAAAAAATTTACGATCATATTGATTTGTTTGATGTCGTCGTGATTATTCGTGGGGGAGGAGCAACTACTGATTTGGCTTGCTTCGATTCTTATGAGTTGGCACTCAATTGTGCTCAATTTCCATTACCGATTATTGCGGGGATTGGTCATCAACGAGATGTTTCCATACTCGATTTGATAGCACATACTTCAGTAAAAACACCGACTGCTGCGGCTGAATTTTTAATATCAAGGCTACAATCGGTAGATGATAATTTGATGAGTATTGCTAAAAATATTCAATATGAAATCAATCGTAAATTAGAATCGGAGTTCCGATATTTGGATCAGATAAATTTGAAAATCAAACACACCATACAAAACAAGGTCAATAATAACAGTTTCCAATTAGAAAAATTAAAAGATAGATTAAAAAGAACTGTTGAAATTCGCATGTACACGGAGAAAAATAAATTGTTGATGCTCGAAAAAAGCATTGAAACGCATTCACCAATTTTTTTATTGAAACATGGATATACCATTACTACCATCAATGGCAAGAGAATAAGTTCAATACAAGAAGCAAAAAACGGTATGAATATTAGAACTTATGTACACGATGGCGATTTTGAGAGTGAAATAACTACTTGTAATACAAAGAATTAAAATAATATACGATGTCAGAAATAATCTTAGAAAATATGGAGTTTCATGCTTTTCACGGTTGCATGGAACACGAGAAAAATATTGGAAATACCTTTTTAG
>JBBQKF010000199.1:0-3354 GCA_038326615.1 Saccharofermentanales bacterium | reverse complement strand
CGACAAGCTTACCATCATAATTGGCATTCCCCTTGTAATGATTCTTTTATTTGTTTTTGTTTTTGCCGAAATACGACAGCATTCGCCTTATTATAGCTATAAAAAGAACTCGACACTTTATGGGAAAACCCTGTTGGTTATAATCTATTCATTCAATTTTACTGTTAGCCTGGGATTTATTGCACATCCCTTGGTTGTTGATGGATATATTAAGCGAAGCGCGGTGTTTGAGAATTATATTTATAGCAATGACAAAGACAGCCTGGTGATGGTTAAAAGTGAATGGGAAGGATACAGGAATAAGCTTCTTTCGGCACAATCATCAAATATTGTCGCATTTTCAATGATTCCTTCAAAAGAATTAAAAGCAACTCTGTCTCGAATTGATGGTGCAGGACTATCTAAAAGTAAAATTACGGCTAATGACAACCGATCGAGTATATTAGGAACATTTATTGAAACTTATAATAGTAAAATGAATTCGCTCAACAGAACGGATTCATTATTATTAAGAGAATTTGAAATCCGGAAAGTTAAAAAATCTAGTTTCATTAAATTAAATGTTCAAAATCTTAACAAAAAAAATTGGCATTCACTTGCTACTCCACTTAGTTACAATGAATTGGAAATAAGTAAGGCTATTGTTACTTGCGATACTATATTAGAATCAATAGGCAAACTGCTTATTAATGCTGGTGATGTTGAAAGCCTCATTAAATATAAAACCTTTCAGGAAAATATTACAAAAAAAGAAAGAAAAATCCCATCAAAATATAGGTTTCAAAAAGATATCGATGATATCCTGCGGTATGAAACAACCTTCTCTTTTGCTCCTGACAAGCCTTTCATTCTTTATCCACTGATGCTAATTTTTCAGACATTAATTGTTTTATTGCTTGCAATAGTAGGTCAATTAATTATTTCTGATAAAACTGTAACAGAGTCTTTGTAATCATAATTAATGTAAATCGATATCTGGATCTAAATATTTAGATGAAGATTCCCCGAATACATTTTTTATTAATGTATTTAACAATATACGGATCATAATTAAGGAAAATAATGTGTTAATGATTAAAAATGACAAAGCATCTAAAATTACAATGATTTCTCTGGTATACAATGATTTATAAGTGCTCTTTAGTGTTTTGTCCCAAATATAGACTTTTGAATTACTAAATTTAATCTGAGAATTATTGTTTGCCAATGATGTATCACTCAGAATAATTTGATTATTTCTATTGTTTTCTATAGTAATTTTCTTTTTAACAACGCCTACTATTAATTCATTTCTAATAATGAGAGTATCATTGATTATTTTTTTCTGTAGGCTGTCACAAACTTTATCTTCAATTTTTACTGGAAGATGATTTAGGATAGAAGGTGAATTCATTAATGAAGCAAAAAGAGTTATTATAAAAACTGTTAGAAAACATCTTATTATAATTTCCCTTCTTTTATGAGCATATAATTCCCATAGATATACTTTGTCAAAACCATTAAAATTGCTAAAATCAAAAGACAATTTAATCTTCTCACTTGTAATCTTCTCTACTTTAAATGAGCAAGTCTTTGGTATTTCTAAATCTTTTAAAAAATCTTGGCAACCGGTTTCTTCGCCATTAACCTTAATGTCTTTAAATGTTTTATTATTCTCGCTGCATTCTACCTCAAGTTCAATTTTTTTGGTTTTATTGGATGTGATAGCATGGATCTTCTTCACCTCCCATAGGCAGATGGCTTTTTGAATTTCAACAATTTTCTTATTTGCGTATTGAATGCTCATGGTACTAAATTTTATTTGGCAATAATAATAAAATCCATTTTATGATTCGTAGTGATTTACATTAAGGTTTCAAGAACATTCAGGGCAAACTCAAATCCTTTGGCGGTGATAATCTTACAAACCTTCTTCATGGTAGGGTCTTCCATCATATCAGCCATAAGCTTAATATTAGCCTGCTCCTGAAGTGCAGGATCTGCAATGGCATTTACTTCATTCATTCGGTTTATCCAATAATTCCCATTGGATTTCAGGTTACTTATATCGTGCCGTGTTAGCCCGGTATCGAAATCCCCTAAGTTTACCAGGATATTAACAATATCATTATCGGTATGCCCAACAATTTCCGAAAGCATCAGCGTCTCCACATAGTTGTGATGATAATAATATCCACCTCCGGTAATTGCACTTGCAAACAGGAAAACAATAATAATCAGTTTGATTTTCATATTACTTGCTTTAGGTAAAATATTAGTATAAAATGTTAACTAAAAGCAAACTCACTTCGAAAAATTATTTATCAAAATCTACCCCGCACATAATTTTTCCATTTCGGTTCAAATGCTGCGATACTCATCCCCGTGTTTTTTTCCAGGTTTTTATTAGTTGGCAGTGTATAGCTGGTTTGTATATATTCTTTAGCTTTATCAGGGCTATAATTTTCAGATAGGTAAAGCATTACAGTATAACCCACCCAATAAGAATCCAGATAGTTCTCCACATCTTGAGATAAATTGATATGGCCAACTGAACTGGAAATATTTGTCCCCAAAGCATGAAGATACGCTTTATCGTTCTCGAAATACATGGCAAAACCTTCCGTTTCCCATACAAAAGGGTGAGTGCTCAACCAATTTACGCTATTCAGATGGACATAATGAGCCATCTCATGCTTTAAATTCAGCATTAAGCGTTCCTTTTCGCTGCTTGGTCCGTAGTCCTTTAAAATAATCCCATTTGTAAGTATTTCACCCGTTCCGGAAACAGTGTTTATACAAACTCCTGCCATCCATTTGGTATCGGTGTTTACACCCGAAAGTTCACTATAGATCGCGTTAAATTTATCTTCTGTATTAGTAATATATATCGGAAGTTTTCTTCCTCTGACATCTTTAGCGTAATAATATTTACCAAATAAATTTGTAAGTGGTTTAATATTTTCATTTGCAGACTTCAAGGCATATCCGGCTTTTTCATGCTCCGATATCAGTGTAGTATCAAAATAAACAACAAAATTTTCATCCTCAGTTTTGATTAGCCCGGATAATGAATCAACCCCATAATCATTATCGTTCGACCAGCTTTTGTCATCTAAAAGATCAACGAATTTTATGTTGAACCCAAATTTCCCGTAAATATCTGCCAAAAAGTCCTTGGTTTCCTGGGGAATTTCAGCATCCTTTATAGGAGCATAAGGATCGCGGCTGATTCGATAAACACTCCAGAACATAAAAAAGGCAAGAGTGAAAAAAATTATCCAGGAAATAATGAGTGAAAAGTATTTTTTCATAATACAAATTCAGTAATTGTTAATTTTCCCAATTATGCGGATAAACAATGGCTATTTGCCG
>JBBQKF010000198.1:0-3454 GCA_038326615.1 Saccharofermentanales bacterium | reverse complement strand
TTATTATGGTTTGGATTTATTGGAACAATCATCATCATTTATTTCAAACGGTGCAAAAAGTGAATGGGAAAGTGTTATTAGCCAATGGGTTTCTATTATTTTGTTTGTCGTTGCTACCCTTTGTTACCGCTTGGATGGGTGAAAATCATTTTGCCAGAAATCCAGTAATTTTAATGACGGTTGTATTGTTACTTTCAGCAATTACTTATACCATTTTGACTTTCACCTTAATAAAATTACATGGAAACGATTCTGTTTTAGGAAAAGCGATTGAAAGCAACAAGGATAAAAAAGGTAAAATATCTACTTTGGCTTATGTTATTGCCATTCCTTTGGCTTATGTAAACCCTTTAATTTCTTGTGGTATTTTTGGTTTTGTTGCCATTATGTGGTTAATTCCTGATGAAAGAATAGAAAAAGCATTGAAAGAATAAACCAGCGCATAACAGCATGTTCTTGTGTGGCACCTTATTTAGCAGAAACAAACTTAGCCTTTGGAAAAACAACATTGGCTTAGAGAAGCTCAGAAAAGGTCAGTTCCTTGCAAATTGAATTAGTTATTAGACATACTCCCGTTAGCTGGTATACCTCGCAATTGAAAAATTCCGGAATAGTATATATCTTTGTGATATTCTTTCAATATATAATATGAAAACACTATCATTAAAACTAGACGACAATATTTTCAACGAGACTGAAGATGTCCTGGTAAATGTTAAAAAATCAAGGAACAGATATATTAATGAGGCAGTAGATTATTACAATCGAATCAATAGAAGAAACATCATTGCCCGCAAATTAGCCAAGGAATCAAGATTGGTTAAAAAGGAATCACTATCTGTACTTGCTGAATTTGAAAGTCTTGACGATGAAATTTAAGCAATTTGACATCTGGATCGATGACCTTGAACCACAAAGAGGAACCGAGACCGGCAAAGTAAGACCTGTTTTAATCGTACAGACAAATCTACTCAAGGACCATCCTTCAAGCGTGATTTGTCCGATTACTACGAAAGTATCTCCAGAGAGTGATATCCTAAGAGTACATCTTAAAAAAGGGACTGCAACTCTTAAGCAAGATTCTGATATAATGATCGATCAAATCCGTGCGATTGACAATAGACGACTGACGACCAAGCTTGGAGAACTTCCGAAAGATCTTCAAACAAAAGTCAAAGACAACATAAAGATAATTCTGGATTTGGATTGAAACTTGAATGGAAAAGAGTACACAAGCTAACACGGACAATGCTGAAGGTAAGTTGTTTGTCATGCCTCGCCCTGACAAGCGCAGCTTCGTCATGGGCTTTTTGCATGACTCTGAGCCACTTACCAGGAGTAGTTTCAATCCTGCACCCGGATACGCGCCTCTCCCGTTTTACAACATTCTGTACCTGGATAAATTACCAACCACTTATAAACCTTGTACCGCGATCGCTGGAGAGAGCGTTTGGGATTGAGCCGAGATCTTAAGTGGGATGACGTACTCAAAAAACTATCACCTTTACCACAGGAGGAAGGGTTATATGTTACCCATGAAAAAATTGATAGCATGTGGACAAAATATAACTTCGAACATCCTGCCCTGATAGGAACATACGGAATGTTGCCAGGCGACGGAGTAGATACAGCTTGTTTCAAAAAAACATTAGAGAAGGTAGTATCTGTATGGAATTTCAATCGAACATGGGGTTGGGACTTTCCGATGATATCAATGGCTGCCGCCCGCACAGGTAATCCCGGTTTAGCAATTGATATGCTTTTGCATAATAATTTTAAGTTTGATGAACATGGTTTGGCCAATGGTGGACCTTTTCCCTATTTTCCATCAAATGGGGCATTACTAACAGCTGTTGCCATGATGACTGCCGGTTGGGATGGATGTGAAACGAATGTTCCCGGATTTCCTAAAGATGGCAATTGGATTGTGCATTACGAGAATTTTAATATTATGCCATAATTGTGACATGAATATTTCATCTACAACAAAGAAGCAGACACATATAATTGTCCGCAAGGTCAGGTTCTCCGAACCAACGGATCATGGTACAAGCAGCGTACAAGAGCTGGCAACATCAGCTTGTTTAAGCAGTATAAAACAAAGACAGTGTACAAGATCAGAAAAGGAAAGACTCATTCAGCCAAGCGAATACGCAGAATATTATGAAAGAAACCGGATCAATACTCTTGAAAAGGAGCATCTTTATAAACGTCGACAGGCAATTGTAGAACATCCTTATGGCACAATAAAACGGCAATGGGGATTCAGTTATATCCTTACAAAAAAGGGAATCGGCAGGGCCGGTTCCGATGTCGGATTTATGCTGATTGCATACAATCTCAGAAGAATTGGTAATATTTTAACAATGAATTTGCTGAAGGAGTATCTGAGGATACTTGTTTCAATGTTTTTGACTGTTTTTGGCCTGCTAAGAGGCAAATTACTTATTTCTGAAGAGTTTATTTTTACAAGCGTCATTCTTACATTGAGAAACCGGCTCTGGCTTAAAAGAGCTTAGAAAAGGTTAGTACCGGCAAATTAAGAAAGGTTTTTAGACAGACTCCCGTTAGCAGTAAACTTTCGGACTCCCGGACTTGGATTGTACGTACATTTATATTATATTTGTACGGACATATAAATCGATCATGGATACAAAACTTACTATAAAACTAGACAATGACGTGATATCTCGAGCAAAGAGATATGCTCAGCATCGCAAGACCAGTCTATCGAAAATGATTGAATCTTATCTGGATTCTGTTACGAAACCAGATTCAGATGATATTGAGATTACTCCGTTGGTTAAAAGCCTTAGTGGCGTGATCTCATTACCTGAAAATTATGATTATAAAAAGGATCGGACAGATTATCTGATAAGAAAACACTCATGAAAGAATTATTCCTTGACACAAACATCTTTCTGGATCTTCTGGCAGATAGAATGCCTTTTTATACAGAAGCTGCTAAATTATTCTCCCTTGCTGACAAGAAAAAAATCAAACTATCAGTATCTTCACTTTGTTTGGCTGATGCCAATTATATTCTATCCAGACAAAATCCCGAGATGGAGGTAAGAAAAATCTTACGAAAATTTAAAGTATTAGTAAATGTTCTACCTCTCGATGACAAAATAATTGATTTAGCTCTTAATTCAGATTTTAAAGATTTTGAAGACGCTATCCAGTATTTTACTGCGATTGAGAATGACCAGGACATAATAATAACTAGAAATCAACCTGATTTTAAAGAAAGCAAAATCCCTGTCATGACTGCTGGAGAATTCATCAAATCAACAAAAAAATAAAGTCAACAGCTAATAAATAGGAATATGAGCGGTCTGCAAGACCCAGCGATTATTACGTGTTGAACTACATCCCTGGAACGGCTATGCACTTAGCGAACGTTTTAGTGTTTGATAAAAGAAAATGGAGGGTTGTTCTTTGAAGTATTTGA
>JBBQKF010000197.1:0-3492 GCA_038326615.1 Saccharofermentanales bacterium | reverse complement strand
AAACATAAGAATAAGTAAGGGGATTGCGCTTGCAGTTATCTTTTTCTTTGATTAAAATGGGGGTAACTAACACAAACTATTTTGGAGGTAAAAAATGAATTTAATCTGGTCTGAAGCGGATGATGAACGGCAAGCACTATTCTACAACATGGTTAGCGAAGCATATCAGGAAGACACTCCGACAAACGAGTCAACACGAGATGAAGTTTGGCACAATGAAATAATGTTAAAATATTTTGATTACGAACGATATAAGAACGACTTATTGAAAGACGGTTGGGTTATCCTTCAAAATAATAAAGGATATGCAGTTATAAAAGAGGATGATGGTGATTTGAAATAAAAAATAGATTTGAACTCACTAACTAGCGTATACTTAAGATGATAGTACATCCCTACTCTGTCTTTCAATTTCAGATATTGTGATGGCTATTAGTTGAACTGGATAAATTTGACTAAAAAATAATAAAATCAATTATGGAGAACCTATGAAAAAATTGACAGCTATTTTAGCAGCATTAATGGTTCTGTTTAGTAGCCTGACCTTTGCGGCAACATCAGATGATATCATTGTATTCGTAAACAATAATCGTCTTATTTTAGATGTTAATCCTGCAATTATTGAAGGACGTACTGTTTTGCCAGTTGGTGCAATCTTTGAATCATTAGGACTTAAAATTGGATGGGATGCTAATACTAAAACGGTTACGGGTACCGCTAATGGAATCGTGATTAAATTGCAAATTGACCAAGTCAAAGCTACTGTAAATGGGAAAGAAATAATTTTAGATGTTCCATCTACTATAATAAATGGCAGAACGCTGGTACCTGCAAAATTTGTTTCTGAAGCTACCGGTGCAAAAGTTGAATGGGATAAAGTAAATAGAACCGTATCCATTTATAAAGCAGTCACAGGTAATAATGCTGTGGATGTTACAACATTCAGGTCAATAGTAGTTGAAGGCGGTGACTTATCGGGGCATCGAGAAGCCAATGTAGTTGTGAATATTGGATTTGGTGACAGAAAATATTATGGCTTCACCAATGAATATGGACAGTTATTTAGAGTTACGGCTGACAAAATAATTCTTCAAGATGATTTTTTAGAACCAGTTCTTGATTCTGGTAGATATTACTTAGACGCAGCCAATGTTTCCGGCACGGAAAGAGCAACATTTGATAAGGGACATGTTATTGCTGACAGTCTTGGTGGCGTGGCAAATGCATACAATATCACGCCTCAAGATAGCATACTTAATGGACATGGCGACCAAGCTTACATGGAAAAAGTTATTCGTGATGCTGGTGGTTGTACCAATTTTTTAGCTGTTATTACTTACTCTAATACGACAACACAAATACCTAGTCATTACAGTTTTACGTACACTATTGATGGCAACGTTATAGTAGACGAATTCGATAATGTGAATCCCGATGAATCAAACGCAAAACTAGATGAGAATACAGAAGGTAGCTTACATATCAATTCAAGCTCAATAGCAATAATTAGTGTTGACCTTCGCGCTGAACAAGTAATAATAAAAAATGCATCTATAGAATCGGTACAAATGAAAGGGTATAAGTTAGTTAGTGTCAAAGGAAATCAAATTTATACATTCCCAGATTACATCCTGAAATCTGGTGAAATTGTAACAGTGTATTCTGGTTCAGGTAGTGGTGATTTAAAATGGACAAATAGCAATATGTGGAATAATGATGGAGACCCAGCAGAATTATATAATTCAGCTGGCAAAATGATTAGCAGTTATTAGAAGCGATAAAGCCTATCTAAAACATTCAAAGTAATGTCTGAGCTAGGCTTTTTTTTAAATGTCATATGATGTTTTAGCTGCCCTCTTATCAATTTAAAATATCATAACGCAGAAAATGACTTCCGTTACTATCTGGTTTTTTTGTTTTTAGTTTCAATTCATCCGATTAATCAGTATCAATTATTGTTCATTTTGCAGTGTATTTAATTCTGTGGAATAACATATAATGCTTTTAGGAGGTGTTTATGAAACTCAGAATTAATGATTTTAAAGATAGCGTAGAATACGATATACATATCAACGCAAATAAACTAAGCTTTCTCAGAAAGTACGATATTGTTGAATTGCTATATGAAAAAGAGCCATTAAAAATCTATCAACTTAAATCCGATAATGAATTGGCAATCCTTGTTGTTAGAAAAACAACTGGTTCGTTTAGCAATAATGAGCAAATTTGGGATACGGATAGGTATAATTACCGTATTATTTAGAAAAATTTTATACAATCGCTACAATCAATGTCCTGCTGACATGCGAATTGGTTATAAAGAAACCCTGACAATCTAATTATACAAAGATTTAGCAGGGTTATAGGAATCAATGATTTTGCAGTTGTAATACTTCTGTTATAAATCCTACTCTATTGTTAAATTGCTATATGATAAAGAGCCATTGAAAATCTATAAACTCAAATCCGTTAATGAATTGGCAATCCTTGTTGTTAGAAAAACAACTGGTTCGTTTAGTAATTAAGAGCAAATTTGGGATACAGATAGATATAATTATCGTATATTTAGATAAATGGTTCCATCAGACCTCTATTGAATATTCGCTATTAAACTATTCAATTGATGAAATGCGATGTTCAGAATGGGGACTAGAATGTTTTTAATATATACAAATATTGTTATTTGTTAAACATTTCGTCGCTTATAGCAACCTAATTCTCTCTACAATTTCTTCATCTGCAATTTTAGCCAAATAAGGAAGACAAACTTCAAAATTAATTCGTCGCAAGTTTGTTAGATTACGAACGTGTTTCCAGTTGTAAGGCAGTTCTTCTTCGATTATTTTCTTATACGCCCACAAAACTTCTCTTGCCCAGTATTGTTGCTGAGTTTCTTGATATTTTAATATTTCAGCTATGCACAAAGGTAATTTTTTGAGCTGTTTATCAGGTAAGCCCAGCATCCTTGTAATCACATATGGAGTGATTTTATTCGGGCGTTCTTTTCCATTACTGTATAATTCTGCGATAGTGGCTTTTACTTTTGGTAACAACTCTGCATCTAACATGTCCCATCGATGCACTTTTGGCCCACATTTCAGCTGGACCCTTAAGCTCGAATGATATGCTCTTAATACTTCATCTCCTATAATTTTTACAGTATCATAATCTAAATCAAGTTCATCCTTCAAACGTTCGTAGAGTTTATCCATTGGGTGTATTTCCGTTGGTAACACCATCTCAATTAGTTCTTGTGAAGGGATGTTTAAAAAGAATGCCAACTCACATATTTCATGAGTATTAAATCGATAATCATTAAAAATCTTTTGTACCTGAAATATTTCCATTCTTGTCTTTCCCTTAATGCAATTATAAAAATTCAAATAATCCTTATAAAACACACTTAGATTACGAAAAACTCCTGAATCTGAAACGTATTTTGTCCCAATTAACTTTGAATGCAAGAATCGTCCTGCCGTCACATTATTATAT
>JBBQKF010000196.1:0-3492 GCA_038326615.1 Saccharofermentanales bacterium | reverse complement strand
GGCATCACTGCCTCCATCAATCCTTTTCTCATTATATACTTCAATACAAGGTGAAAAGTCATTATCTTCGAAAATCTCATCAACAAAAGGCTCGAACTTATCTATATCAAATATGCAAGCTCCATAACCCGTTTCAAAATCACTTTTGTCCGGCATAAAATAATTACAATTATAACAGACTCTCTCAAACTCCGTATTAAACCTCACCATCCTTCAAAATATTTTTTCCCTAACCAATTATATACCGCAACATATGATATTTTCAATATCTACCGAGAATTTAACTAAATTAATGTGTCAATGTCAAGGGTGTCAACAACCCCGTCCCCCTGACATACAGCCGTTTTGACGGTGCTGTTTCGGGTGAGTTATTAATATGTTCAGGCGTAGGAAATTCATTTCGTATTCTTTGGATTTTTGCTGTAATATCCTCACCAGTAATTAATTTAAATGATTTTGGATTAGAAAATAGAAGCCCTTCAAATTCATGAAGAGAAAAGCTAAAAAACAAATTTGGTGCTCCAATATCAATGTTAATAGTCTGTTCAATTTGTTCAATTCTTTTATAAATATCTGACTCAACATGACCAATTCCTGGTGTATTGTTTGGCATTGCATAGTAATCAAACATCGTTGTCACAAATTCATGTTTGTGTTGCTTACAAAGAATAGTCAATTCATTTCTAATTTTATTATAATCGCTGACACCACCCTTGTGCTTCTGCTTAACAGTTCGCTTTGTAGTGCAAATAATAGGAGTAACATAAATCTCGGTGTTTAAAAAATATGGGTATAGAACTTCATTGACAAATGATTCTTCCGTTTGTCCCTCACAGTAAATATATACATTTTTCATTTTGAGAGTCTACCTCCCAAAATATTTTTCATCCACAAATCCCCCAGCGTGTAATCATTTTCTATCCAATCCTTTAAGTTTTCCGCATCTAATCTTTTAAAAACAGATCCTTGCGCATCTCTATCAACTACAACAACATCTTCAACGTTAAATTCATTTAGAAGGTCAACGGATTGTGTAGAAATAATCAGTTGTTTTTCGTTTGAAATTTGCTTAACCATTTCAGCAAAAATTGTTATTGCATATGGATGTAATCCTAACTCCGGTTCATCAACTATAATGGTTTCAGGCTGAAGTACGCTTGGTTGCAAGAGAAGTGTTGTCAGACAAATAAATCTTAACGTTCCATCGGATAATTGTGATGCATTGAATACATCATCGCAACCAATTTGTTTCCATTGCAAAATGATTTGCTCCGGATTGTTTTCCAACGGCGCCAAATTAAAATCCTCAAAATAAGGTGCTATGAGGCAAATTGTCCTTATAATTTCGTCATAACTCTCACGATAGCTTGTCTTTAATCTATAAAGAAATGCAGCTAAATTAGAAGCGTCAAATTGCAAAACCTGATTATTGGAAACATTGTGTTCTGTTTTTACTCGGGCATTTCTGCTAGTATCATGGAAGTGATATACTCTCCAGTTTTGCTTCTCCAAAATAGGTTGAACATATTTATTAATCGTACTATTTGTTCCTTTTTGCCACATTGACTCGTAATGACCACTTCCCAAACTAGTTGTATTTTCAAATCCACCATGATATCCGAAAAATTCTGTTTCAAAAGCAATCCTATTATCATCAGTCGGTATTAAATTGAAACCGTAAGAATTATTACCAAAATAAACTTCGAATTGAATTTTATCGGTAACTTTCTTACCGTTAAAAAACAGAGAATTTATGCCTCTCTGAGAAGCAGTCACCTGAAGATTTTTAGCTAAAATGTTTTGCAGTAGTGAAAAAGCTGAAATAAAATTGGATTTACCTGCGCCATTACTCCCGATCAATACATTTATTTTATTCAACCTCAAATCACAGAATTTAATAGATTTAAATCCCTGCAATCTAATTTTAGTTAGTTGGCCTTCCCTATGTGCTGGCATTACATATATCCTCCTACAAATTTTCGTCACTAATCTTTAATATAATCCATGATATCTCCAAAATTACAATCAAGGTTTTTACATATTTTTTCGAGAATTTCCATGCTGACGTACTTGTTTTTACTAAGTTTTGCAAGTGTTCCAGGCCCCATCCCTATATTATCCCTCAAAGCAACCTTAGTCATATTCTTATCTATAAGTATTTTCCATAATTTATTGTAACTGACGGCCATTATTTTCCTCCCAATATAAAATCAAATCATTTCATTTAGTACCTATTTTTAACATTTATTTTTTCTTATGTCAATACTATATGTTCAACAAGTAATACTTTTAATAAATAAATATATAAATAATAAATGGAGAAATAAAGTTTTCTAAATCTGTTTTTCCTTTATGTATGATAACAGCTATAACAGAAATTATAATATCTGCACTTGTCAAGTCTAGTGGACTGTACTTGTAAAGTCTAGTGGACCACCTTTCAATCAGAATATGAACAGTAAAATTTCTTCGGTATCTGCAACATCGGCAAAACGCGATTTCCCATCTTCAGTTTCATTTTTAACTGGCTACAATTTGTATCCAGTTATTTTTTGTAAGTAAAAATCACCCACACTAAATCTGACTAAACATTGTTTGTGCATACACCTTAATATCGGAAGGATTAAGCATATTGTACTTAGTTTTGACCGCAGCAAAATACTTGCCAATGAGTTGGTTGCAAATAACTCGACTTGAAGCAACATCTTTGGATAAATCTCCTCTAGTTTTTATCCAAGGCGCTTCAGCATGGGTAAATTGCTCAAGAGCCTTTCCACTATAACAGCAAAGTGTTCTTTAATATATCTATTTCAATAATAAGTCTCATATCGTTATACAAACTTATCGCTCTTTCAAGAACATCCACACGATTGTTTAAACTTTTCATAGATAATGCTTTTTCTAAAATATCCTTTGCCATTTCTAAATTTAGATTACCGTTTTCAGCAAAATTACGATATTGGTCAGCCCAGCCGATATATCCCCAGCCCCAATCAGGACTTTCTTCAAGCCATTGTTTGCATAAATGATCGCCTTTTTCTTTGTTACCAAGGCCGAAATATGAATTTGCACTTGACTTATGAACATTTTCAATAAACAAATGGTTATCTTCCCAACGCAACTTAAGTATTTCTTCGCAGAATGTAATTCTTTTTTGAAAATACTCAACGTTTATTAGACCTGCATTATGTAACGCATCGACAACATCTTTTATATAACTAAAAAGAAGCTCTGACCATTTATATTGAAACAGTTACATGATTTCTATTATTTGCATAAACTATCTTTCGAATTTATGGCAATCTCTCTAAAACAATTCAAGCTGTTTATTGGAATACGACTCCATCTTGCGCAAAGTCACTTTGTCTTCGGGTTCGAGATTCCCAATTAGCAGTGGAGAATTAGGATCGTGTTTCGTGCAGTTTGTTTTAACAGCTTTGTCGCTGAAATTTGCATAGCAATAGATACAGCCATGCTGGCAAGTGTTGTACT
>JBBQKF010000195.1:0-3529 GCA_038326615.1 Saccharofermentanales bacterium | reverse complement strand
ATGCCCATTAAAGCAACTTGAAATTTTGCTATGATAAAAGAATTGCAAGTTGCGCAAACAAGCCCTATTTATCGCAGCGAATATTATGCAATTGTTTTTGTTCCGGCGCCTTAAAAAACATTTTGAAACACAGAAAGAAATTGTCAGACTTTTACTGAAGGGACTATATTTATTGAAATATGACAGTAAACTGATTTTTAGCAGTTCATAGGTAAAATTACAAGTGAATAGGGAAGTTGAATTAATGGGAGGGGAAAGGTGTATCAATTTCCAGAAAAACAAGAAAATATTTGAAGCAAAAACTGAATAACCATTGTAATCTAAGGATAAAAACAGTAAAATAAGAACCAGAAGCTAAAGTGCTGATCTATTAGGGAATAATTCCTTTAGTCAGATTACCTTAATTATAATGTCCCAATAGAAAAATATGAAAAAAGTAGCTATTGGAGATGAAAAGTAGTTTTTGCGTGAGATAGTGGTAAATAAATATTGTTATAAATAAGTATAAATGTTAAAATTATGAGCAAATCTAAATTGCTAATTTAGTTAGTGGTGTTAGATAAGATATAGATGTGGGGTAATATTATGTTTGGTTTTCGGTTCATCAAGTTTCAGCCATCTGAGTATGTTTTGAGGTACAAAAATGGCAAAATCATAAAAGAAGGCTCAGGTATTTCGTTTTATTACTATGCTCCAACAACATCAATTGCTGTTGTCCCTTTGGCGAGTGTCGATGCACCATTTATTTTTGAAGAAGTAACTTCTGATTTTCAGACAGTTTCGGTTCAGGGGCAGGTTACATTTAGAATAGTGGATCAGAAAAATATCGCACAACTTCTCAATTACACATATGACATGAGACGAAGGGGGTATGTGTCAGATGATCCGCAAAAACTGTCTCAAAGGGTCACAAATATTGTCAAAGTCCTAACCAAGAAATATCTGGAAAGCATGCAGCTTGGTGAAGCCGTTAAATCGAGTGAAAAGTTGGCACAGGGAATTATTAGAGAAATTAAAGTGAATGAAGAAGTGAAACTATTGGGAATTGAGATTTTGGGACTTTCTATTCTTGCAATACTTCCAAATAAGGAAACTGCGAGAGCTTTGGAAGCTCAGGCAAGGGAAGAGATTTTAAAGAAAGCCGATGATGCCCTATATGAAAGAAGAAACGCCTCTATTGAACAAGAGCGGCGTGTGAAAGAAAATGAATTTAACACTGAAATAGCAATTGAAAATAAGAAAAAGCAAGTTCGGGAAACTCAATTAGAAGCTGAGAGAGTTGTTCAACAAAAAGAAAATGAATTAAAAGAAGAGCAAATGAATTTTGATACTTCTCTCGAAGAAAAGAAAAAAAGTCTCGTTGAGATTACTGTTCAAAATTCTAATGCGCAAGCAGATGCAAAAGCATATGAATTAGCCGCAGTAATGAAAGCACTTTCAGGGATTGATGCAAGCGTTATTCAATCTCTGGCCACAATGGGAATGAAGCCGGATAAATTGATTGCTATGGCTTTCCAAGAATTGGCTGAAAATGCGAATAAGATTGGTCAGCTGAATATTTCTCCTGACCTTCTTCAAGAATTAGTAAAAAGAACCGAATAATTATGGACAGAATTACTGAAAATAAGATTATAATTATAAAGAGAAAAACAAGACTCGAGGATTTGCTTGTAAGGTATAATACTTTTGATCAGGCTAAGTTTTATATTGAACATTTGGGTAGCGATTTTTCTGATTATGTATTAGAGGATGAACAGTATAAAAAAGCAATTTCACAAGCGTGTAATGATTTGGGAGCCAATGGAAGAGTACAGCTATTAGATAGAGAGTATGTCTCGAATTTTGTTTTTGGTGCTCAGGATGTAGTTGTAGTAGTTGGGCAAGATGGGTTAGTTGCAAATACTTTGAAGTATCTTTCAAATCAACTTTTAATTGGGATTAATCCAGATCCAACCCGATGGGACGGTGTGTTACTACCATTCCAAGTTTCCGACCTGAAGCTTATTATTCAGGATGTGTTTAAAATGAAGCGGCAAGTGAAAGAAGTTACATTAGCGAAAGCTGTTTTAAATGACGGTCAAAGTATTTATGCCGTTAACGATTTATTTATAGGTCAAAAGACACACGTTTCTTCAAGATACCATATTCAAATTGGCGATCGTCAGGAATATCAATCTTCCAGCGGAGTGATTGTTTCAACTGGATTAGGTTCAACAGGCTGGCTGAAAAGTGTTATAGCAGGTGCTACTAATATAGTGAATTCGATTTCAGAACAGAAGGTCCAGGCACGACAAGATACGAAACTATCTTGGGATGTGGATTATCTGTATTTCTCAGTAAGAGAGCCTTTTCCTAGTAGAGTTACAAAAACAGACATCGTTTTTGGAAAGATCACAAATGAATTCCCTCTTAAGATTTTATCTCAGATGCCGGAAAATGGCGTAATCTTTAGTGACGGCATCGAAAGTGATTATCTTCAATTTAACTCTGGTGTCGAAGTCACAATAACAGTTGCTGAAAAGATTGGGCATTTGGTGGTTTGAATGTTTATTATGGATCTAAAACAGAGGGGATTTAATATGGAAGAGGTAGATATCAGAAAAATAGTAGACATAAATGAAAGAGAAATTGGGTTTGAAGATGACAAAGGCGGTAATGATAGCATTGATTTAACTTCTTGTGCTAACAGTTACCGCCTGAAAAGAATAAACGCCGAAAAAACCAAATGGAAGTGTGTTGAGTTCCTGTAATGCAGGCAATACTAATAATTCAAGCAATGCTAATAATTCAAGCAATGCTAATAATTCAGGCAATTCTAATAATTCAAGTAATTCTACTGGTTCTGTATACAGTAAAGATACTACTATATCATTGTCAGAACAAGCTCAAAGAATTATTGAGGATGTAAACGACTTCGCTGAAAAGGAAGATGTAATAGTTAATGAAAAAGAATTTTATATTCCAAATATTCATATCCTAGCTCGAAGGTATGGGCGGAGGTGTTAATAATTATAATGATTCTTCAAAAATTAATAAATCATTTTTTCATAATATATGGGTACAGCTGATTATAAGTGCCATAGTAATATTGTCTCTTATGTTTTTAATTAGTTATCGTTTTTATATAAATAAACCAAGAAAAAGAACAAAAAACTCTTGAGATTGAAAATTCAGTAGGTATGGAAGAATAAATTAACCTTTTCTGAATGTTTTGACCACTGCAAAACAGTTATTATGTCCCCATTGTCAAGACACAGATTTCAGAATATAAATGTGCCTAATATTCTCGTTTGAATCTTTGATCTATCCTTGTTGTTTGTCTGTTTTTTGCCTATGCCGTTTTCAACCCCTTGAAAACTGTGACTGGCATCTGGTAATCCAATGATTAGTGCGGCCTTTCGTTATTGCATTCACATTGCCGACCCACCGAGCTTTGCCGTCCATGCTTTGGCGAATTGAGCTGCCTTCCAGATAACTTGATGTTTTCCTTTGCGGCAATCGCATTTAGCTGTTTTTAATTATATCCTTC
>JBBQKF010000194.1:0-3545 GCA_038326615.1 Saccharofermentanales bacterium | reverse complement strand
AGTAGGGCTAAATTGTTTATACAAATACTATCAAAGAAAGTGGCTTCCATTAATTTTTCCACAGTTCGATTTGTAATTGCTTATTTTTAGCATGATTCTACAGAGTTTTTCAACCTTTACTGAGCAAACGCTATAGCCATTTAATTTTGTAATTATTATTAAGTAAAATTAATATAATCAATTTTTAAATTGCATTACAACTTAATTTGATTGTTACAGGTAAAATAAAATATAATCAGTGAATTGGTGAAAAATACTAAAAAAATATCGAAAACAAATAAATCTAATAAAAATAAAAAAATGGCTATTTCATTGAAAACGATAAGTTTTGTGCAGTAGCCATTTTAATGAAATTAATTTTAGAGGATATTAATTTTAGAAGATATTTTATTTAATGAAATAAAATCCTATTTTGTTTAGCCAATAAGCTCTTTCATTGAATACAAGCCAGGGGCTTTACTGGCAAGAAATTTAGCGGCAGCAATGGCTCCTCTAGCAAAAACCTCTCGCGATTGTGCTCTGTGAGTGATTTCTATAACTTCTTGCTGCCCTGCAAAATAAACCGTGTGGTCACCAACAATAGTTCCACCACGAATTGAATGAATTCCAAGTTCTCTTGATTGTCTTTTCGAACGCTTAGCAGAACGATTGTATTCGTATTCCATTTTGTTATTGGCGGTTTCATTAATTGCATCAGCAATCATAAGAGCGGTGCCGGAAGGGGCATCTAGCTTTTGGTTATGATGGGCTTCAACAATTTCGATATCGAATTCAGGATATAGAATTGAAGTTGCCTTTTTGGCAAGTTCTATAAGGATGTTAATACCTAATGACATATTGGCAGATACAAAAACCGGAACAGTCTTTGATAAATCAAGATATTCCTTTTTTATCTCATCTGTGAGCCCTGTTGTTGAAATAACAATCGGCACATTCTTTGATCTGGAATATTTAATAATAGCAGGGAGGGCTATAGGATTTGAAAAATCAATAATTACATCAGATTCAACATCACATTGTGCGGGAGATAAAAAAACAGGATATGAAAAACTCTGCTTGTTCGACAAATCAATTCCAGCTACAACAGAACATTCTTCGCTATTTTCAAGAATTTGAGATATAACATGCCCCATCTTTCCGTTGCAACCATTTAGCAAAACACGTATTTTCATTTATTCGTCCCCCCTTTGTAAGTCATAATCATTCAAGACAGATATTAAAGAATCTTTTACCGATTCTGACATACAACAAAGTGGCATCCTGCAATTTCCTACGTTATAACCAAGATAATTCATGGCCTCTTTAACAGGAATAGGGTTAATATCACTAAAAAGTGCTTTTATTAAAGGTACATATTCTAATTGAATTGAAATCGCAGTAGCAATGTCGCCTGAAAGAAATGACGCAACCATTTGATGAGCTTTTGCTGGAACAATATTAGCCATTACAGAAATAACGCCTTTTCCACCTATAGAAAGCATTGGAAGAACATGACTATCTTCTCCGGAATAAATTGTCAGATTATCTCCACATAAATGGG
Source organism: Saccharofermentanales bacterium (assembly GCA_038326615.1). Lineage (GTDB taxonomy): Bacteria > Bacillota > Clostridia > Saccharofermentanales > UBA5734 > JBBQKF01. Next base: position 2,005 of record JBBQKF010000194.1, on the reverse strand, counting down.
CAACTTCAGGAGCTTGAGTTAAATTGCACTCTTTAATTGCTACAATGTTTGGTATTGATGAAAGCTTTAAAGCTGTTTCAGGATTAATGTTTACTGATGTTCTTGAAGGTACATTATACAAAATGATTGGTATATCAACAGATTTTGCTACTGCTTCAAAATGTAAATAAAGACCAGCCTGTGAGGTCTTGTTATAATATGGGGTTACACAAAGCAAAGCATCAGCACCTGCATTCATTGCTTTAATACTAAGACCAACAGCGTGAGACGTATCGTTGCTGCCTGTGCCAGCTATAACTGGAATTCTTTTGTTTACAAATTCAACAACTGCCTTAATTGCGGCGAGATGTTCAGTATCTGGCATAGTTGATGCTTCACCTGTTGTACCTGCTACAACAATTGCATCAGTATTGTTTGCGATATGAAATTCGCATAATTGCTTCAGTACAGGAAAATTAATTCCTTTCTCATCAAATGGTGTTACAATTGCGACAGCGCTACCGCTAAAAATCAGGTTTTTCATGAAAAGTCCCTCCTACAAAGACAAATGTTCATTTTTTAACAAATAAAATAAATTTATATAAATCATAGCATTGTATATACTTCTAAGTCAATTTATTTTATAATAAAAAACTATGAATAAGAATGATTTTTATTATGAATTACCCGAAAATCTAATTGCGCAGCATCCCCCTGAAGAAAGAGGGATGTCTCGCATGCTTTATTTGAATGGAAACAGTGGTAAAATAGAGCACATGCAATTTGTGAATCTTACTGCTTTGTTAAGAAAGGGAGACTGCTTGGTTATCAACAATACGAAAGTTATACCTGCGAGATTACTCGGTGTCAGAAAGGACACAAAATCTGCAGTTGAGTTCTTGCTTCTAAAAAGAATGCAAGAAGATCAATGGGAAGTAATTGTCCGTCCAGGTAAAAAAGTTCGTACAGGACACGAAATTGTATTTATCCCAGGAGTACTTGAAGCAAAAGTTCTTGATGTAAAAGAGGATGGAAACAGAATTGTCAAATTTATTTATGAAGGAATCTGGGAAGAGCTTCTTGATAGGGCAGGGCAAATGCCGTTGCCTCACTATATTCACGAAATGCTTGCTGACAAAACAAGATACCAGACTGTATACGCAAAGAAAGACGGCTCAGCAGCTGCTCCAACAGCAGGTTTGCACTTTACACCCCATTTACTTGAAGAAATAAAAGCAATGGGAGTAACAATTGCCGAAGTTACATTACATGTTGGACTTGGCACATTTCGACCAGTTAAAACAGAAAAAATTACTGAGCATATAATGCATTCAGAATATTTTGAATTATCAGATGAAGCGAGCAACCAAATTAACGATGTTATAGCCATGAAAGGTAGAATAATTGCAGTCGGAACAACTAGCTGTCGGGTTCTTGAATCTGTTATGAAACAACATGACAAGATATACCCTTGCTCAGGAAACACTGACATATTTATTTATCCTGGATACAAATTTAGAATTTTGGATGCACTTATAACTAATTTTCACTTACCAGAATCCACTTTGATTATGCTGGTCAGTGCTTTTGCAGGAATAGAAAATATAAGAAATGCCTATGAGCAGGCAATCCAAAACGAGTATAAATTTTTTAGTTTCGGGGACGCAATGTTTATCACAAAGAAAGATTACGAGAAAGTTAAAGAAATTTGAAATATTAAACTGGATTAGCATTTTAAGAAAATTTAATAAGAGTGAAAATAGAAATAAGAATGTTATGATGGATGATTATGAGAATAATTAATGAATAATATTTTATGATGGATGACTATGAGAATCAAAATAGGAATAAGAATGATAGTCGAAATATCAATAAGAATAAAATTTAAATAAGACTATAGCGTTTACTCAGTAGGACTAAATTGTTCTTACAAATACTATCAAAGAAAGTGGCTTACATTAATTTCTCCACAGTTCGATTTGTAATTGCTTATTTTTAGCATGATTCTACAGAGTTTTTCAAACTT
>JBBQKF010000193.1:0-3547 GCA_038326615.1 Saccharofermentanales bacterium | reverse complement strand
CGGGATATCCTCCATGAGTTTTGCATAATTTGCAAGGTGTATAACTTTGCCATCATTATCTTTACCAATGTATATAATTCCCCCGATGGCATTGGCAAAACCACATACCCATTTCAGGTAATCATCGTGCCAGCTTTGCTTAAATTCTATGTTTTGTTGTTCGGGCATTATTTAATTTTTTCTTTGGTGAATTTCATTTTGACGGTAGTCCAAGTTTGTCAAAGAATGCTCTATTTCTCTCTTTCGCCATATTTAGTAACCTATCAAATGAAATTACTTCTATATATGCTTTGTAATTTTCATTGTATCCAAAATAACCAAGTTTGTCAGATGTAACCCTTAAATTAAATAATTTACAACGTTCTTTTATCGAGGCTGTAATATCACAGATTACGTAGCAAAAGCCGGGCACACTATGGGAATCTGGTATCAATCGTCCGGTTTCAGTTTTAACTTTACCATTTCTTATTCTTTCTAAATAACCTAACGCTTGCTCAATTGGATCTTTATCTTCACCAGCCTTTGCATCATTTCTCATTGGTCTTTTTATTTCGACTACCGTAATTGATGCTAAAGGCAAAGATTCTCCATCATTAACCAATAATGGATTGTCATAAATGTTTAGACCAAGTATGTCGGGTTCTTTACTTGATCCCGAGTCCGTAACGGGCATTGATAGAAGAGTTTTATCTGATGCTAAAAAATTATGGAAAGCTAATCTTTCATCGATAAGCCAAAGATTGCTGTCATCAAATCTAATCTCATCACTAACTTTTTGCATGGGCATAATTAAACGATGCAGAACTTCTTCCTTGGAATATTTGCCATCCTTCCTTATCTGTATAGCTTTTCCAAGCAAGTCTAAAATTACTTTACGATGTGTAACATAATTTGCTAAATCAGACTGTTTGAGTTCACCTGCTTTTTTCAGGTATTCCTCAATCCTTCTTGTATAATCTTCTTTGTCTTCAATACCATCAGGAATCATTAGATCATGCCCTTCTGCAAGAAGTTCCGCTTCAAATGCCATTAAATAATTATGAAGTTTAATATCCAACTCTTTATCACTTATTCCAGGATCAACAATTTTTTCATCCTCAGAAAGCCTTTTTAAAATCGGTTTATAACGTGGCGCTTTACTGTCAACAAAATTTGTCAATCTTTTTATTCCAACCTCTTTGTTTTCAGTTAAATATTGATCCAAATACTTACTAATTAAACCGATTGACTTTTTTCTTATATCCTGTAATGTGATTTCTAAATCTTCAAAAAGGCCATCTCCTGATTCTCTTAGATTGAATCCAACTCTCTCAGAATTTACATTATTGGTTAAGAAAGAAGCAGTTAAAAAACAGGTGTAAGAAAAGTCACTTATCCCATCATTTAGGACACCGAATAAACCAGGGATTTTACCTTGTAAAGATTCCTCTTTTACAACCCTGTCGGCTGCACTGAAAATTAAATTATGCTTATTCTGAACTGAAGATTTGAGTTTTACATGGGTAATTTCAAATAACTCTGATTTTATTTTAAAGGAATCTGTTTTAGAAGAATCAATCATTAGCTCATCATACATTTTCACCAAGGAAATTTTTCCATCTATATCCTGTACTATGATTTCTGGGGCACCTCCTTGTCTGATGAAATACCACAAACAATGTTCCAGTAAATCTCGTGAAATTATCTGAGCTGTTTTCGGCAAATATTTCAGATAATCCTGATTTATATTCGATAGTTTTATTGATGTACTAAGTTTTTCAATTGTTGTTGTTGTTGGACCTGCCTCATTGTGTATGTCATTTATCGCATTAAAATCAAATTCGCGAATAAAATTTGTTTCTCCTTCCTCAAATGTGCTTTTTACAGAGACTTTATTAAAAGCCTTTAACCATAATAGCCGGCCAACTCCTCTACACCCAATATCAATTTTATATTCAGAATCAAGCGTTTGAAAAGATTTGTAGTTTTCAGAATCAAACCCAATTCCATTATCAATAATTTCAAACCCGATAATATCAGGTTTTGTATATTCGTCAATTGATAATTGAGGCCCTCTTTTGATCTTTATTGTTATTTCCCCATCATTAAACTCATCTACCTTCCGTTTCCTTTCATCGATTGAATGAATGGAATTAACAACTGCCTCAAATAGCGGGGCTAAACCATGTGTTAGAGGAAGGTTGGTATTTCTCAAACGGCCCTTCAAACTTGTATTTAAACTCATAATGTTGCCTTTTTAATTTTCTACTGTCGCTAATTTCGAAAGAAGTAAATCTTTCAGTTCGAAGAGCTTTTGGTTTTCTTTTCTTTTGTTTTTAATTTTTTCAAACATTGGATTTACTATTCTATCAAAATGAGTTGAAATTATAGCTACAGGCTTTACTAAGATGATTCCATTCATATTTTCTTGGTTGATTTTTGGCTGAGCAGCACCTGTAACTAAATCACTCACATTAACTTCTTTCAACATTAGATAGATTAATCGTGTTGAATAACCATCTTTACCTTCTAAAATGTGTGCATGGTTATTTACCCAAAATTTACCCCAGATTAAGAAGACTGAAGGATGACCTTTTTTATCAATTACATTAACTCCATCTTCAGAAAATAAAAGGTACTCTCCATCAAAAATGAATTCCTTTACATGGTCAACTATACCCATAGCACCATAGTAAGGAAATTCCCCTTTGAACTCATTTCTTTCTTCTTCGGATAATGGCCTTCTTTTATAATCCAAACATTTCGAAATATCATTCAAAACACACTTTCCCCACCCATTCGGCACCTCTTTCCCCAACTCCTCATTCCAAATCATCTCCCCACCATTGCTTTTATAAGGTTTTCCATCCTCATCAGGAAATTCAAACTCCACAAACCACTCCCTATAAACCGCCTGTGCCGTTTCTTCCAGTTTTTGTATCAGTTGCTCGTTGAGTTTTATGCGGTTTTGGATGGTGTTGTATTCAGCTACTATTTCACGCTGCTTTTCGATTTTGGGGATAGGGAGTTGCATATCGCAAAATGATTTCCAGGGCAATCCACCCCTTACATCAGCATCGGTGTAAAACCAGGCATTACGGTCAAACTCTGCACGTGAAAACCACATCATCAGGTATTCGGGATTTAGAACATCTGTATTAATTATTTCAAAAACATCATAGGCAGGTGATACTATAAATTCTTCATTTGTTTTTGACATTGAAACAGGCAGTCTATAATCTCTGCCAACATGCATTCTATTGCATGCAAATTGATTTTTACGCACAAGTTTATATATTGACAAGTCGGTGCCTATTATATTAGCAACAGAAGGCATAAAATATTTGTCAATATTGATCCCTAAAAGTTTTTCGGCTTTTTTGTCCGTATTGCGATTCTTTAATTCTTGTATGTAATTCCCTAAGCATTTATAATTTGATTTCATACCCCAACTCCTTTCAGCTTACTGATAATTTCATTGGTAAAACCCTCTATTTTGGTAAAAGCAAACCATTTTTTTCCTAAATCTTTTAGGCTTGCACCAATATGATACACTTCGGAATTGTCA
>JBBQKF010000192.1:0-3611 GCA_038326615.1 Saccharofermentanales bacterium | reverse complement strand
TAAATTAAAAGAGTTAACAAGATCTGTTAGCCCAGAGTTAGAACAGCGAACTAATAACATTGCATTTGCAAATGGCAAGATTTCAGTAATAGCAAAAATTACATCCGACACTGGATTTGTAGGATGGATAAAAATATCTGCAACTTCAACTCTTAATACGAGTAATATTAAATATACACGTGTTGTATATTTTGACCCAGTAAATCCCATTGATATGAAATGGAAAACAGAATAGGAGTGTGGTTTGGATGAAGACAAAAAATGGTGTTACACTTATAGAATTGCTTATTGCAATTAGCTTATTCTCTATAATCATCATTGCTGCAACAAGCATGCTTGTCTTTGGGATGAAGGTTAATACTTATACGATAAATGAATTTGATTTGCAATCTAATTTAAGAGTTATGTCAGAAAAAGTTAATAATACTATTAGAGATTCATCAGCAGTTTTTGTTATGAATAGAGATAATTCAAATAATCTTTCTGAAGGTTGGAATTATCTTATGCTAAATGATACAAAAACGCAGATAGTCGAGTATTATTGGGATGATGCTACTAAATCGCATAAGCAAAGATTCTTAAGTTCGATTATTGATGGTGCGGTTATGGAATTTTCATTTGCCAAGAAAACCCCCGCAAATGCAGATAATCTTCTTGAGTTCGTTTTGGATATGAAACAAAATGGTGTTTCTCGAAGCATTACCACACAAGTTGAATCAATAAATTCACTGCAGGTAATAGACAGAGCCTATGGGAAAGTTGCAAATGTATTAGCATACAGACAAGAATCCCGTCTTAAAGAGGTTTCAACGTCTCAGGCAGCTGTTTCATTTGTCATGGATACATCAGGAAGTATGGCATGGGACCTCAATGGGTATACTACTAATAATGCACCACTCTCAAGAATATATAAAATGAAAGCTGAAGCTAGTAGATTAATCACAGAGCTATCAAAACAAAATAGCATATACGTTAGTATTAATCCTTTTTCTTCTAGTGGAAATATGACGAGTGAAATGGTTAATGCACAGGTTAATAATGTTACTAACACCGGTCTGTTAAATGCGGTTAATAATCTTTACGCTAATGGAGGAACAAATACAGGTGATGGGATAAGACGAGGGTTTTATCAAATTAAGAGCTTTAACGAGAAGACCGAAAATTTAAACAAGACAAATAAAAACTTTATGATAATACTTGTAGATGGCGTTACAACGTTCGGGAGTATTCATAATTTTGATGTGATAACAAGGACTGAAAAATACAATACAATTACACTCAATGAAAATACACCAGATGAAAAAATATATGTATATTATGATTATATTAAGAAAGGTAACAAGTATACTTATTACTATAAAGGTGCAAACTTCGTTGTTGGAGATGGAAATATTGAGAATAGGGAGGGTAATGATACGACAGATTACTCAATAGGTCGGTATTATGGGAATGGTTCCGATCTTGATTATTGGGGAACAAAGTATGTTGAAAAAATTGGGCAGATGGTTATGGACTATAAGAAACAGACACCTGAAGCAATTAAGGTATATGTTATAGGATTTTCTGCCAATTCGAATGATTATGTTAGCTTGCGAGATATTGCATTAGATACCTCGGGTGATAGCACGTATTATACAGCTGGGTCTTCAGAAGCATTGCAAGAAATACTATCATCAATCCAACGAGACATTAGTGATGCACTATGGCATATTGGTGGACCAAACTAAATTATATGTAAATTTGATTTTTGAATTTATATCGATTACGAAAGATAGGAGAACATTATGAGAAAACGCGGATTAACTCTTCTTGAAATAATAATTGCTGTTGCACTTCTAAGTTTAATAGCGGTTTCATTTTTACCTGCGATATCTTTTGGGCTTGTTAATTTAGTAAAATCCGAAAGTTTTATTCAAGACACATTTGATACTCAAAAGTTGATGGAGCTGGAGATACAATCAAAGCAGTTACTAGTTCCAACTGGCGCCACTACTTCCACTACTTTAACTGTTTTTGATACACAAGTAAAAGGTCATGTAATTAAAATGATAAATCGCAGCATGGAAATTAATGTATTTCTTCCCCAAAAAACACTTTCACTTGCGGTTCCTATAATTCAATCTCCTCCAGTTACATTGGTGCGAAAAAATCTAATTAATTTGACGACACAACCAATATCAATTGATACTTTAGATAATACACTTAATATATTTGCAAATGATGTTACGATCACTAATGATTCAAAATCGGTTTTTCTTATGAATGCATATAGGTGGTATATATCTGCTGAAATGGATTCATTAGTTATTCCAAGCAACAATACTAAGGACTATTTTGCTATTAAGGAATGGAATGAAGCAAAAAAACTACTTCCTTATAGTCTTTCCGACGGACTTAAATTTATTCCCAATATAAAAGATAATTATAGTAAATTTAGCACCAAGGAGTTAACCGATAATTTGAGTTTGGTACAGAATGATTTAATTGTTAGATTTGGCAACCGCTTTATCCGATATGGGGTTACACCTTATTCAATAATTGGTCGAATCGGAAAAGAAGAGCTGAGTACTCCAATATATTTGACTGCGCCACGTATAAATGTTATAAGTGCTAAATTTGTCAGTGGGTTAAACAGAGTTGCTATAACTTTTGACAGCAACATCGGAAGTACAGTTGATATAACTAAAATTATTTTAAATGAAAATATTGGCATACCTTCAAATGGATATCGTTCAAATGATAAAAAAGTTCTTATACTCGAGTATACCCCATCAATAAATCAAACAGTAATATTTCCTAACAATATGATAGGAATTGGAGGGGTTTCATCAGAAACTTTTGGCAATATAACAATATGGGCAAATAATGTCCCATCAGGGGAATTCTCTATTACCCCTTAACAAAATCAGTATGGATTTCAGATTATTGATAATGAATAATTAATCATATAGTATGATTAATTATTAACGTTTGAAAACGTAATATTTATTGGATTGATTTCCATCTCTATCAACATAATAAAGATAAACGTTTGAAGATAAAGCAGATTTATCATACCAAATAATAATGGCACCTTTATAACAAGCGTTAATTGCTCGAACAGTACCAATAGTATATTTTGCTGAACTATTATTTGTTAAATAAAGTGCCTGATTATGATAGAAACTATTTAAACCTGACGGATTATTTGAGTTAACAACCCCTGTTTTTTTGCTGAATTGGTTCATTGCACTTAGATTGTTAGTATTGTCTGCATGAGAAACGGCTTAAAACAACAGAGAATTTACTATGAGAAATTGATAAAATATCATTAAAAAGCAGTAAATAAAGGTTTTGTCAATTATGAACAACAAAAAGCAGCATAGTAAACAAGCCAAAAAACAGTGTTTTCAGATTAAAGTCTACTTATTAAGAAATTAGTTTGAGAAATTTTCTTGCTGAAAATATTATAAAAATGGAGTATAATTACCTTGTTATTAGTTTCGGTGACTGAACGACCTTTTCAGCGGGAATGTAGTTGATTCCAAAAAGAGAGGTCGTTTTTTCTCCAAAAGTAAAGGCGAATATCTCATACGGTGACTTTCCGTTTAAACTTTTGCGCTTTACATTAT
>JBBQKF010000191.1:0-3616 GCA_038326615.1 Saccharofermentanales bacterium | reverse complement strand
GGCCAATTTCGGTGCTTCCCGAGTTTCAAAAAAGAGGTATAGGAACCAAACTCTTAAATGAGTCAATTGCCATTGCTAAAGAATTAGGCTATTCGGGAATGATACTTTTTGGACATCCCGAATATTATCAGCGTTTTGGATTTGTTAATGCACAGAATTATGGCATTACAACAAAAGATGGAATGAATTTCGAACCTTTTATGGTTTTGGAATTATATCCAAATGATTTGGCAGCTGTGAGTGGAAAGTTCTATGAGGATAAAGCATTTGAAACCAATGAAGAAGAACTCAATGAGTTTGAAAAACTTTTTCCAAAAAAAGAAAAAGGCAAACCAAAAATTAACATTAATCAATAGAAAAAAATGAATTAATAACAATTAATATTTAAAAAGATGAAAACAAAAAGATTTGCAATTTCAGGAATAGTTTCATTATTAATGCTTGCGGTCATGTTTACCAGCTGCGAGAAAATGATTGTAGAGATGGATCCTACTGTAGAATCCGAATGGGATTGGGAAAATGTCAGTCCGGAGAGTCAGGACATTGACCCCGAATGCCTTGAGCAGATGGACGTATACATTGAAGAAAACGATTTAGCGATACACAGTATTATCATTTACAAAAATGGAACAATTCCCTTTGAGGAATACTACGACCCATTTAACAAAATTAGTTTGCATAATTTAAAATCCACGAGCAAGGGAATTATCTCTGCGTTAATTGGCATTGCATTAGAAGAAGGATTTATAGATAATCTTGACGAAAGCATTTTTACATACTTAACTGATTACAATGTAGATACTACAGGAAAATCAGACATTACCATACGTCATCTACTCACCATGACTTCCGGATTGGAATGGAAAGAAAACGGTTTAAACAGTATGTACACATTCTTTGTCAGTAAGCGTATTGTAAAAAGAACTCTCGACCTGGATCTCGAAGACGAGCCCGGAACAACCTTTAATTATAATACCGGATTGACTCACCTACTATCTGCGATCATAACCGAAGCCTCGGGTATGAGCACACTGGAGTTTGCCCAAAAATATCTGTTCGAACCACTTGGAATAGAAAACATTGTATGGGATAAGGACAGAGAGGGGTATTATATCGGGGGTTCAGAATTGTTTCTGACACCACGCGCAATGACGAAATTTGGAGTAATGTATTTAAATGATGGAAAATACCAGGGACAACAAATTGTTCCGGAATATTGGGTAAATGAGTCAACAACAACACAAGTTCAAGGATCTGCTTTTGGCGCAGATATACAATATGGTTACCTGTGGTGGTTGGATATCGAAAACCCATTATTTACCTACCTTCAAGATAATAAGAGGTTTCTTGCGATGGGCGCACGCGGACAAAGGATATTTATCGATCCTGAGCAGGACGTAGTAGTTGTAATTACTGCTGATCAAAAAGACGAGTCGCAATGTGACATCCTCATTCGTGATTTTATCTTGCCGGCTTTATAGTGTAAAGGCAAGTGTATCCCGATAAATTAATTATTAACTTTAAATTTTATATCAATGAAAACAATCTTTTATTTCATATTAGCTGTCAGTACATTTTTAACCTTTTCATGCACTAAACATTGGGATTACGATTTTGAAGATATGAAATACGGGTTCAATTCTGAAATTCACCCGTATTCAAACGAGTATATCCTGATGAAGGTAAATGATAATACCACAGAGATTAAACTAAAGGGTAAAGTTGAAGTTTCTTGTGGAAGTATTGAAATTGAAGTTATTCAGCCCGATGGTACAATCGTTTTCGAAAAAGAAATGACAGAAAATGAAGGAATTGAACTAAATAAAACTTTTCAGGCACAAAAAGGCTATTGGAAACTGAAGTATGAAAGTAATGGCGGCAAAGGCTTTATTGATTTATACTTGAATCAATAGCGAGCTAGATGTGTCATTGAGAACCTTTCCAAAAAAAAACAGAATAAAAAAGACATGGGTAAAAATAAGTATTAATGATTACAACTTTTAATTTACAAGGAGACTAACTATGCAAAAAAAAGCCTTAGTAATAATCGACATTCAAAATGACATAACAAAGAATTATAAAGATGTTATTGGCAATATCAATAAAGCTATTGACTGGGCAGTCAATAATAATATTCACGTTATTTATATTCGGCATGAAAATTTATCAGACGGCACAAGAACTTTTAAACCAAATACTAAAGGGTCTGAATTAGCTTCTGACTTGAAAATAGCATCAAAAAATGTTTTTACTAAACATAAAGGAAACGCATTAACCACTGAAGAATTTGTAAACTTTACTAATGAAAATAAAATATGTGAGTTTTACATAGCAGGAGGAGATGCTACTATTTGTGTTAAATCAACTTGTTTTAATTTACGTAAGGCAAATTATGAAGTTACTGTTTTGTCAGATTGCATTACCAGTTGGGATAAAAAGAAAATTCCCGAAATGATACAATATTATGAAAGTAAAGGCTGTAAGATTATTTGTTTGAATGACCTATAAATGAATATAGAAAAAATACTCTATGTGATAAATGAAACTCCTGTGCTTTTACTCCGTATTGGATATGGAGAACAATTACCTTGTTCTCCACGAAGTGAGTTGGAAGAAGTAATTGAAATTCGAAAATAATTTCAAGGTTAAAAACAGGTCATTCAATTCTTCATATTGACCTTTTAAATTAATAGATTTCGCAATAAAATTTGTGGAGTCTATTTTTGTATTTATAAAACTAATGATTATGCAAAACACAAAATTGTTTACTATTGTTGAAAAGCTATTTGAAATTATTGAAGCTACGATACTTGTCTTTTTTTATTGGTTGTTTTTCGGATTAGTCAAAATAGTTTTCGAAATTTTTAGAATTATTATCATTGTCAGCAAACAATTTGCATTATAAATAATGCACTAATAAATATTCTTTTTATGCATCTAAGTTTTTTAATATTGCTTATTTTATTGCTGCAGGAGTCGCTCTGATAAGTAACGTAGTGAGATTTGTTCCTGCCAAAAATTGATAATTTAAAGTAACCAAAATAAAACACCATTGAATGAAACCAATAATTTACATTGTATTATTTATTTTATTAATTTGCCTTATGGGTTGTAAAGCTTTCTATTCATATACTCCAACGATTAATTCAGCCCAAGGCGAAGTAAGCATTTCAACACTCGAAAAGCTACTAATTGGCGGTGTTAAACAAAGCCTTTGCATTCGAGGAAATAATATTAACAAACCTGTACTTTTAGTTGTGCATGGAGGTCCTGGAGATGCTGCAATGCCAATTGTGAACTGCATTAATCACAATCTCGAACAAGATTTTATTGTAGTTAACTGGGATCAGCGAGGTGCGGGAAAATCGTTTTTTCGATTCGAAAAAAACTCTGATGTATCAATAGATACATTTGTTTGCGATCTACTTGAAATAACCAGCTATTTGCGAAACAGGTTTGGTAAGGAGAAAATTTATATTGGTATAGGCGTTTAGAGCGCATTCTGAAACCCCTATCATTATTGACTAATTTGAATTTTGCACCATCTTTTTGAGGGTTACATTGAATATTGTCCCCATATATGCCCTTCGATTATATCTAAAATGGAATTCATCAA
>JBBQKF010000190.1:0-3651 GCA_038326615.1 Saccharofermentanales bacterium | reverse complement strand
ATTGACACTGCAATAAAAAACAATCAAAATGTGTTACAAGCATTAAATGTCATCGCCGAGCACAAAAGATGCTGATTCGTTCTGTATTTATTAACTTTAGGCATTTTAGGCACTCCAAACTCTAGGCACTGATTAGTTACACTATTATAAATTATTATCCTTATTTATGAAAAAGGAATTACTTATTGCAGCAGCGGCGTTATCTGTATTTAAAAGTGCAGGTGCAGAGGAAAAGAAGCAGAAGATACACGGTCTCACGGAAAGCCTGCTTTCAATAATGAATCTGGCCGTGAGATCAGACATAAAAATGATGATCCTGTCCACCGTAGAAAGCAGGTCTGGATATGGTATTCTGCCGGATGTCATTGGACATGGCATTCCAAGGATGGATGCGAAGGTATTGACGACTATGATTATGTAGCTCCTGGTGAGGAATTCACGAAACCAGCAATTACTTTCTTTAGCCAATTGCCGTTTTGGAGGATGAATCCGAATTTTACTGTTCTCAAAATAAATTCGGATGATTTTTTTGCAGTGACTCTCGCAGAACCTTCAAGACAAACAAATATTTCATACTTGTGCACTAAGATGCCAGGTAAGAAAATGTCCGGCTCTGTTGCCCAGGTGAGGCTTCCGAATGGTGTATACAGAATAACTTATTTTGATCCAGCTACTCTTAACGTATTAAGGGTTAGTGAATTGAAATCTGATAATCTCGGATTTTATATGATCTTGCATTGCCTGATTTTACTGATGATCTTGCTCTTACGATTGAAAGAATTATTACCCATTCCAGATCACTAATTGATGGTACGCAATAGTATCCGGATAGAATTATTAACAACCCATGGGAAAATGAAGATAATCAAATGTATATATGAAACTTTGAGGTATTTATGAATAGTATTTTGATACGGCGATTATATTTTAATCTTTTCAGGATTATTTGAGCATTATATTAGTCTTCAGAGATATGTAATCCATAACCCGCTTAGAATAAAAAACTATGATTTTTGCAAGTCCTTTGTTGATGAAATATCTTAAGAAAATACAACTATTCAGTTATTATGACCTCTTGAAGGAAGAATTTGAGAAATAAGTTGATCCTTGGCATCAGATAAATTTTAATTTGTATATGTAATTGATTTAGTGGCTATTAAAAATAATTCAAATATTTAAAATTAGACAGACTCCCGTTGTGCGTAATGCCATAGCAGCGTAGCTAAAAGAACTGACAAAAAAAGTAGACACTTTTTCAATATTGACCATTATCATTAATACATATTCAATAATCTTTAAAAATATAAGCATGAGGTATTCAAACATAGCATTTTTCTCAATAATTGTTTTCTCAATAATTGTTTCATGTTCAAAAGAAGAAAATCTTTTTTATAGAAAACTCCCTTACCCTCAAAGCAAATTTATTGCAAAATTAGAATGGACTTCTGAGCCCTATCGTTACCCCGGTTCAGGTTCTGATATGCATTGGTGGACATGGGGTATAGATGATGCAATATATACTGTTGAAGATGATGGTAAAAATTTTGGAGGTAAAGAATGGTATGCTCATGTTCTAAAAATTACAGGAATTCCACCCAACCATAAAGTGGTGACAGCAACAGATTTTGAAGGATATGATTTTCGGGCAATGATACCCAAAAAGCTATTACGTCGCTATGTATGTGGTATTACTGCAATTGATTCGAACATCTACGTTTGTTTGTACGATTACGATTGGAATGTGCAATCAAAGTCATTTATTTTTGATACACTTTATAGCCGAATAAAAGAATTTAACCCATGGCATAATTTAGACTCAACCTTAGCACATAATATGGGCTTTATTGATGCATTCTCCAAATTAGGTGGTGTTGCTGGAATAATAAAATCGAATGATTTTGGAAAAACATGGACTAATATACCCAGTGATACAACACCTGCTTTTTTTGGTTCAAAATTCGGAGCTCCAGCATTTTTAACATTTGGAAAGGGGAATACGGAAATACCTAAAGAAATAGGGCCATACGTTTATTCCATTTCAAATGATGGAAGTTGGGAAACCGGAGACAATGTTCGAATGGGGCGAGTACATCGAGATAGTATTTTAACACGAAATGCATGGCATTTTTTTGCAGGACTCAATTCTTCTAATCAACCAAAATGGATTGCTAATGAAAATGAATCAACCCCTATCTTTACTGATATTGATCATGTAGGACATCCAACCATAACATATAACAAAGTAATAAAACGATATTTTCTATTAATATATAGTGATGTTCATCCACACAAAGAAAATGCTACTATGGAAGAATTTAAACAATGGGATTATGAATCTGAATTACAGATGTATGAAAGCATTAATCCTTGGGGTCCATGGTTTCTTTTTCATGCTGAAAAACCCTGGGGGGGAAAAGATCATTCAGCCTATTTAGGACAAATACCTTCAAAATGGATTAGTAACAATGGTTTATCTGGGACTATTATTTTCGCAGGTGATTACATGCATCGCAAGGGTGAGTATTACGGGTTTATGACTCAAACTTTTAAATTACTTTTAAAATAAATCAAAGATTTTAGACTTATAATGAATAAAAATAGCACCTACGAACAACAATCAGGCGGTGAGGTACTCTAATCCTGAATACTTTCTTTTATACCTTCTTCTTCAGACTTTTCTTTGGCCTTAAGGTAATCTTCCAGATACTTTTTTACCGTCTTGCGGTTAATCTGTAAGTCCCTCGCAATTTTTCGTTCACTGTCACATTCCCGAAAATACCTTCTCAAGATTTCTTGCTTCGTATCCATCTTTATCATCTGTTTTGTGTTGCTTGTCTTTCACAAAGCAACTGGTTAAACATTTAAAGTGGTATACTTTTCAACGAGAAAGTGGTATACTTTTCAATTAATATATACAACCGTTAGCACCTTTGATTTTTAGTAGAATCTATAAACAAGTCAGCACAAATATTTGTGAGACTTAACCCTTCGCACCATGGCAATAAAATTTATTCGTGACAAGATAAATCCCTTTATCGGGACATACCATCGCGCGACAACCTATTAGCCCTCCTGCAATCATCATAAACTCTGTTATATGATTAACAATACTTCTTACTACCTGGACTCTTACAAACAAGCTTCTCTTTACAGAAATTTTTTAGTTTCAATAGCTTTGTAAACAGTACTTTTACGATACAATAAGTAAATACCTATCTATCTTTAATTATACACAGAAGCATGAAAGAGCAACTAATTAACGAAAGAAAAAAACTGCTTACTTCAATAGAAAAACTTTTAGAAGGTCCAATGATTTTCTTAGGCTTCGTATGGCTGGCTCTATTGGTGATTGAATTGATATGGGGTTTGAATAAACCACTTGAATATGCAAGCTTAACAATCTGGATTATTTTTATCATTGATTTTCTTATAAAATTTATTTTAGCGCCAGTTAAATTTGATTTTTTTAAAAAGAACTGGTTAACAGCTATATCCCTTATTATTCCTGCGTTAAGGGTCTTCCGTATTTTTAGGTTTGTTCGATTGTTGCGAGGTTTACGAGGTATCAGGCTTGTGCGTATTGTTTCTTCTTTCAACAGGAGTATGAAGAGCCTGGGGGCAACAATGAAACGAAGAGCCTTTGGTTATGTT
>JBBQKF010000189.1:0-3717 GCA_038326615.1 Saccharofermentanales bacterium | reverse complement strand
CACCTTAATGTCGGTGATCTTTACCAACTTTCTCGATTCATAAATCAATGCCCTATAGCCTGGGAGAAATGCGGCAGCAGCAAGTGGTGTTGCAATTGTGTTGATGAAGTTTCTTCTTTTCATATTGGAGGTGCTTTAAGGTGGGGCTAAAAATCATTTTTTTCTTATTGATTCAAAAAAATCGCAGAACCCATTTAGCGATTTCTAAAATTGTTTTTGATTTTTCCCTGTTTTGATTTTTTTATTCTTCGGTTAACGGTTTGTTTCTGTATCCTTTTTCATTTTTGGATTATAAGCTTTCTTTCTGAAATATTATTTTATCGTTATTCCCAGAGGAAAGATTAGGGTCGGGTATTAAAATTTCGGAAAAATGCAATATTGAAATATTTCTCTTTTGCTTATCTGCACCTCCTCTTAATTGCATTATACAACCCGGGCACTCAGTAATAAGTATCTCTGCTTCGGTTGCCTTAGCTGCTTTAAACTTCTTTTCTAACTGTGCAGCAGATATTTCCGGATATTTAATAGTGTATGTTCCCCCAAATCCGCAACACTGGTTTTCAAAATCTGACCTGACAAATTTATAACCCGCCTTCTTTATCAATTCTTCCGGACTCTCTTTTATATTCAACCCTCTTATTAAATGACATGGCGCGTGATAAGTCACTACCTTATTTTTATTTTCAATATTGATGCTGTTGCAATAATTATTTACAAATGACCTGAAGTCGGTTATTTTACCTGAGAACCTTATAATCTGCTCTTTCTCATCGTCTGTAGTACCCTCAATTTTAGGATATGACTCTTTAAGAAATGAAGCACATGAAGCACACAGAGTTACGATAGCATCATATTCACCGCCTATGAAAGCTCTGACATTCTGCAGCGCAACAATCCTGGCATTTTTCTTATCCCCTGTCATCATCAGAGGCAATCCGCAACAGCTTTGCTCTTCAGGTAGAAAAGATTCGATATTATTGGCGGCAAAGAGCTTTACTGATGCTTCTACCTGTTCAGGATAAACAAAATCATTAAGGCAACCCGCAAAGATTCCAATTTTAAGTTTGGGATTATTTACAAAAGGTTTGATTTTATTCCATTTGGTACGTAAAGGTTCATCCGCTAATGCGGGAAGGGTTCTGAATGAATGATCTTTATATAATATAAGAGGAAGATGTCGTAAAAAGCCGTCTTTCCCTGAAAAAGGCTTTTGACCAATTTTAGCAATCTGCATGAACCTGTGAAATAACTTCCTGTCCTTTAACAGTGCAGTAACCGTTTTTGAAGTAAATGGTCTGCCTTTCTTTTCATTGATACGGATCTGTATCTCTTTTATTAAAGATGGCAGATCTATTCCTGAGGCACATACTTCTTTACATGCAAGACAATTGATGCAATTATCAGCCAGGAATGTCGCATTATCAATCCCATGATAAAAATATGTAAGCACTAGTCCTACGGGCCCGATGTAAACATGTCCCATCATATGACCACCAATATGACCGTAGACAGGACAGACGTTTGCACATGCACCACATCTTATACAATTTAATATATCAGAAAAAACTTTATCGTTTGTTATTTCTGACCTTTTGTTATCTAAAAAAACAATATGGTACTCTTTTTTCCCGTCTTTACTGCTTCCGCACTCATTTCGGCCTGTTATCCAGGTAACATAGGATGTTATTTTCTGACCTGTAGCATTTTTTGGAAGTATCTCAATAATTTTCAGTGCTTCGTCTACTGTTTCAATAAGTTTTTCAAGCCCGATGAGCGCCACATGTATCCTTGGTAAAGTTGTGACAAGCCGTGCATTACCTTCGTTTGTAACAAGTCCGATTGTTCCTGTCTGGGCAATAGCAAAGTTAGCTCCGGTAATACCCATGTCGGCATTTGAATACTTTGGTCTGAGTTCTTTTCTTGCTACACCAACCAATGTTTTTATTACTTCTGGTTGAAGTTGATTGGTAGCATCAGAAAATGTCTTTGCGACCTGTTCTTTTGAAAGATGAATGGCTGGCAACACCATGTGTGAAGGGCCCTCATGCCGTAGTTGTATTATCCATTCTCCCAGGTCGGTTTCAATAACTTCAAACCCTCTTGATGCAAGATGATCATTTAAATGGATCTCTTCCGATGTCATTGATTTTGATTTAACAATTGATCTAACATTACCCTCTGATGCTATTTTTTCAATGATCGAATTAGCCTCATCAGCATCAGTGGCAAGGTGGACGATAACGCCATGCTCATGAGCTTTCTGCCTGAAGAGTGAATATAGTTCATTAATATGTGATACTGATTTCCTTTTCAATTCAGCTATTCCTTGTACAAGATCTTCAATATTTTTCCCGTTAAAAGCATTTTCTCTGGATTGTGGATAGTTGGCAGTAAAATTACCAAGAGCTACCTGAAGAAATTTGTTATCAAGAGCCTGCCTGATCTCTTTCCTGTATTTCTTATTTGAAGAATATGCCATTTACTTGTTATTAATTAGGATAATATGAAGTTGTGAGGGACCATGTGCACCTAAAGTAAGAACTCTCTCAATATCGGCGGTCCTGCTGGGTCCGGTAATAAAAGCAGTATAATTACTTTCCATGAACCATGCATTAAGTTCCTTTGCAATATCGAAAGATTTCTCAACAATGTTTTCAGAATTTAGTAAAACGAAATTAGTTTCCGACAACATAGTTGCTAACCTTGTATCTTCACTATTTGAATTCACCACAAGGGTACCTGTTTCGGCAATACCTAATGATGCAATCACTATGCCGGCATCTATCTCACCTGCTCTTTCTCTCAGGGGTGATCCAATTTTTTCAAATCCACTTCTCTCGAGATTCCTACAAAATGAATTTGGTACTGACGGAGCAGCAAATCTCATATGCCCGTTCATTTTCATAACTCCGGCAATGTACTCTGTCACATCGTTTTCTGATTGTGATAAATAGATTACTGCAGAAACTTCTTCAGCCATTTTCTTGAATAATCCTATTAGTCCATTGTTCATATTTCTGCAATTAAGGTTGTTAGTATTCCTTTTTCTTACTACATTAAGATTTACGGAAGAAAAGATATTTCCAATTCAGGATTTTATCTGATTAATCCTTTACAAATCGCACCATGAAGTTATAATAAAAGTTATTAACCCCAATCATTAGTGTTACGTTATAAGTCGAACAAATTCAATTGATTATAGTTATCTTTGATTTCATCGTTCTTTGAAAAATTTGTAAGTAATGTAGAATTGCGCAAAAGCCTGAATATGAACTAATAAGTGTACGCGATGCAAGAATAATGATAATTGCTCATTATTTTCCGATCAAGCTACAATTGCAAAACTGCATGACCAAGTGCTTATCAGGCACAAAAATCGGAAACGAGATATTGACCGTTTTTATTTAAACAACAACGATTCTTAAAGTCTGAAAGTAGAATTAAGGTGAATTGTTATAGAATCAATAATACTATTATATGATAAAATTGGTAATACGATCGTTATTCATACAATCTCCCGGCTTCAGACTTCTAATTACTAACTTACTGCACTTCATTCGCTAAACACTTGTATCTGAATCTATTTATACGCCTTTACTTTCTGTTTTGATACACCCAGACCGTCAATTCCAAGCTCCATAACATCACCTGGTTTCAGATAAACAGGAGGTTTCATAGCAAGCCCTACTCCATGAGGTGTTCCGGTTGAGATAATAT
>JBBQKF010000188.1:0-3778 GCA_038326615.1 Saccharofermentanales bacterium | reverse complement strand
ACCAGCACTGATATCCTGAATATTTCTATAAAAATCATCTTTTAGCCATGCTGCCATAGTTTCCAGTTCTGCTACAAGTTTTTCATTGATGCTGCTAATAGATATGCTATCATCTACGAGTTTGTGTAATACCTGAATGTTAAATGTAGAGAAGTCGAGTTCAACGAAGCCTGAATATTTATCATCTTGTTTAACCCTGAAGTATTGCCTGAGTTCCTTATGGCAAAGATTGATTATTGTAAATATCCTGTCTGTCTTTTCGTTGTAGTTAAATATGACTGATTGTTTTCTCAGCCGTTCAATGTAATCCAGCATACTAACAAATTGTCTGTCGTTTTTTATTCCTTTTATATGCATTTCATTTGCAAATACTTTTGCTTGTTCCGCATTGAAATCATATGAACTACACAGTTGAAATTGACGTTTGATAACAGCATCGGTTTCGATTAAGAATTTTGCTCTTGGATTAATAGTTATTTTTTTCTTGATGTTAATTGCTACTTCAAATATCTCAGTAATTCCATCATAGGGTTTAAGAAGTTTGAAGTATTTAGCATCAATTACAAATTGTCTCGAATTAACTGTAATGAATTTAGTGGCTCTTTTTACTTCAATAATGTGAAGCCTTTGAAGAAAATAAATAACCTGTCTCATTTTCCGATAAGACATGACATGAATTACATCATTTATCCTGATTTGCTTGAATCCCTTAAGTCTATAGTTACCTTGTTCCTCTTCTGCACAGATGCAAGTACTGATAAAATACTGCATCTCAGGTATTAATTTCTTGATTACTTTACCTTTTTTAAAATCAGTTCTATATTTCCCGCTTTTGTTTACCAGATATGAATATAATCTATCGTCTCTTATAAATTTATCCAAATCAAGATTTATTGGTCGTAGTAATTTCATTTTTTCAGCATATTTCTAATGGGTGATATATTATAATTCCGCAAGTCAACTTCTTTCTCAGGTATTACCAAGCAATATGCTTTTTGATAATTACCATGTAATTCTGATTCCGTAATCTGAATTCTGAATACTTTTTTGAGTCTCATGTACCAAATCGTTCCTGTACTGCCGTTCTTTACCCAGCAGTGTTCAATTAAGTAACCACTGGCTTCCAATTGAGCTAATCGTGTTTCAACCCAATGGGTATTATCGATGATTTCACGAATCTCTGCCATCACTTCACCAATTGTTCTGTGATTTGGGTTTTCGATTTCAGATTTTCGAAGACCAACTGAATCATTTTCAAGCAGCATTTTCAACATCTTGATTGAATTCTTTAATGGTTATAATTACTTTTTTTATGTCTGTCAATTCATCTGTAAGACATATATACTTTTCATAATTTTCCACAAGTTTTTCCAATAGTGCGACTACTTCTTTTCTGGCAGTTATTTCTTCAGCTTCTGTTATGTTTTCATTCATTAAATCAGTTTTAGCTATTGTCAGACTCTTCGGACGTTTGTTGTCACCATTGTAATTGTTTTCAAGTTTTTTAGCTTTACTGGCTTTTCTTTGTTTTTTTTCCTTAACATCAGGTATCTGATTGTAAATAGCATTAATTGAAGTTTCCCCGTTTTTGAGTTTCTTTATTATGTTCTCAGGCAATTCAAATTTCTCAACAGCTTTTTTGATAGCTTTAGCCTGAGCAACTTTTGTCCTGCTAACCTTTGCTTTTTTAGCAATAGTTTTGAGATTATCAATTTTAAGTTTTTTTGTTTGTCCGACTGTTGGACTTACAGATTCTGATTTTCTTAATTTTGCTACTTTACCTTCTGCAATTAAGTTTTGAATTTCTGTTAACTTTGACACCATTTCAATTCGTTGAAAATCATTCAAATTCCTTCT
This sequence comes from Saccharofermentanales bacterium, assembly GCA_038326615.1. Classification (GTDB taxonomy): domain Bacteria; phylum Bacillota; class Clostridia; order Saccharofermentanales; family UBA5734; genus JBBQKF01. The sequence continues at coordinate 1,921 of JBBQKF010000188.1, read as the reverse complement.
GGACAATGAGTTTTCACAAATCCATACTTTAACAGCTTCCAAAGTTTCGAACACCATATATTTAACAACATAAGGTATATTATGCTTTTTACATATTTCATATCGATTGTGACCGTCTACAATTGTAGGTAATATATCTTCCCATTTTTCATTGAAGACAATTAGAGTGTCACGGCAACCATAAGCAATAATACTTTTTTCAAGTCCTTTAAATTCGGATTCTGTTAAAGCAGGTGCTAAATTTTTTAACTCCTCATTAACTTTAAAACATCTTTTGTCAACATAATTTACTTTCATAATTGCATATTTTAGTTATTATCAAATTTTACATAATCATCGTTTTCAACAAGACCTAATTTTTTAATTTGAGTTTTCATCCATTCTTCGAATGGTTCTTTAATTTCTAATAGTCTGTGCAGTTCTCGTGCATCAACAGTTTTCTTATTGCCTGTTAGAAGTTTGATAAGAGGGTCTTTTTCTATTTTTTTCATTATCTTATAAGTTTAAATTTTAGCCTCAATTATACCAAGTTTAAATATTTTATGCACTTTTATACATGTCTTCCATAGGGTTAAAATTAATTGGTTTTAGTCCCTTGTTTAATCTGTATTCGTTCAATTCAATAGTACTTACAAACTCATCATTTTCAAACTTTTGAACATAACTTACCCATACACCATTTTTGATTTCTGACATTATACTTTCACCATCATCGAGGTTATCCTCAATTTCAAAATATTTATCAGAATATTTGAAGCCATAAAAAAATCTTTCGGCTTTTTTATAGTCTTCTTCAACTAACAATAAATCAATTTCTAATGTCTTTTCATTAACTGTATAAACTATAACCTCTCTATTTTTAAGACCATCAGCCAAGTATAGAATAAACCCATTACCTTCATCATCTTCAAATTCCATGTCGGCAATTTTATCGAATCTTCTATACTCATCACTCATGACAAATTCATTCAATTGCTTGTAATCCTTTTTTGCGACAAGTTCTTCTGTTTTTTCACATTTCATTTTCACATGTTTTGAAAGAATGGCTTTCATTTCTTCATTTGCAGTTTGATTTTTCATATTGATATATTTTAAGTTTTTATTTATATTGATATTTTTAATGTCTTATTTAACATGCAACTGCCATCTTATACTGCGTGAAAGTTGCTTCCCAGAGAAAATGTACAAGAGCATAAGAATCGGTTTCTGATTCCCATAGAGCAGGTTTGAAAGAAGTCTTTTTAAATCGTTTCTCGATGAATTCGAAACTACTGGGATAAGGTTTGTAATCGGGTGTAATATAAATCTGGATATAACCCTTTTTGTTTTTATTGGCTTCCCAAATCTTTCTAATTTCATCAATATGCCTTCTAACAAACTCAACTTGATTTTGAGCATGCTTCTTTGGAAACCCATTAATCATTTCTTCCTCTTCTGCTTGTTTTCCATAACAACTTATACACGAGTCAATGAACTCCTGAATTGGCAATTTTTCATCCCACTTGACCCATTGGTCATCAACATACATCTCAATACCTTCCCAATACTTGCTTGGGATTCCAGAGAATGTACATATCCACTTGTCAACTGGACTTGTATATCTTGAATTTTCATCAATGACATAATATGAAGTCCATTCGATACCATCCACATATCTGAACTTTGCCCATGAAATAACTGGAAGACTTTCATTGATTAGAATTCTGCACATACCGATTTCCTTTTTCATGTAATCATAATCAACACTTTTAATTTCGACCTCATCGGATAAATAATCTTGTTGTAAACGGTAAATAACAATGCAAGTTTTCGGTAAATAAGAATGTATAGATTTCGGTAAATAAGTTTGCACAATTTCGGTAAATAAGAATGCAAGCTTTCCATTGATTACTTCCGGTTTAAAGATGAATGATGATCAAAG
>JBBQKF010000187.1:0-3821 GCA_038326615.1 Saccharofermentanales bacterium | reverse complement strand
ATTCAAATAAATAGCCAAAGGTATTAAAATCCAGTAAAAGCTTTGACTCATTAATACCTAAAGCTGCACATGCTATTGAAGGATCGATAAAATGTCGCTTAAAACTTGACCTTAATGGCGTTTTTAAGCGAATAGCTGGATTCCACGCTTCCAAATCTTCAATAACAAAGATTTTTTGTAACGCATTTAAGTAACTCAAAACTGTTGGTTGTGACACTGAATTTTGTTCATTGCCTTCCATATCTCTTCTAAGCGTCTCTACTGATGCTTCTGTTGAAATATTTCTTGCTAGAGATTTTAAGAGTATTGCAACCTTTTGTGGATTTTTTTCTATCCCATCAACCCGTGAAATATCAATATTTATAATCGAATCCAGGTAATCTTGTACAGGCTTTGAATAGTCTTCACATTTATTAGAAATTGTCGCTGGCCAGCCTCCTCTGACAATTGATTTTGCCAAAGCTTCTATGTTTAAGTCGGTCATTGATTCCAAATCTAGCCTATTATCAAATAGCTCACTTAAGCTTATACTTCCGTTTGATTCTCCTGATTCATATAAACTCATCGTTCTCATTTTTATTCTCGAATATCTTCCAGTCCCTGTATGCGTGACTTTTTCATCTATTATGGGTACTGCAGATCCTGTTAAAATGAACTGCCCGAACGCACCTCTCATATCAACCTCATGCCTTACTGAATCCCATAAAACAGAGGCAATCTGCCACTCATCAATCAGCCTTGGCGTATCACCACGAAGCAAAAGTGAGGGCTTAGTATCCGCAATTTTCATATAATTGGATCTTTGATCTGGATCTTGCATGTATAAGTAACTTTTGGACAAATGCCGTGCAGTGCTGGTTTTCCCACTCCATTTTGGACCTTCAACCAATACGGCACCAGTAGACTTAAGTGCTCTTTCAATAAGTGTATCAGCGATTCTTGGAATATATTTTTTCACATTGCACCTCCACGTCTCGTTCGGCTATTATAACAGAATTCGTGATTTGGCGCAATTTCGTTTTATGGTTTGCGCAGTTTCACTTTGCAATTTGGCTTCATTTCACTTTGTCGTTTGGCGCTCGAATTATAATGCTATGAGATACTATCACATAAGGTCACTTGCATACCCGTACCTAATAATCATTCCTATGAGTCAATAGTCTGGCACATTCGCTCATTAACGGCTTGACACCCATGGATCCAGCCAACTCGTCACGTTTTATTAGCTGATCTGGTCTAAAAGAGCCGTCATTATATCCGTTTACAATCCCTATACGTTTCGCTTTTAATACCCATTCGTTGTCCTTATCAATAAATTTTACAGCTCCAATCACAGGCACTTTTCCCGTATACAGTTCATACAACTTTACACCTAGATAAGCAAAATCGCCGCGCGTCGTATAATGTGAATAATTCGAAAAGATCGATTCATCTAACACACCTAATGCCTTTAGGTTGTTGATACTTCCTTCAGCCCAAGACGAAGTATTATCCGCTGCAAATGTAGAACTTGAACATATCATCACAAATACTAATATCATCAACCACGCTTTACTATTGGTCCACCCATTTATCCAATTTCATATACCCCTGAATTTTAATTGTAATCCGTATTTCTAATATAAGCGGTGCTTCTTCCAGCGCCTGTTTTTATAATGTAACCGTCCTTCAGTAGTTCTGAAAGCGTTAGTTCGACAGTAGACATGCTGATATCTGAACATTTTTCGAGGATATCATTTTTCGATATTTTTTGTAAGGTGTTTTCGAAAAGGAGTTTGATTCGTTCTGCTTTAGAAAGGCTTTTATTTTGCAAATGCTCAATTCTTGATGAAAAATCTTTATAGGCACCATAAATGATTTCCAGATAATACTTTACGAACGGTAAATAGTCATTCTTATTTTCAGTCCACTCATTTGAGCTCTCTTCAAGCTTTTCAGAGTACGTTATTTTTGTTTGCTCAATGATCATTTCCAAGCTGATATATTCTCCAACAATGTAGCCTGAGCGATATAGTAGCAAGAGTGTAAGCAATCTACTCATTCTACCGTTCCCGTCATTAAAAGGGTGAATACAGAGAAAATCGAAAATGAACATCGGAATTAAGAGTAGTGGATTATGTACTTCAGCGTTGATTGCATCTATAAAAGTACTTGAAACCTAAATTCCCGTGCGATTATACCTATGACGGAATATCCACTCCCATGACGGTGTAGAGTTCCATCTGCTTCTTAGTCATCTCGCCAATATGGTGTTTACGCCCTTGCTGCTCAAAACGCTCGATAATATCGAATTCATCCAGCAATTCCTGGAGCGTGTAACTTTTGAAAAGGTTGTTATCGCTCATCATCTTCTTAATGTAAGAAAGATAAATGAGAGCGATGAATTGTACGAAGAGCTTTCCGTCGAGACTTTCATCAGAAGAAACAGAAGTTCGGCGCATATTCAGTCTTTCCTTCAGATTCCCAAAAGCTTTCTCAATCAAGTCCTTGGATCGGTAGATTTCAAGGGCTTCCAAGGGGTCCTTGATCCCATTGGACAACAGCGTGAAGTAGCCGTAGTTCTTCTTAACCTTATTAATGACTTCCTGCTTAGGTGTTAATGAAATCCCTCGAACGGGCGTCTCGTGAATCTCAAAATACTTCGTGTACAGCTTTTCATGTTCAGCATTTCGCTTTCCAGAGAGCAGTTCTTCCTCTAACCGATCAAGGAGCTCATTGAATTCAATTTTGTCATCGGTTGCCCTTTGATCGTTGTGATACAGATGGAGATACATCCTTCGTTCGCCCGTTTCCACTACCTTGCTGCGTTTTTTGACTTCGCTGTAATTCCAATCGATGGTAGATGTGTGATAGCTCAACCTGTACTTTGAGCTGTAATGTTCTCTGGAAGTCATGACTTCACGAACTTCATCAATTTTCTTTTGGACAAACTTCAAAGACGTTCTGCCCGCAATCAGGAACTTGTAATGCTTTTGATAGAGTGCGTTGATGTTCTCTTCGCTGTAAAAGCCACGATCCATCACTAACTTCACCTTATCCAGTTGTAAGAAATCAATATCGGAAAGCAGTTTTTGAATGGTCTTCACATCTGCGATATTGCCAGGAAGCTTGCGGAAGTAAACAGGCAGTCGGGATTCTTCACCGAAAAGAAGTGCCAGGTTAATCTGAGGGAGGGGGTCATGATCCTTGTTGTGACCGTATTTCACCTGTTTGATGCTCTTTGAATAAGAGGAGATAGAGGTTGTATCGTAAGCAAGATACTCCTTTTCCAACCGGCGTTTGCCCTGGAGCAGGAAGAAGTTCTGTTTGGCATCTTCAGTTACGGAGGCAAAGAGTTCGCTGCTTCGTTGTGAAGGGATGTTCTCGCCAAATGGGTGTTCGTGTGTCAGAGCCCACTTAGGAAAACGACTGAGAGGGTTTCGGTCTTCCATGACAAGATAGTAGGCTATGGACAGGATCTGATTATAGGATTCAGGAAAGCACGCTTTGAGGTCCTTTGTAATTCCAAGTTTTTCGCCAATGGCATCGAAAAGATAGGTTGCGCCGCAAAAGCTAAGTCTAGACTCAGTAGAAGGAACCGGACCCGGTTGAGCCGGTGCAGGAACAACTGCCGTCCCCTTCTTTGAAGGGATAAAGGCCCCCGTAACCGGATCTAGTTTCCCGATACACTTGCGGGTATTCCGCGCTTGCTGTTTTGCTTTGTCCCAGTAACCCGTAGATTCATAGACGTATGTGATGCCGTTCTTCTTGTTTTTCACATGTACCAGAGACATTGAGACACCTCCATTCCTTGGTATAATTATACCAAGGAATGCGGTAAA
>JBBQKF010000186.1:0-3827 GCA_038326615.1 Saccharofermentanales bacterium | reverse complement strand
CGCCCCCTGTGACCCCCAAAGAGAGGAGAAAATTTATGTCAAAGGATAAAATTATCCGAATTAGAGTGAGTGAAGACGAGCTTGAAAAGATTAAACATTATGCTGAAAAATGCGGATATAATCTTTCGCAATATTGTCTTTTGTGGAACGGCGGAATATAGTCAGGTCAAACTGCTGAATAATTTCTGTTGAATCAGGGAAGAAAAAGCAAATTAAATGCAGGTAGCAGCAATATAATCAGGATAAAATCACTTTAGCGGCAGTAGCAGTAAGAGAAAAAGAGCCGCAACCAAGAAGGCTACGACTCAGATATATTAAATTAAGTTTAATTTATTTAAGACAACAAGTGCTTTTGCAATTGTTGCAGCGTCAACCTTATTCATCAACTTTGCAAGATGTTCGTTATTCCAGAAATAATCACAGTATTCAAAGGAAAGATCGCAACCAATTTTATAGGAAGGGACGCTGATGAAATTTCCGTTTGCATAATTACCAATCATAAAGGTAATTGAACTGCGACTTTCTAAGTAAATTTCAAAATGGCTTCCATGGTTATAAATTTGTTTAATATATCCGTCCCATTCCTCGAATTTTCTTCCTATTTTTTCTCTACAGTGAAATGGAACAGGATGCTGCGAAATACATATTTTATCATCCATTAATCCACATCCCCCTATCCTAATGAAAGATTGTTTGTTGCAGCAAGGATTATTTCTGAATCTATACATTGTTTTTTTAGCTGAGTTCCAAGCATAAGTGCATTAGTCATAATAGAATTAATAATTCTAGGTGTCCCCTGGCAATACCCGGCGACTGCACGAACCGCAGCTTCATCAATAATTGAACGGGATCCGCCGGCTACTTCAATGCGAGAATAGATGTAATCCATTGTTTCTTGTAAGGATAGACCGGAATAGTTGTAATGCACAACTATTCGTTGCTTTAATGCTTCATGAATAGATTTTTCCAAAATGCTGTTCATGTATGGCAACCCCACCATTACAAGAGCAAAACAATCCATGGAGTCATATTCCTGATTCATAAGAATCTTAAAATCCCTAAGTATTTCCGTATTAAGATACTGACATTCATCGATTACAACAATAATGGTTTTGTGCTTTTCCTTTAATAGATAGTGCACTCTTTCCTGAATTGCTTTGAACATCTTTGTTTTTTGTGCACAAGGCTCTAGCCCTAGCTGTACACAAAATTGTCGATAGAATTCGGTAACACTAATAGTAGAAAGGCAGGTATAGATAATTTCAAATAAATTTGGGTTAAGACTTTCTTGAAAACATCGCAAAGCGTAGGTTTTCCCCATGCCAGGTGCTGCTGTAAAAAGCCCAAGACCTCTTGTAGTTTTCAGATATGACAGACGATTGTTCATCTCAAATTGGTCTTTCGATTGAAAAGCATCCTTCGTGGGAGCAGATTTGTCAAAAGGATTAAAGGTAATTCCATAGAAATGTTTATACATTTGAAACACCTCCTATTGCTGAATAGTCTATAGAAGGGGAATTTTGCCTTTTTGTTCGTGAGTTTTCTAATTTATTAGTAAGACGAATCGGATATTTCTTTTTATCGTACAAAAGATACGCATTTCCCATGTCATCCGGCAAAAAACGAATTTCCACTTTCATGCGTATGAATTGCATTGGAACGTCGTATTGATTCGTGTCGATGGAAATAGTAGAGTCGTTATTAACCTTTCTTATGACTCTGTTCATGAAGCATTCATCAAGCCACTCCCGGCTTTTAGGCAGTTTAATCCTGTCAATATGTTTTGAATACCTGTCCATAGGAGTTTCTCCTATATCTCTGTTAACGGCATTGTTTCTTTTTCTAACATACTCATCTAAAAGTCTGTTTAGTTGTTCAAGAGAATTGACTTCCTTTGGATTAAAACCATTGAGCCAGGTATCTTTAATGGTACGGAAGGATCGTTCAACCTTCGCTTTCGCCGCACCGTCACGGACAGGTGTGTGAATTTCAATTATGCCAAGGGACCCAAGAATCAATGTCAGTTGGTTGTTTTTGTATGAGCCACCATTATCAATGTAGATTTTCTTGCAAATTCCATGACGCGAAACGGAATCCTTCAATATTTTTTGAAAGTTATATGCATTATCGTTGTAAAAAAACCTTGCTCCAACAATTAATCTGCTGTGGTCATCGATTACGTGTATAAGATAGGTTTTTAAAGTTTCTCCATTTTCAGTAATGTATACACTATGACAAGAATCAGCCTGATACATATCTCCGGGAAACTCCTCTTCAAATGCCTTCCTATCTTTCATGTTAGGATTTCTTGCAGTTTTAAGATCGTTATTTTTAATGAATCTTTGGACTGCGCTCACTGATGTTTCGGATTGTTTAATAAATCCATCAGCAATGAGTTTTGTGTAAATTAGAGTTGAATTAATTCGAGTGAATTGTTGTTTTAAGCGAAATATTTCTGCTATTGCAACATCATTAAGCACTCTTGGTCTACCGGTATCGGCTCGTTTTTTAGGCATGAGTCCATCCATTCCACTTTTTTTGTACTCCCCCTCCCACTTTTCAAAAGTATTATAGTTCAAAGTAATCTGTGTTCCATCTGGCATGCGAAGTCCTTTGCTTGCAACATTTTTGTAGTAAGCCGTCTTTGTAGGTTCGCTAAATAACCCCTGGAGTGCAGGAGCTATTACACCAAACCGCAGATGTGCGATTTTTACGGCTTCGTCATAGAATTTGTCATTAAATGTGTTATTCATATTATTGTCACCTCCGAAAACAGCATACCATCATTCAAAATACAAAAGAATTGCGCTGTTGTGTGAAAGTAGCAATTTGAAAATATGGATAAATCACACCCGACTATAGTATGCCGTTTTCCGATGAAACTGACTTTGCAGGAAGGAAATCCCGGCTATTTGAAAAAACTCAATTAAATTATAAAATCGATTCCCTCCAAAAAAAGTATCTAAAAACTGGATTGAAGTAGTTAAGGAATCGTCAAGTAGTCCTAGCCAAATCTTCTTGTGTTTTAAGAAAAGCTCCTTCCAGCAATAGAAAGCAGATACACTGATGTCATATTTTGAACAAATCGCAGCGACTGTAGGGTTCTTATTAAAATATTCCTGCATGACTACAATAACAAAACCTAAACTGTACGAGCTATAAGGGATTACTAAATCAGGAAGCAGTGCATGAGTGTGTTTACACGATTGACACTTATACCTTGTTATTACTAAAAGATCAGTGACGACTACTCCGTCTTCAAAGAAAATGAGATATCTGCAATAGGTTGCATGTTTCTTCCAATTTGGATGCTTAGTTTTGCACCGGGGACATGCATATCCATTAGGTATTAGCTCGATCAAGCATTTATTTAAAGAGTTTTTACTGTATTTCAAAAAGTTTAGCTTGCAAAAATGTCCAAAAATACGTATCATATAGTTGTACCTCAGTTGTTTGTGCGGCTGGTGTTACAGTTCATTTCTTGATTTAAACACAAGGGATGAGGTTTGGGGAAAAAGAGCTGTTCCTCTAAGTCTGGCTCTTTTTTCTTTGTCTAAAACAATTGAACTCATACAGAATACACAATCTGAGTTTAATTAGCAACAGAAAGCAATTTGCAGCAATTTGCAACATAATAAAATCCGGTTATTTATAGGAAGCAGAAATTATTTTGAAGTTTTTTATATCATTTAGATGATTTTAATTCGCTGTTCCACAGTAGGCTTGGTTTGGCACATAAAGCTTGGCTAAAAACCAATAGACCGGCGCTTTACAGCCAGCTGATGATTTCGTCTTCTCTTTTCCAGCATTGTAAAGACATAGAGGAC
>JBBQKF010000185.1:0-3854 GCA_038326615.1 Saccharofermentanales bacterium | reverse complement strand
AAGTAAACCAATCCAAGCAAGTTTACGAATTTGAGCATATTTTTGAGTGGGAATCTTTTTCATCACAAACACCGCAATAATCATCAAAATCATTGCGAAAATCAGTCCGTACCAAAAAGATAAGCCAAGATAATTAAATGGAACTATTCCTGACGTAAAGGCAAATAAGACAAAGAAGACACTTCCAAAAATCAAAGAACTGATGTTAGAAAATCTTGATTTTCTACTTCGAGTTAACAATAAAGCACCACAACTCAGCATTCCCACTACAATGCCTGGAAATTCTCCAAAAGTTTCCCCAAAACGACCCAAAAAATTGGATTAATCATACAAAGCAATAGAGATTTTAATATCGTAAAAAGTCGCGAATATTAATCCAAATACAGAAACAATTAAAATAATCAGTATTTCCATTTTAGTCATCGTTCTTCCTTTTAATCAGTTAAAGATTTACGCTACTTGTGACAATCATTCTCTCATACCAACACAATGGCACTTCACGAGAACGTTTTATAGTTCCATATATTTTGGTTTCATGGTCTGAATATTTGAGGTGTTTTGCTTCAAAAGAGTCAGGTAAAGTATACTTCAAAACCACAACCACTACATTAAAAAAGAGGTCAAAATTTTGACCTCTATCTCATTCAGGATATAAGAGTATTCAGTTTCTTTGAAAGGACGATAATTATAAATCTATGACCTAAAACATTGTCTTGATGATTAATGATTATCAAAATTCATTAAGGTTGCATGGCTCCAAAAAGCACAAGCCAAGCCAGTAGAGATTTAGCGACTAAACTTAAGATGATATAAGCTCTTTCACCATAGATATAGTCTTTCCATTTCCCAATTTTCTTATACTGTAAAATCATATTGATCGGGAAGGTATTAAATGCGACGAAGTAAGTCCCAACAATTGCCCAAACAAACCAAGGGATCATGTCAAACTGACCTGTCCCAAACATATAAAGGAAAATGGCGATCCAAGGGGCGACGCCTGCGAGTGAACCCCAAACAAACGGTCCCCAATTAACTTTGGTCTTATCCTTACCAGAATTAAGTTGTTCCATAACCAAACCAAACAAATTCATTGTTGCATTGACGATAAAGATCAACATCAAGGTTGCAATATCATAAATCCCAAAAAGGGTCGCGATAAGTGTAATCATGATGGATGAACTCAATGCATATTCGAACCAACGGAAACGGTTAATACCTAATTCTAAATCACTAAAATATTTCTTGCTCATTAAACTGATCAATGCATGCGCTAAAGCTGAAATCAGCAAGAATGAAGCAACCATTAAGCCAAATGGTAGTTTAAATAAAACCTTACTGGTTGTTTCCAACGAACGTGTTGTCGTATTGAATGTCTGATAAAACTGAATGATTTCTGGTTGAAATTCTGAAATCTTTTGAATAACAGTTGTCGCCAAAAATAACATCATAATCCCCTGAATAAAATGAAAGAATCCCATGATAATATTAAAACGTTTAAGCTTTTGTAATCTTTTTTCCATTGTTTCTCCTTTTAATAATAGTGAACATTATTCATTCACTTATTAACTTTCTCGTTGAAATGATAACATGTTCATTATTGAACGCAATTGATTTGACCTAAGGATTATATTAGGTTATTGATTCAGTAGATAAAGACAACATTCATTGGTTAAATACATAGTTCCTAGCAAAACTTGGCATAACCTTCTTTGAATATTATGTCACAAAAATTCTATAATAAACTATTAAACTCCAAATCTTATGAATAATAAAGGAATAATTCTGATCATCAATTACACTATGAAATAGTAAACCAAGGCGAAAGAAAACATAAAAAGAAATCCAGTAATCATGCGGGCTAATGTTTTAGAATAGCCCTTTGGAATTATTTCACCTTTACCGTCGAGTATTTTAATGATTGGATGTAGCTTCCAAAAATAGGTAGCAATGGATACAATCATTGCCATCACTGCATATACTTTTGTTGTTTCGCCGGCTGTAAGTAAAATGACGAGTAGTAATATGATAAAAATCAGTTTGGTCCCTGCTACCCAAGATGTCATATAACGTGCAAAGAGATGTGCATTGTCATCTTCTTTCGATTTTTTCCATGCTTTAAATACTGCCACCCCATTTCCGAATTTTGAATCTGGTGAAAAATACAAAATAGCAACATTCGTCGTTTCCATTATGATAAATACAATTATGGCAAGATCTAGAATAGTCATCCTATCTCCTCTCATTAAAGAGCGTAATTTATCCTTGAGTATCTTGTAAATCAAGCAGATTCAACTCTTTTGAAAAGAGAAATCAAAAGAATTATGTCTTACGAAAATATTGAAACTTAGACTCCTAGAGTCGTATTCGACATTTAACTATTTATTTGATTCCATCCTCTCAAATTCTTAGTTATGACATTTCAACCTAAAGCCACATCTAAGACCATCATGATTGCGAAGCCAATCATACAACCAATGGTCGCAATATCTGTTTTCGATCCACCTTCTTCACGTTGCGCTTCGGGTATCAATTCTTCAACAACGACATAGATCATTGCGCCAGCAGCAAATGCCAAAGCATACGGCAATAATGGTTTCATCTGCAATACTGCATAAGCACCAATAACCCCTGCGATCGGTTCAACTATCCCAGATGCTTGTCCATAAACAAAAGCTTTCAAACGAGAAAACCCTTCTCGTCTTAAAGGAATTGAAACTGCGGCCCCTTCCGGGAAATTTTGTAGACCAATGCCTATGGCTAATGCAACTGCCCCAGCAAGTGATGCCCCAGCCATATCACCACTGGCAACAGCCCCAAAGGCAACCCCAACTGCCAAACCCTCTGGAATATTATGTAATGTTATGGCTAAGACCAATAATACACTACGTTGCCAACTTGTTTTTATGCCCTCTGCTTTGGTTGTATCTAATCCCATATGCAAATGCGGAAGTATTTTGTCGGCTAAATATAAAAAGACACCTCCAAATAGAAATCCAATTGCAGCCGTTAACCAAGCATTTTGACCCAGTTCCACTGACAATTCAATCGCAGGTGCAAGCAACGACCAAAAACTCGCAGCAATCATAATACCGGCTGCAAATCCCAACATTCCATTTAAGACATTTTTTTGTATTGTTTTAAAAAAGAAAACCATACCTGAACCCAATGCAGTAACACCCCACGTAAAGAATGTTGCAATTAGTGCCTGAGTGACTGGATTAAATTGTTGCAACCAAGTGATCATTTTTTCTCCTTTATGCTGTCTCAAAAATTATTTATTAACTTTCATTTGTTGAACTTACCAAGAACTTTTTTGAATAAATTCGAAAGTTATAAATTCGTTTCAAGTATTTATAAACACCTGATCTTTTACTTTCGACATCAAAACAATGTTTTCACATGCCTCGAAAAGATCCCATGGATGTCAATAAAATATCTCTAAAACCAACGTTCTTATAAACATATTAAGCATACATCAATGCATAGTCGACTACTTTGAATCGATATACATTATCCCTTGACTATGTTTTTACCTTCTGCTTTTGCAATATATAGCTTTTTATCTGCATTTTTGATGAGTTCATCAAGGCTTAATTCGTTTTCGAGACACCTTACGCCGATACTCACACTGGCCTTAATCGTTGTTGCATTAGAAACAATGATCTCCGTATTTGAAATGGCCATTCTGATTCGTTCAGCTATCTTAAGTGCCACTTCAAGATTGGTATGCACCAAACCAACTAAAAATTCATCGCCCCCATACCGTCCAAGAATATCAAAACCACGAATCTCATTTTTTATTGCAGCAGCAACTTTTGCAAGCACAATATCTCCAGCACTGTGGCCATAATTAT
>JBBQKF010000184.1:0-3856 GCA_038326615.1 Saccharofermentanales bacterium | reverse complement strand
CAACTTTACTGACAAAAAAAGCCCCAAAATCCCACTCAGTCGAAAATGTAGTTTATACATCCAGCACCGTTGCTGATGCATCTACCCCGATAAATGTAATTGATCGAATTTCACTTGAAATCAAGCCTAACAGCACAACAGCAATTATCGGTCCTTCCGGATGCGGGAAGACAACGCTCCTGTATCTGATTGCCGGCCTGCTACCAATTGAAAAAGGCGAAATTAGAATCAGCGGTGAGAAAGTAACCGGCGTAAGAAATTCAACCGGAATTATACTTCAGAACTACGGGCTTTTCCCCTGGAAGACAATATCAAAAAATATTCTGATGGGTTTGAAGGCAAGAAAAATCACACAGGACAAATCACTCAATTTGCTTGCTGACATTTTAAAGGAACTCGGAATTGAAGATATATCAGACAAATTTCCATCCGACATAAGCGGCGGGCAACGCCAGCGCGCTGCAATTGCGAGAACGCTCGTACTTAATCCTGATCTTTTACTAATGGATGAGGCATCTTCAGCGCTTGATGCACTAACAAAAGAAACAATCCAGGATCTCCTGCTCGAAATATTCAAGGCGCGTAAAACTACTATGATGTTTGTTACCCACAGCATTGAAGAGGCAGTTTTTTTGGGCCAAAATATAGTTATCATGGCAAATGGGAAAATCAAGGAAACCTTCGAAAACAAATACGCCGGCTCGGATGATTTTAGGCGAAGCAAAAACTTTTATGAGACCTGTACTTTAGTGCGCAGTGCTCTAGAAAGGTGATTTCATGAAAAATATTCTCAAAACTTTATACGGAATGCTGATGCTTTTACTTATCTGGATAATACTTCATTATACTGTTCAATCGGCTGTGATTCCTGCACCGCTTAGCACAATTACTTTCTTTGTTTTGAATTTCACAGGTGTACTTCTACCACATCTTGGGGCAAGTCTACTTAGAATTATCATTGCGATTGTCCTTTCTGTGATAGTCGGATTGCCGCTTGGAATTATTATGGGGATGACTAAACTTGGCAATATGGTATTAAGTCCTTTGATTTACCTAGCCTATCCAATCCCCAAAATTGCCTTTTTGCCTGTTTTCATGATACTTTTCGGGTTAGGTGATATATCTAAAATCCTTTTGATTTTCACGATAATTGTTTTTCAAATAGCAATCGGCGCGCGTGATGGCATAAAAGAAATACCAAACGAAGTTCATCTTTCTGCAAAATCTCTGGGGCTTAAATTCTTTGGGCGCATAAGTGATGTCGTTTTGCCGGGACTGCTGCCAAGGGTTTTATCGTCTCTTCGCATCAGCAGTGGAATTGCAATTTCTGCACTTTTCCTTAGTGAAAATTACGCCACAACATATGGAATAGGTTATTACATTATGAATAACTGGATAATGGTGGACTATACTGCGATGTTTGCAGGCATTATCGGATTAAGTCTTATGGGTTTATTGATTTTTAAAATGATAGATGAAATTCAGCACCGCCTGTGTCCCTGGGTAAAATAGAGTGCGAAAGGAATTTGTATGAACAATCATGATAGCAATCTGGAATATCAGCCATTACTTTTACTGCGAAACATTAGTTACCCCACATATCAGCTCTACGCAACTGCAGGAAGAGGGCAAATTTCACCCGAGGATGTTTTGACAATCGCAATACTTGAGACTATTAACTGGCTTCGAAAGCGCTTTCGCGATTTTGAATTGCCTGCCGAACTAGATTTACCCGACCCGGAAAATTATTGTGAATTTGACGTCAAAAATTTTAAATCTTTTCATATAGATGTAGGATATAAGGTCGAAGTTATATGGCTAAATGAAGAGAAAATCTGGACGCTTCAGTTAACGGAACCTGATCTCGGCATACATTCTGGTAAAGCGAAACAGGGACGTCTACCTGTTCCGGGGCGAATTTTCGAAACAAATATTGCATATCGCATTTTAGATAATCAGGTGGAATGCGGATTTCAAACAATGGTGTCTGAACCAGAAGGGACAAAAGAACCCTGCGAAGTTATGCGACTTGCTTTTATAAAACATTTAGCCCGAAATGCGAATGTCAAACTTTTTCAGGAAAAACAATTAATCGATAGTTACGATATGATAGACAATCCTCACAAAATTAAGTCGCTATATAGTTGGATCAAAAATTGCAAAAGAATGCTTCCTGTGGTAATTGCCATCGAGTGTAAATCCCAAAATTTTTGCTTTGATTCAGTTAAATCAATGGCCGAAAAACCTGGTGCGTTTAAAGCTCTAGTAATTCAGCATCCATTATGTAAAGATATAAGTGTCAAAATTCCCGAAAATATCAAAGCCCAACAACTTTGGTCAAGCGAAATAAAACCTATAGGGAATAGGATTCCTGCTCCTGCAAACATTCAAAATAATAGACAGCAAGAAAGAAAACTGAAAGAGACAAATGAACAAAATCCTCATTTGTCTGCAACAAATTTAAACTTCATAAGTTCAGAAACTGCAAGCATTGATTGCAAAAGTATTAATCCTTTTAACGTAAATACTGCTAAATTGAAAGATATAAATTCGTCAGACCATCAAACTCCATCGGTAATTACTAATAATAACAGAGACAACAACAACCAAATTATAAAAATTACGGAAGGCAAGCCGAGTGCCAATTGTTTGAATTTCTCTATTGATTTTGCAAAACTTGCGCGCTACAAAATGGGCTATGCTCAGACTTTTGCGCTGCCAATCGAGCATAAAGCGGAATTCGAAAAGATATTTGGTCAGAAAATCGAACCAGGCGATATTTTGCTATTTGATCCATCAGCATTTGGCGGAGATATAACAAATTGTAGTTATGACAGCATTAGGGAAAATGAAATTGCCATTTTTAAATTACTCGATAAACGTCTTACTGATTATTCAAAAAACAAACCGATGCATTTCGGCAATGTGGTGTTTATTAATGAAGCAAAAATAATTGAACAAAATAAAATCCTTGCTCTTCACCTATCCAAGGAAGAAATAAAATCAGCAAACGACAAGAAATTGGATGCTCTTTTAGCGACACATCGTAGTGAAATCCGTATACTCCAAGAACAAATTGATTTGAAAGAAAGGCAAATCGATCGGTTATATACTGAGAAGCAAAATTTGGATAACAGGAATAAGGATATCATTGAAGAAATGAAAGAACTTAAAGTAAAACACCAAAAGGAACTTTTGATAAAGGATAAAGAATTAGAAAGACTACGCGAATTACCCAATCGCCCTAAGCGCATAAGCGAAATATGTGAATGGGTCGAAAACAAGTTTAATGATCAACTAATTTTACATAAAAAAGCCAAAAATATACTGGATAGCCTTGCAGAAAATACCGTAGATATATCCCTTTTATGTGATGCGATTGAATACTTAGCGACGGATTATCGCGATATGCGAATGGGCATAATTTCTTTAGATGAAGAAAACTTGCGCTGTTGTGCTAAATACAACAGACCTTTCAGTGTAACACCATCGGGAGATGCATCAATTGAAATGTACCCAAGTGAATATAAAATAAAATATTTCATAGGCTACAATGGTAAACCAATCGAAAGTCCTCTCGATTTACATCTCAAAACCAATAAGGATTTGATACGAATTTACTTTCTTTATGATTTTGACAAGCGTCTTATTGTAATAGGGTCACTGCCAAAACACTTAAGTTATGTGGAGTAAGGGTGTCAACAACCCCGTCCCTTTGACACAAAAATAGTTATTAAGAACAAGTAGTACCAATGTTTCAAACGCACGATATTCTCAGGCACCGCGGAAACAAAAGTAAAGTAATACCCTAAAATGTAGCAATTTAAAACCCTTTATATGGTTATAACCATATAAA
>JBBQKF010000183.1:0-3867 GCA_038326615.1 Saccharofermentanales bacterium | reverse complement strand
CGATATGATAATATCGAACAAATCGGAAATGTTATTCTCAACTTCAAATAACTCTAATTCTTTTTTTTCTGTTAAGACATTAGCGTTATCTAATATGAAATCGTGAATGTGTACTAAATAATGAAATTTAATTTCTTTTACGGAGAGCCATTCTTTCAGGTAATTTAATGATTCCTGAGTAAAAGGAATTAATTCTGAATCTGTTTCGTAAACTTCAAGAGTAACACTTTTAATCTCGGTATTTTTTTCAACGATATTTTCAATCAGAGCACAAGATAATATGGCTGTTCCACAACCAGGGTCTAAGATTCTTATTGAAGATTTATTGAAGTCACAGAACGAAGCCATTAGTTTGGCTATTGGTGTAGGCGTAAAGAATTGTCCGTTTTCTTTCTTGTGTTTAACGCTTACTTGCTTGGCATATATAATCCCCAACCTGTCAGCATATTCGCTCGGTTGTTCTTTTTCATAAGGCTCAATATGTAATTTGTCAATCATAAGCACAAAGATACTTAATTGTTTTGTACTTTTTAATCTTGTTTTATGTTCATAGAATTCAATTATTTGAAGTCTATATCTTTCAACACATTTGCTACCGCACGTTTTTTCGTGTGGCATTACAATTTCATTCAGTCTATTTAACCACGCGATACAATCGCGCTGTAGCTGCGCAATCCCGGTTCTTGTATTCTTTGGATTTCTAATCCATAACAATCAGAAAGTAGCGGATTGCAAATCCTTATAATACATACAGTTGGGATTGAAATTTTTCGCTTCGCTCAAGACCGCTGGTTCCCAACTACCTGTCATATCCGCTAGGACAGGTTCAACGTAATTATTTTCCCAACAGCCATTCATAAACATTTTTATGAATAATCCCTGCTCTGCCTTGCGGAAATGATTCCGTAGTCAGCAGAAATTTAGGGTAATTATCATTCACTGATTCTAATGGGGAAAATTCACGTTCTGCTGTATCGACGTTTGAGACTTCCCATGCAACTTGATAATATTCAATTTCTCCGTGACTATTTTTCACTATAAAATCAATTTCGCTGTTGCGAAGTGTAGCTGTCCAAATTTTGTAACCTCGTCTTAAAAGTTCAAGATAGACTACATTTTCAAGTATATGCCCCCTGTCGGCTGTTCTTTCTCTACCAACTAGTACATTCAAAAAACCTAAATCTACAAGATAATATTTTTCTTGTGTGGCAAGTTGTTTTTTACCTTTTATATCAAAGCGATTCACTCGGTAAAACACAAAACTTTCAACCAAATAATCAATAAATTTTTCCACAGTTGCGTGGTGAATACTCTGATTATCGGCTTTTAATGCTTTTGATATACTACTCGGTGACATTTGGCTACCGATATTGGTTCCAACAAATTTAGCAACATTACCGAATGCTCTTTTGTCGTTGATTTTGTGTCGTTGAGTTATGTCTTTCTCAATAATAGTAGCGTACAAGGCTTCAAGATATTCGTAAACTTTGTCAAACCCTTCTTCTCGTAATTCCACTCCTTTTGGCAACGAAGTTTCGTTTACATAGTCGTAAAACATAGCCTCATAATTAAGATACTTGTTGCTAATATCAATACCTTTAGTTTTCAAATACTCTGCAAAAGAAAACGGCAATATTGAGATTTCAATATATCTACCACTCAATAAGGTAGCCAGTTCACTCGATAGTAGATTTGCATTTGAACCTGTGATATAAACATCTACATTTTCGGTTGCATAAAGTCCATCTACCAATTTTTCAAAATCAGTAATATTCTGAATTTCATCTAGAAAAATATAATTCAATTTTCCCTTTTGCAGTTTTGACTTGATTTCAAAATAAAGCGTATCCCATGATTTATTTAGAAAATTTTCGGGCAATTCAAAATTATAAAACTGTGTTTGTTCAAGTAATACTTCTTCTTTCAATAATCGATTTCGAAACAACTCTAACAGTGTAGATTTTCCAGATCGACGTAATCCGGTTACCACTTTTATAATGCCTTTGTCTTTGTACGACACTAGTTTATCAATATATTTCGTCCTTTCTATCAAATTTCTCATAGGGTAAAGGTACTATAAATTATCAAAAATTGCAATAAATGCAAGTTTTGATAATTGTTATATATTTTCTTGTCAATGTATAATTTTCTTGGTTAAAATACTAAAAAAGTATTTAATCATCAATTTTATAGACTATTTCATATTGAAAATATGCCATTTTTTTTATTAGAGTGATGCACAACGGATAAGGCTAGCCGCCACCGCCCTGAGCTGCCTCGTCCTCTCTGATATGTCCTCTTCTTCAAATGTAAAAAATATCGGACTGGTCACCATGATTTGCAATCCCAGTTCTTGTATTCTTTGGACTTATAATCCATAACAATCAGAAAGTAGCGGATTGCAAATCCTTATATTACATACAGTTGGGATTGCAATTTTTCGCTTCGCTCATGACCGCTGGTTCCCAACAACACACAACATCATTCTTTCATCTATTAAGCATATCCGAAGGGACGGGGGTGTAAAACGTGGTTTCGCAATTGTAAGAGGTGATTTTTTGACTGTCAGACGTGGTTTCCCACATGCTGCCGCACGATTGCATCGTGTGGCAATACCATTAAATCAACACAATATCCAATATCTTTTTTCGCTTAGAGATTTAAAGTTTCTACTCATTGCATTTTATTTCTTCAATTTATTTACTAATTACCTTACCTGCCACACGATGCAATCGTGCGGCAGCGGGGGGCGGCAGCGGGGGGGCATTTATTGTTGATTTTGTATCAAACTCATTTTATCCTGAATAGTTTTTGATTTCTTAATCAATTTTACAAGTTCTTTTAAATCAGTATCTTTAAGATTAATAACACGCTCATTTATAGAGTTTAAATTGTCAAGAAGTAAATTTGTTGTTGTTATATTTTTACTGATTTCTAATTCTTGTTTTAGAGATAAAATTATGTCATCATATTCTTTTATCAATACTTTTTGATTCGACGTTAAAACTGAAAGTTTTTCTGCCATTGAATTATAAGTTGCATTTGAAGTTCTAGGAAGCTTATAAACTACTATTAATTCAGTACTCAAAGAGTCTGCTTTTTCAGCTTTTTTGATTGTTGAAGTTATATTGTTTGCAAGAGGCAAAAATACTTCATCAATGGTTGATAAAGATTCTAAAGAAATCTCATAACTTTTTTTATAGTTAAATGTAAAAAAATCATTAATGTCAAAATTAGTTGCTGCATTTATTGCAATGTTCATTTTATCAATTTCTGGATTTAATTTCTCCTTGATATTTTCATGAATAGTATCTATTTTATCAAGTTGTTCTAAAATTGAATTTAGAGTTAATTTACTGATTTCTCTATAAGCTTCTGGCTTTTTATAGAGAGATATTTTGTCTTTCATCTTTTGGCAATTCTCGCCAAACTTATTTCTATAAAGTACAATATTTTCAAGAGCTTTCTTTTCTGTGTTTACTTTTGAAATATCAGATTCACTCATTTCTGATGTATTGTTTTTCAATAATTCCTCATAGTAATCAGGATTTAGATATTTTCTTGCGTTTATGTATAAGTCATTAGTTTTTAAGTCGAGTAGTTTAATTCTTTCAGCTAATATGTATCTACCATATATGTTAGCTGATTTATCTCCCTTTAGATATGGAAGAAAGAAATAATCATGTTCGAACATTAGACCAAAATCAACATAATTAGTTGCTTGTATGCATATTCCGGAGTATACCCACCCACAAAAGCATAGTCATCTGAGCGGTTTCAAACTGTAAGTTTACTATTGCAAACCACGTTTTTCCTATCCGTTTGTACAAAATAATGGTTACAAACAGAATGAAAAGTCGAAAAACT
>JBBQKF010000182.1:0-3947 GCA_038326615.1 Saccharofermentanales bacterium | reverse complement strand
ATGCGAAAGTATCTGTGTAGGACGGATGAAAATATCCGACCAGCAGTAGTGGGCTTGGACAGCCCTAAGATGTACCGGTGGGACGGTTATCGTTTCTCCGGGAATCCGAAGCTCGCCATTTCAATGGCGATGTAGTTCACTATAATAATTCAACAAAATGATGCTAGTATTAGTTTGTTTAGTCAAAAGGAATGCTCTAGTTTTTAACAAATATTTTTAATTCTTAAAAAACATTTCAAATTTTCTAAACAACAGAACTTAGGAAATCCACGAAAACATTAATAACGCAATTTACTTTTTTTGTTTCTCCCCTTTTCACTTTAACGCATTATTGGTATTATATAACTAGATAGATATAATTCAATTTGAAAGCATTATTCATATAAGTTTGATATATTGTTAGCCTCAGATTGAAAGTTGTATAATAATTGTCAAGGTACTGGTATCAATTCATCTCCCACCTATTCTTCTCGTATTCGCGAGTAAGGTTGAATAGAGGAGGGAGAATTCTTGCTACATGAGATTAAATTGAGATATCAAATTGCAAAGATTTAGATTTGCAGGACAGCCGAAGGGATTAATCAAATGCCAAACAAATTTTGGAAATTCGGAAATGATAAAAAAAATCAAAAGATAATTAATTCTGACATCCAAAATGAATTGGATTATTATCATGAGTCTATAAGTAATCCAGTCGAAACTTCAGATTTAGGAAAAGAAAACATTCCTTTAGAAACTGCACAACACGAACCAATACATCATGAAGCATGGAAAATCACAAAACTTGCTGATTTAAGAGATGCTTTTGCTAAAATAGCAGATGCAGTAAACAAGAATTATACTGATAAATCAGCGGCTGAACTTGAAAGAGCCAAAGAACAGATTACGGAAGTTTTAAAATATATTAAAGTCGTTGCATTTATAGGGTCAAGCGGAACAGGCAAAAGCACGCGAGCAATAAGAATTGCAAAAGAAAATGGAATTTCTTACATAATTGATGATGGACTACTTATTCACGGAGGACGTGTAATTGCTGGTCTTTCTGCAAAAAGAGCGAATTCGAGACTTGAATCTGTAAGACAGGCTTTGTTTGTTGACGAAAACCGTGCAGCTGGTATGAGACGCGCGCTTGCAGAGCATCTACCGGAGCATCTAATGGTTCTTGGCACTTCAGATGGAATGTTAGAAAAGATTTGCAGTAATCTGTGGCTTAACAAGCCCGAAAGAGTAGTCCGCATTGAGGATGTAACAACCGAAGCCGAGAGAAGGAAGGCTGTTTTTATAAGATCCACTCAAGGTCAACACACTATTCCTGTTCCAAGTATGGAAATTAAACATGAATTTTCGGGATATTTCTCTGACCCTTTAAATCGCTTACTTCGCCGAAAAGAAAAATATAATGACCCTGGGCTTTTGCTTTCAGACAACGAAAGAACAGTAGTAAGACCAACGTTTTCAACCCTTGGCTCTTATTCAATATCTGATGAGGCAATGCGTGACATCGCCAAAATAATTATTAAAAAGACAGTCCCCGGTGTTGCAGAGCTTTTACACTTTAATGTCGAAAAGCAAAGCTACGGAATCGTTATTGATATGGAAATGTCCTTGTTTTATGGATACAATGCTCAGCAGGTTTTAAGAGATAGTCAGGAAAGAGTCAGTAAAGGGATTGAAGATTTTACATCAATTAACATTGTTTTGACTAATGTTAAAGCAAAACGGCTGGTTCGCAAAAAAGCTTAGAAAAATTTGGAAAAGTTTTGAAAAAATTACTTTCCATTTCTGGCATAATTAAAAAACCACAACTGCGCATATCCTGCATTTTTTCCGAAATAGGACTCGGTAAAAGCACGTATTTCATTTTTTGTTGCGTTTTCATTAAGATAATTTGAACGGATTGTTTTCTCAACCCAGGTATCAATAGGACAGATATCCTGCCTAATGCCACTATATAAAAGAACACAGTCTGCAACCTTTTCTCCTACCCCTGGAAATTGGCAAAGCCCTGTACGCGCTTGTTTTGCGGGGACACTTGCAAGTTCTTCAAAATCTAATTTGACAAGATTGTGTACCAGTAAATTCGCGGTTTTTTTGATATAAGGGCATCTGTAACCAGCAAATGGATGGCCGCAAAGGTTATTTGCAGCGCAGTTTCCATGACCTTCGTTGCAAAAGTTCTTGCTTAAGACCGCGGCAGTAGGAAAAGAATATCCCAATAATATATCAGAAAATTCAGAAGCCGTAGCTTCTAAAGCAACCCCAGCTGTATCTAGATTTTTTTTAACCAATTGAGGTGCAGTGGTTCCCTTTTCTCCCTTGAATTGTGAAATATAAATTTTCTCTCCATATTTAACACAAAGACTTTCAACAAGGCCCTTTATTCGGGGGATATTGTTTTGGGCAGACAAAATGTACGAAAAAAGAGTTTCTTCAAAATCCTGATTCAACATTCTTACACCGCCTGAGAAAAGAACGGACTTATGCAAAAATGGATCCTTATCGACCGCTTTGATTATCGGCGCAAGATCTGTTTTAAGGTCAAAGTATTTATACCACAGGTTTGTAAAATCATCTGCATTGGAATTTTCAATAAGCAAATGCGCATTATCAATTAGCGAAACATAAACAGCATGACTTCTCACAATGCCAAAATACCGATTTTCTCCGACCTTTTTCCACCTGAAACACTGCCCGCTTTCGAGTGTTCCTTTGAGGTCAAACCCATACGGCGAAAGTCGTGCGACGTCCTTGATTAATATGCAAGTAAACCCTGTGGATTTGTCAAAATATTCTATTACATTAAAATCCTTTATCCAAAGATTTTCGATCTCACAAATCTTACTTAAAAAATCATCCAAATTTACTTCCTCCACAATATTACTAAAATAATTTTTTTTAAGACTATCACGACTTTTCATTACATTAAACATGTTTTTTATCATTAAATTATATCATGATTTTAATAAGTTTATACACTCAGTTAAGTGAAAGGAGCAAAACCCAATATTTTCGGACTGCTCCGCAACAACCAATCAGGGGAAATTACTTCAACATTATTAACGAATATTACACCATAATATTGCCTATATATTTGCAAATATACACCTTAACTGATGAAGTTTTCGTAAAAGTGCTGATGGAAATATACATCGACATATATATTAATATACATGTAGATAAATATATTGACATATAAAATGTTTTTACCTGTAATAAAAGTAGTAAAAGAAACCAAAGTGAAGTCGAATTACGATAACGAGGTGAAAAACATAATGACAACGAAGCCTTCCATTAGCAGCATGATGAACTCTCTTATCCCTATTTCGCGTTTTAATCGCGGAGAAGCCAATAAAATTTTTAGTGAAGTCAACGCAGACGGTGATAAAATTGTTTTAAAGAACAATACACCAATTTGTGTATTATTAAATCCGCCGTACTATGAAGCGATAATAGATGCACTAGAAGATTATGCTTTATTTTTTGAGGCAGAAAATAGAACGGCAGGAGCAGAAACTGGCTATATTTCTTCTGAAAAAGTACTTACCGGACTTGGAATAACTGAGGCTGATCTTGAAGATGTCGAGGTAGAGATTTAAATAAAATGGCTCTGGAACGGATAAAATAAGAACTAAACTATTTAAAAAGGCATTTTAATCGGTGTCTTTTTTTATGCACAAAAATAAAAGAGAGGAGACATATTATGCCAGGGGGACGGATAAAATAAAATAGTAGTGTCAAGGGGGCGGGTAAAAAACGTAGTTACTCAAATAGACTATATATGGTAAAATGACATAGTCGTTAATGACTTCGGGTCATTCATCTTTTTTAATCCACTCCTTGAATTTCCAAAAAGCGTATAGAGGAATAATCCGATTCGTCATTTCATCAAGTGAGGTTAAAACAGACTTTTTGGGATTGAAAACTTTACAATATTGTGTGATTGAGCG
>JBBQKF010000181.1:0-3963 GCA_038326615.1 Saccharofermentanales bacterium | reverse complement strand
AAAACATTTAAAACAATAACATGCGACAATGGGTGCGAGAATTTAGACTTTGAGGGGATTGAAAGATCAATTTTGAACAAGAGTTCAAGGACAAAGGTATATTATGCTCATCCTTTTAGCTCATGGGAAAGAGGAACAAATGAAAACATTAATAAAATGATCCGTCGATTCATCCCAAAAGGCGTAGATATTTCAGCTTACTCCACTAAATAAATAATACAAATCCAACACTGGATCAATAATTATCCAAGAAAAATACTCGGTGGTTTATCCGCAAATATGATGGAACAGAAGCTTTTAGTCGCTTAACATATTTTTTTTGAAAAAGGTTGACATTTAATATTGCAATTTAGGAATTCCACCGGGAATCCTCTCTATTTCAATGGAGATGAAAGGTGGCTTTTTCTTGGTAATATCGAAGTATGTTGTTACTATAAGCATATGCTATTTATTCTTTTCAATGATTCCCGAGTTCATTGTATTTTTATAGTTTTATTGGTATCATATGTATTACAAGCTTTTATTGGAACATTTTTTGATTATTTTTTTTAAAATTGAAAGGAGACCATTTTTATGCCATTTGTTTATGCAATTATTGTATTCATCATTATTTTCTTTTTTTCAGGTATCAAAATTGTAAGACCAACAAGCAGAGGACTAATCGAAACACTAGGTAAATATTCAAAGTATGCACAACCCGGGTTTCATTGGGTTTTCCCAGGAATACAGAAGATTTATCAGGTGAATATCACCGAACAGATGTTTGATGCAGAGCCTCAGGTAATTATTACAAATGATAACCTCAACGCAACTGTTGATGCTCAGATTTATTTCAAGGTAAAGTCGGACGAAGAGAGTGTTAAAAATGCTATTTATAATGTCAATAATTATAAATATCAGATCGTTAACCTTGCAAGAACAACTTTACGTAACATAATCGGCACAATGACATTGAAGTCTGCCAACAGTGAGAGAGGTTTGATTAACTCAGATTTACTTCGTACATTACTCGAAGAAACTGCTAAATGGGGAATTGATATTGTTAGAACCGAGTTAAAAGAAATCGATCCACCTAAAGATGTTCAAGAGACAATGAATAAAGTTGTTAAGGCCGAAAACGAAAAAGTTGCAGCAGTTGACTTTGCAACAGCCGCAGAAACTACTGCCGACGGTATTAAAAGAGCAGAAATCAAGAAAGCTGAAGGTATTAAACAGGCTAAAATCCTTGAAGCCGAAGGTGAAGCACAGGCAATCAAACTCGTCAACGAAGCAGCCGAAATGTATTTCACGGGAAATGCCCAGCTCCTTCGTAAAATTCAAGCAACAGAAACATCGTTAAAAAACAACGCCAAAATTGTTGTTAACTCCAACTCGGATCTCATAAACGTAATAGGCGAAATGTCCGGCATCCTCCCGATCAAGGATAACAAATAATTTCAACTGGGGGGCTTTGAACCTCGGTGAAGTGAAACCTTGTAATTAACATTTCACCTCAGAAACTTTGAACCACAGTAAAATTTTTAATTAACTTTTTACCTCTGGAATTAGAGCCACGGTAAGACCCAACCTTATTAATTATTTAAGTCATTTGAACTATTTGAACTATTTGAACTATTTGAACTATTTGAACTATTTGAACTATTTGAACTATTTGAACTATTTGAATTATTTGAACTATTTGACTATTTGACTATTTGACTATTTAGAAAAATGCCCTCTGCAAGATTTGTTGCGAGGGCATTTTTTATAGGTTATTTTTCTCTTTTAGTAAATTGCTTTACAAATTTTATCCTGAATAATTTTATTCAACAAGAAGAATGGTGGGCATCTATCTCTCTATTTAATCAAAACAAATAGATTCCCAATAACTGGTAATGGAATTTCTTTTTCGTTATATGCATTAACCATTCCATATACAGCAAGAACAAGGATTGCTAAGCTATATAATGTTCCTAAAAATCCCAGAAATGGTATGATAAAAGAAACGATACTTAAAGCTATGCTACCTGCGATTGATGCAATTAGTAACAACAATCCTTGATTTGCATGAAATTTGCCAACTCTTGAATTGGGACAAACAACTAATGGTAAAAAGAATAATATCCCAAAATACGCAAGTACAAAAATTATCTTATTATTTGCATCTGTTGCATCTGCGCCTGTTGTTGTTTGTTGAAAATTCGGTTGCTCATTTACTGGTGGTTGCTGATAAACTGGTGGCTGTTGATAAACTGGCGGTTGCTCATAAACTGGTGGTTGCTCATAAACTGGTGGTTGCACGGTCTCTTGTTGGTTTAACGCGCTCCCACAGCCGTCACAAAATTTCATTCCATCATCTACTTCTTTTCCACAATTTTTACAAGTCATAACATACCTCCTCAAATTTTGAATTATAGTGTCTGTAATCTTCAAATTAAAGATTCACCACTATTCAGCTATATTAATAGTATAATTCAAGTATACTCTATAACACCAAAATTTCAATAGGGAATGGATTTTATTATTGCTGTATATATTTTTTTCATTTATTTTTATTCCTTTACACTCATTTTGATTTCTTTTGATTTCCTTCTGTAATTGAGTGCAATCACTTGTATTCTGGCATCCAGCCTTTGTGTGCTTCTATTAGTTCGTCGCACATCGTTTTGATGTCATCAAGCGATAATTCCGCAGCAGTATGCGGATCCATCATTGCAGCCTGATATATCAGCTCTCTCTTTTTTGTCTTTGCTGCATCAATAGTTAAAAGCTGGACATTAATGTTTGTACGGTTAATCGCAGCGCAAATTTCCGGCAAATCCCCAACATAACAAGGATTTACACCATTTCGATCAATCATACACGGTACTTCAACACAAGTCCTTGAAGGAAGATTTGTTATCAGTCCTGTGTTCCTTACATTTCCATGAACGCGAAACGGCTCATCGGTCTCCATTGCTTTAACAATATATGACGCAAACTCATGAGTTTTCACATGTTCGATTTTATCACCATCAACAACGTGTTTTCTCATTTCACCCCATTGCGCAATCTGACTTATGCACCTGCGTGGATATTCATCAAGCGGTATTTTATACTTTTCGATTAATTCAGGATAATTCGTCTTAATGTACCAAGGGCTGTACTCTGCTGTATGCTCAGATGATTCAGTATTATAAAATCCAGTGCGGAGCATTAGATCAAGCCTTACAAGATCATTTTCACACTCATAATGTTCGGTGCCATAAAAATGCGCCTTGGCTCTTCTTTTAATTTCCGGATACAGGTCAACGCCATTTGAATCCTCAATTTTCAAAAGCCATGCCTGATGGTTAATTCCTGAAATTTCCCAACGTATTCCTTTAGTAACATCTTCCATTCCAAGATTTTTAAGTAATCCCGATGCGCAGCCCTGAACACTATGACAAAGGCCTATTGTCTTAACTTTTGTAAACTCTTGCATATATCCAGCAAGAATAGCCATTGGGTTTGAATAATTTATAAAAAGAGTATCCGGGCAAATCTCCTCTATATCAGATGCAAAATTTTGCAAAACCGGGATTGTTCGCAATGCCCTAAAAATTCCACCAATACCTAATGTATCTGCAATTGTCTGGCGAAGACCGAATTTCTTTGGAATCTCAAAATCCGTAATCGTGCAGGGGTCGTATCCGCCAACCTGTATTGCGTTTACAACATATCCTGCATCTTTAAGTGCTTCTTTTCTGTCAGAAAATGAGCGGATTGAAATATCATTTCTTCCAGTAATTTCTTTAATTCTATTTAACATAATGAAAGAATCATTAAGGCGGTCTGGGTTAATATCAAATAGCGCAATTTCTAGATTTTCAATCTCTGGTGTCATCATACAATCCCCGAGAACATTTTTGGCAAATATTGTGCTGCCTGCTCCCATAAAAGTCATCTTCGGCATTTTAGTTTTTGTAAGATTAGACTCTCTTTCTAATCATACTCTCCTTTCAA
>JBBQKF010000180.1:0-3980 GCA_038326615.1 Saccharofermentanales bacterium | reverse complement strand
TCAATATCACCACCATGCCTTGCTCCCGAGATGTTCCGATTCACACCCTGAGAATAGCCAGTAACAGAGTCGTTGGCTGTATTTCCATTTGCAAACCTATCAGGCATCAATAAATAGACAGCATCGGCTTCGGTAAAACTCTCACGTTCAGCTGAATTTTGAGTTCTTCTTTTCAATTCATAGGTTAGAATCTGCTTCTTTTTCCCTCTCAAAACTGAAATAGAGAATTTTCCGGCTTTTGTGTTTTTATCAATATTCAAATAAAGAAACACAAAGTTCGGATTATCAGTCAATTGCTTTCTTTCAATTGTTACTCCTTGATAATCAATTTTAAACTCAGCATTTGCGATATCCTTCCCATAAAGCATTAATTGTAAGATTGGATTCTTCATTTCTGTCCACCAAAAAGTGGGTTCGAGCCTTTGCACCCAAGGCTGTGTTTTTTTGGCAAAAGAACTGAACGAGATAATGGTTAAGAATATAAATAACAGCGACTTGTAGGTTCTTTTCATATTGATCAGAATGATAGATTATTTATTCTATTTGTTCAATTATATGTATTTTGATTGGCAAATTGGCACATTTTATTATTTGCACATTTCTCAGTTCTTCACTTCCCGTTGACTTTCAGCCAACACCTCCACCATTTTATTATTGATAAAAATTTCAATATTTCCACCTTTAATATTGTGGATAAGTACGGCATCTTTCTCAACTTTTATATTCAGCTGATTTCCCCTGAAATTGATATTAAAAGCAAAAGCATTCCATTTTTCAGGAATATGAGGATTGAAATGAAGTTTATTGTCTATCAAACGCATTCCACCAAAACCTTCCACGATAGCCAACCAAGTTCCAGCCATGCTGGTAATATGCAAACCCTCAGCCACTTCGTTATTGTAGTCATCCAAATCAAGTCGTGAAGTACGCAGATATAAATCGTAAGCTTTTTGTTTATCGCCTATGGCACTGGCCACAATAGAGTGCGTACACGACGAAAGTGAAGATTCATGCACTGTAAGCGGTTCGTAAAAATCAAAATTGCGTTTTATAGTTTTTTTATCAAACTGCTTTTCAAAAAAGTAAAGTCCCTGAACAACATCTGCTTGCTTAATTAGTGAGGAACGCATAATCTTATCCCATGTCCAATGTTGATTTACAGGTCGTTGATTTTCAGGTATTTCAGACGATTTTATCAACGCTTTATCTAAAAAACCATCTTGTTGAACAAAGATACCCAATTCCTTTTTTTCAGGATAATACATGTTTTCAATAATGTCTTTCCATTGGAATATTTCATCCTGATTGAATTGAATGTCCTGAATCAAATCTTCATATTTTCTAAAATCCAATTTCTTAACTTTCTCGATACTATCAATACAAAACTGCAAACTCCAGGTACAAATATAGTTTGTAAACCAATTGTTGTTCACATTATTTTCGTACATATTAGGTCCAGTAACTCCAAGAATTACATACTTCTTTTTTTCTGTTGAAATACTAACTCTTTGCGCCCAAAACCGTGACATAGCAATTAAAACCCTTAACCCATAGTTAATCAAATAATTATCGTCGCCGGTATAATCTATATACTTATGAATAGCATACGCTATAATCCCATTACGATGTACCTCACCAAATGTCAATTCCCATTCATTGTGACTTTCGCTACCATTAAAAGTAGCCAATGGAAATAAAGCGGCTTGATTGGTGAAACCTAACTTTTGAGCATTTTGAATGGCCTTAGGCAAATGGCGATAACGATACAACAAAAGATTTTTGGCAACATTTTGATTTGAAGTATACATGTAAAAAGGAATACAAACAGCCTCAGTGTCCCAACGTGTGGCACCTGCATATTTTTCTCCAGTAAAACCTTTCGGGCTGATATTTAGGCGTGCATCGTTTCCGTTATAACTCTGATTGAGTTGAAAAATACTGTATCGTATAGCTTGCTGTGCTTCCAAATCACCATCGATTGTAACATCGGATTGTAACCATTTTTCAGCCCAAACAGCTGTATGGTCATCAAAAAGTTTATTCCAACCTTTTTCTTTGGCTTTACGGGCTAAATCGCGGGCAATGTTTGTTAGTTCCTCACGTGGATGATTGAGTGAACTGATAATAGCTACATATTTATTCAGCGTAACTGTATCGCCTATCCTAACATCCGTGCCAACGCTAAAACCAGCCACCTTTTCTTTTTCAATTTTGGTCGGATTTACATTCAACAATTCATTATTCTTATAAAAGGAATATGTCAATGCCCCGCAAACATGAAAATCAATACGGCGAGTTTGAGCCCAAAGATGTGAAACATCTTTTTCAGTTTTGGTTTGCAAAACATTCCAAAATGGCTCATCATAGTTGGTCAGTTGATTACGTACATCCCCATCAATCAAGGGCAAAAATGAAATTCGTCCTTCAAAATTCAATGATTTAACGGTATAACTTATTGCACCAATTTCGGTTTCGGCCATACTTAAAAAGCGTTTAACCGATACTTGAATACGATGTCCCTTGAAGTTGGTAGCTTCAAAAGTACGTTCTAAAAAACCCTCACGCATATTCAGTGTGCGTTTAAAATTCTTAATATCCCAATCGGCCATATCAAGTCTGTCATCATTCAACCGGACACTGATGACAGTCCAGTTGGGAGCATTAACAATTTTGTCATTGGTATCAGAGTAACCATTTTTCCAGTTGCCATGCTCGGCAGGTTCAGGATAATATATACCCGCAATATACGAACCCAACATAGACTCACCCGAGTAATGCTCCTCAAAATTAGCACGTTGACCAATATGACCATTTCCCAAGCTAAAAATGCTTTCGGAGGCCAATTGTTTGTTTTCATGAAAACCCTCTTCGACGATGCACCAAGGGTCGGCTTGCAAGTATTTGTTCATAATATTATTTTTTACGTTTGGTGTTTAGTGTTTAGTGTTTAGAGTTTAGTGTTTAGAGTTTAGTGTTCAGAGTTTAGCGTTTGTCGGGATGAACCATCGAAGTAATACATTTAATCCCGATTGCTATCGTGAATTGAAAGGAATATTTATTTCGCAACATTGTTACATTGTCATATCAGCTTGTTTCTTTTTCATTTTCTATTCTTTTTTGCCTAAGCCTAAGCCTTTGCCTCCGCCTGAGCCTTTATATATCTTTCTACTTTTATCTTTTTTTGCTTTTGCCTAAGCCTGAGCCTTTGCCTAAGCCTCCCCCTCCCTCTCCTTTATCCTCAATGCAAAACCACTCGCAATAATAAATGAAACTCCTGCCATAACAATACATAGAACCGGATTATCATTAAATAAGTATTTCAATATCAGACCAGTAGTAATTCCACTTACTATTTGGGGAATGGTGATTGACATATTGAACAAACCCATAAACATTCCCATTTTATGTGGAGGTATAGAATTAGCAAGCATGGCATAAGGCATGGCTAAGATACTTGCCCAAGCTATTCCAACGCCTATCATTGGGATAATAAGTAATTGATGATTGGGGAAAAACAAGATTGAAATCATTGAAATCCCACCTATAAATAATGCCAAAGCATGAGTTCCTTTTTTTGTAAACTTCTTAGCTAAAAGTGGCAATGACAAAGCCAAAACAGCTGAAATTCCATTGTAAATCCCAAAAAGTATTCCCACCCAGTCGCCAGCTTGCTGAAATGCTTCGGAATTGGCATCAGTAGTACCAAAAAATTTCAATGCCACTGCTGGAGTTGTGTACACCCACATTGAAAACAGAGCAAACCAAGAAAAAAACTGCACCAACAACAATTGAAACATGACTGGCGGAATTTTGAACTTTTCTTTAACTGTATTTGAAGCTACTTTTTTCTCTTCTGGCGGATATTCACTCGTAGTGAATATTGTCCATAATATGGTAATAATAAGTACAAAAGCACCTATATAAAACGAATAAGTTACATTATCAGGAATCAAACCTTTTTCACCAGCATCTTTCGAAAT
>JBBQKF010000179.1:0-4090 GCA_038326615.1 Saccharofermentanales bacterium | reverse complement strand
GCCACCGAGACAGCCATATCGGTCATCATAAAAATCAACAGTAAATAAGTGATAAGCATTCCAGGTGACCGAGGTATTTTTTTGATGAAATCAAGCACGGCAGGATAAAAAATTTTAATCCAGACTGCACCCATCAAACCCCATAAGAAAGCATAGGGTATGTTTGCCCTGCCATGGATGTTAAAGGCAAATTTCGAGTAATCCCAGGATATCGTACCCAAAAGGAATTCCTGCAGGTAACTGGAGAAATACTCTAAACTACCACCAATAAGGGTGGCTAAAATAATCAGAAATACCAAACTCTTGTTTGAAAAACGAAGAAGAAAAAAAGTCATCAAAACAAGAGCAAGCCCATAAACAGGATTGAAAGGGCCATACAGAACACCAACTCTGGTGACGAAAACACCCCTCGTCACCAGTCTCCAAATGGACTCCGACAGGACTCCGAATACGGAGCCAAAAATAAATATCCAAAAATAATCGAAAAATTTTGAAGTGTACATTTAAGTCCATCCTCTTCCGCTTCGTTTATCAACATATACCGAATTTTACTACCTGGACAACGAATTGTAAATAGCATTCCATTTCTGCGCTATCATATTTGTATTCCCGAAAACATAACATCATCAAATAAGTTGCCTTGGCCAGATCATTTTAATCCCACCCATTATCAGCTAATTATGTTTGGCTTCCACCAAAAAACAAAGCACCTCGGGTGCCTTGTTTTTTGGTGAGAAGGAAAAAACTCAAGTCTGAAAGGCAAGAGCACTTTACAATCTTCATCTATGCTTAATTGTTCATCTTTTCTGGATGTTTTGCTATTTTTTCGTTATGCCCAATCGTATTGATTCCAAATGGGATATATAAAGGGCAAACGCCAACTGAAGCAGTTGCCAGCGGAATAAATCCTATCAGTGATATATACCTTAAATCTCCTTTTAAAATGATAAATAGGCTGAAAAAACCTACTGCTAATACATATCTGATTATCTTATCTGTTTTTCCAATATTTTGCATTCGTAATCCCTCCCTTAATCAAGCTTTTATAAGAAATAAGAATTAACTAACATATACCCCTTTACCGCTAAATTAAGCATTCCGCTTATTCTCTTGAATAACTTGGGTATTTCCCATCCCATACAATATCTCTATAAGCACTTTGATCCGTGTCTCCTTCTGTGCTGAATAAAAGCACTCTGGAGTTTTCATCAAGATATAGTTTTTTCTGAAGCCATTTCAGGTTTGAATTTTGCATTACTTCTGCCACAAGCCCCATAGTCACTGCTCCACTCTCCCCTGAGATCACCTTAGGATCTCCATCAACGGGGCTGGCCAACATTCGCATTCCCTTGGCAGTTACATAATCCGGACACGAAACGAAATTGTCTGCCCAGTTTTTCAACACCTCCCAGGCGATGGTATTTGGCTCACCACAAGCCAAACCAGCCATGATAGTATCCATATCCCCTGTGACAAATTCTATCTTCCCGGATTTCGCCGTGCGATAAAAGCAGTCAGCTTTGTTGGGCTCAACTATCGTAATAATTGGCCGCTCATCCCCATATAAATTCGCGTAAAATCCGGTCACTGCGCTTGCCATAGATCCAACCCCTGCCTGTAAAAATATATGAGTAGGTTTCATTCCATTCATTTGCTGATAGGATTCCAATGCCATCGTTTCATAACCCTGCATAATCCAAACAGGAATATCTTCATACCCCTCCCAAGCAGTGTCCTGGACCATAATCCATCCATTCTTTTCTGCCATTTCATTTGCATGAGCTACCGCCCCATCATAATTAAATTCTGTAATACTGGCATCTGCCCCAAGTTCTTTTATATTTTGAAGGCGTTCCGGGGAACTCCCTTTCGGCATATAAACAACCGAATGCTGTCTAAGCTTATTCGCTGCCCAAGCAACCCCACGTCCATGATTTCCATCCGTTGCTGTTACAAAAGTGATTTCTCCCAGTTTCTTCTTAATCTCATCAGAAATCATTCTTTCAAATGGCAAATCTTCTATATTCTCATTTAGTTGGTTAGCAATATAACGGGCAATGGCGTAGGCTCCGCCTAAAACCTTAAAAGCATTTAGCTCAAGTCGATAGGATTCATCTTTCACAAACATTTCTGCAATACCACACGCTGCAGCCATTCCTTTAAGTTTTTGTAAGGGGGTAGGCGCGTAACCCTCTATGCTTTTATGAAAACCCAGCGCAATCTCCGCTTGATTCTGATTCAGAAAATCAATCTGGTGTCGGATATATTCATTTGATATTTTACGATCATAATGCTCCAGCATAAACTTTTCTTGTTGTTCTATCATTTCTCCCATAAAATAGCCTCCTGTTTTAAATACTTATAACTAGCTATAACTTTTCCAACTATATTATATCTTAATTCTTTAAGAAAAAATACCCGTCACAATTGCAACAGGTATCCTTTTCTATATTTGGTTCATTAAAGTTCATCTTTTAGTTTTAGTTTCAATAAAAACTAAATTCTACTATCACTTCGTCCCGTCATAATTGTCAACAATTTTACAATTCCCCATGCTGCCAATGCATAAACGACCATAGCGATAATGGTACTCGGTTCCAACAACGACTCTGTTTCAATCCCCTGTGTTGACGCAGATCTGAATATGGCATTGAAAGGTACTAAAAAGATTTCAGACATGGAATAAATAAATGATACAAAACCACTTCCAGGATTTGCTCCCAGTAGTTTGAATACTAATCTGAATCCCAGTAGAACCTCTAAAAGTCCTAAAATGTAATACACGATTCTACCGCTATTAAAATTCTTATCTTTTTCTTTTGTTTTTACAGGATCTCTTGAACCTGTAGTCTCACTGCTGTTTACTACAGTAGCTTCGCTGGTGTTCAAAATATTCCCCTCACTGTCCATTATGATCTTATCCTCATTATTATTGTTCATCATTTCATCCCCCTATTTACTTAATAATTTGTTTATTCAATAATTTCTTTTAATTCTTTTTCAAATTTTCTAGCTTCTCTTGGAATATCTTTTTCAAGGTTTTTTACTTGCTTTGGAATATCTTTTGCCATTTCACGTGCGCTCTCTTTAACATACGCTTTCACATCTTCGGTAATTCCATGTATTTCTTTTATCGTTTTCTTCGCCTGCTTCAATTCTTTGTCTCCCCTATCATCAGAATTTGCATAAAGTAGCGCTGCTGTTGCTAAACTTACTGTTGCAACAAACCCTACACCCGAAGCCAATTTCTTCCCCATTTTTTTTATTTCTCTTTTTCTTTTGTCTTTTTTAATTTTCATTTTAATCTCTTTTAAATTCATTTTCAAAACCCCTCTCTATTTTGTTTTATATTTTTCGCAACCCACTTCATATTATCTGTTTGTTGCTTTGGCATAATACCATATTACACCAATTAGAATTATATGTCAATGTTTTATTCATATATTTATTTTAACTATAATTGTAACTATATACTTTATTATATATCCCAATACTTCTTCGCAAACATTTTTCGATTAATGTTTAAATCCTTTCGATCCTGTTTAATCGCACAAAAAAACCCCAACATTAGCATTTATATCTAATATTGGGGGAGGTGCACTTCCATAATAAAGCTTTTATTCTAAAATTTTTCTAATAAAACAATGATTTATTTGATTCACTTATTCCATGTCATGTTTCATCTGATCCATAGAATAATACCTTCTATTCCCCTCTACAGGCAATGATTTGGCAAATTTTTGCAGTTCTTCATCATCAAGTCTTTCAAGATATTCCAGAAAAGCAGAAACTCTTTCATACTCTTTGATGGAGAATAGTACTGAATCTGGCTGGTTATTCTTTAATATAAATATTTTCCCTAGAGCATCCGCCTTATCCCGGCAGCTTTTAAAATTCTTTATCATTTCAGAGTTCGATACAATCATCTTTGTTGAAATATTCATTAGCATCTCGTATAATTCAATTATCCTTTTATTTGATAATCGGATTATATTTTCCTTTCTTTTCATTGTTTATATCGCAAGCTCATTTGCTTCGTTATAATAAGTTAAGCACTGTGGATTTGTACCTATTTTCCTACAGCTTTGAC
>JBBQKF010000178.1:0-4116 GCA_038326615.1 Saccharofermentanales bacterium | reverse complement strand
TATCTATGTCATACCAATTAAAAGCCTTAGCTTTATACCAACATCCTTCTATGCTTTCAAAAGAAATTTCTTGTTCGTTTATCTTTATTGTCAAAAATTCCGGATTATCGTCAGAATCCAAATAAGGTTTTAATAAAAACTCCCATTGATCCTGTGTAGACTTTCTTAAATAGGGTAATAGTAGAATTTTTGAAATCGTTTTTTTGTTATTTGGGGTTGATATTGCATTCGATTTAATTTTCTCAACAACTGAAATTTTACCTTCAATAATCGCATTAACTATGTATAATGCAACTTTTTTAGTTGTTTCATTTATAATTGGTCTCTCGTTTCGTTTAAGAAAAGAGAATATCAATTTCACATCATCAGAGTTTGTGTATGCTGTATTTTTTGCTCGCTCTTTAAGTCTCCTTTGAATTTTATCTATATCCGATCTTCTAAAGAGTGAAAAGTACTCAAAATAGCCTGTATATCTGCGAGGACCTCTATCTCTATTGTACAAATTACGAGCTATAATATTGCCATTATCCCAATCGCTTTTATGAGTTTTTTCTTGTAGTTTCTTGTAAAAAGAAACCACATACTTTAAGAAATCAGACTCATTGCCAACTTGATTTATTGGAATCACTTCATTTCCTTCGTTAAAATATACATAATATTTATATATTGATAAAATCACAAATGGAAAAGTAAGTTGTGGATCATCCCTCCTATATATTCTATAATTGTTTCCAATTGTATAGTAACCTTGGTTTTCTTCAATATATTTTACCACATTCAGGAGTGTTCCAAACTGTCTGTATTGGGTTACTCGGTCGATGCCTATTCCATTTTTTGGAAGATTAGGTATTACTGTAAATATTCTATTCGCATTAAAAATAGCCAAAAAGTCTTCCTTTCCAGCACCTTGCTCTTTCCCTGATAAAGTATCTAATAATTCATCATCCACAAATAAGAAAATTTCTTCACCTTTTTGTGTATCTTTGAAATAATGATCCCATAGTTTAGTAGCCCATTCGTAGTAGTTCATAATTTAGTATCGTTTTAATCCAACCATTCAATTATATCTTCATTCTTGATTGCTAGTTTTTTTAGCATAGTTGCTGTATCAGAATTCTTGTCCTTCAATGTAATCACAAGGGTGTCAATGGCGCGTGTTAATGGCATTAATGACCATAAATTTACACACCGTTTTTTTCTTGCTTCAGGAGTCTCAAGTGCCATTTGTTCTTCTGTTGAATCTACCCAGGTTTCAAGTTTATATTTTATCAATTCATCAAAATGCAAACAAACTACAGTCCACCCTTCAAGTCCTCTACATGAATCATATTGAAACAATCTACATTCATTTATATTAATAGGATATTTTTCTCGTAAATTTGTGTTTGTTCCATCGAACAAATAAATCCCATTTTGTTTAAATACTTCTATTTTTGAGAAATACTGCTTGCCATCTTCATTTTTTTTTACTAATTGAGGAGGCGTTAAAAAAAGCATATCATAGGCTGCGTTTCCATTACTTATACAGTCATCAAATAGTCTTCTGTGTATTTCTGTCGAATATGGCAAAGTTGTAATAATAATTTTCCCTCCTACAAAAGTGCTATTTGGCTGTACTGACCAATTTAATCCGGAATTACTTGCATAAGCATTTACAAAATTCACGATATTGAACTTTTGTCTTAAACCCTTAGTCTCGCTTTTGTGGTAGTAATCAACATTTACCTTCAACCCTTTCATCCAGTTTTGCTTATTTCCGTTTCTAATAAATTGATCAACTCCATCAGCTACAATAACATGCTCTATTCCATAAATTTTAAAAAGAATCTGTTTCTCATTTTCACTCCAATCTTGTGCTTCATCTATTAAAATATAATCCCAAGCAACAGCATCATTTTCCTTCTTCATTAAATCATTAATGTCTTTCTGCTCAATCACACCTTGATTAAGATATTCAAGCATTTCCTTAATTTTCTGATTGTAAACTTCAAAAAAATTGTTGTTAGACTCTATTCCTCCTTGAATCACTCCAAAACTAGTGAGCAGTTTTATGAAATAGGAATGCAAAGTGCTAATCTGAACCGAATGTGTTGAAAAACCGTCAGGTATTCCAGCGAATGCAAGAACTCGTCTTATATCACTAACTAGAGCATGATTATAGGTGAGAATCAAACAACGGTTTTCATTAAGCTTAGTTAATTCCGTTGCAACCTGTAAAAGCCTTACAGTTTTACCCGTGCCAGCTCGTCCAGACAATACAGTCAATTTAGTTCCGATATTTTGTATGTATATTTGATTTTCAAGGACATTTTTAGTCAACAATTCCAATTTTTGTCTAGTAATACTCCCACAAGCTTGTTTCGTCTGTTCAAAAAGATCAAAAACTGCTAGTACTTTAGACTTATCGAATGAATCTTTATTTTGATTTGAAATATTATTTATTACACAATTGTCGATACTTGTCGGCTTGTATGGAATTTGTTGTAAAGTGGATTTTTCAATCAAATTTCTAAATGAGAATTGATTTGCAAAAATATTAGTACTTGTATTATCGAACAATGATATATATTCCTCATCTGATATATTTCGTAACCATAAAAAATTACATATGTAGGGCGAAACTCCTAAGTTGTCTGTTAAGTAGTTTTTTAAACTATACTTTTGTTTTTCACTTTGACTTGTTGCATCGTGCCAATGATCTTTATATTTAACGGATAAAATTGGTCCATCTGTTTTTATTCGTTCAGCAGTATGATCCTTTATTTCAATTACATAACAAAATGTTTTAACTTCTACTAAGTTATTACTCACTTCTGTTATAACACCATTTGAATCTTTTGTTTTAGTTTCAATTTTCAGTTTAAAGTTTTCTAAAAAACCAATTATTAGCAAATCAATATCCTTTACCTCTTGACCGATTAATGTCAAATTGCTCAGGATGAGCAATTCTCCTTGAGCGGCTTTAAAGTCTGTTTCAAACTCAAGTTTAAAACATTCTGCTATTTGACCTGCAGCTTGTTTCTCTGGTGTTTGAATAGTTTCATCACCAAAATTTTTTAAAGATATTTTTACTGGCATATTTTTTAGTTTATAATCCTATTACTTCATAAATCGATTTCATCTCTAAATTTGCTTTTTTAATCAATGATTTCAAAGAAAACCTTTTGGTGAAAATTACTGTTTTGTCTGCAATCGTTATTACAGAGATTTTACAATGTTCAAATGACTGTAGCTCCATGATTATTTTAGGATTAATAATTTTAATATGAGTGATTTCATAAAAAAAACCTGTCATCTCAGTAGTAATCGACTCAATATCATTTGGGAAAATTATTTTTTTTGCTTCAGTATATTCTACCGTTGAGTACTGAAATGAATCATCATTCTCGCCATATTCAATGAAATCATGATAGGAAATGTACCCATCTTCATTAATAGAAGCATTAAATTTGGTGGCTCTCTCATTCAGCTCAATTAAAAACGGAATATATACTCCCTGATAAACTAAACGTTTTTCTGTTTCTTGAGTAATCGGTATGAAATAATCACAGTGGGGATTTCCTGCATACGAGCAAGTATAATCAAATTTTGGGATATATTTCTGGCAATCTGCAAAGCATATTGCAAAAGAATCAACAGTCTCAAGATTACTACCCTGTGAATCTAAAACAAATAGTTCTTCATCTGCATAAATTACATTTCCTGATAAAGAAGATGAATCTATTTCATTACCATCTTCATCGTAAGCATAAAGTGTACGACTGTAATAATCTCCAACTTTATAATTCATAATATTTAATTTTTTATTGTTAATTTATTACTCAAACACCTCCACAAACGGCAGGTAATTTCCTTGAGGATTATGCTCTTGGTGAGTACATAAAAAATCGTTTTTTTTATTTCAATTTTTGAATCCCTTTATTTGCCACGAGCGATTTCATTTGCTGAATAGCTATGGCATTGAGTTGTTTTAACCGTTCCGATGGTGATAGGTTTTGTCGAATCAATACGGCATTGATACTTTCCATATTTGATAAAACGACTAATTGTTCAAGAGTGGCAACATCCCGTATATTTCCTTCTATAGTGGGGTTTTCAGTACGCCATTGCTGTGCT
>JBBQKF010000177.1:0-4133 GCA_038326615.1 Saccharofermentanales bacterium | reverse complement strand
TCCTTTTGTAATTCTTTCAAATCACGCTTAATTGTAGAAAGCGAACATCCAATATGTTCCGCCATCATTTCTTTTGATATAGAATTGTCTTTATTTATTAACTTTAATATTTCGTTTTTCCGTTTCGCAACTTTATTATTTATATTTTGGGGTTCATTTTGGGGCTCATTTTTCAAATTAAATTGGCCCCCATTAATTTTATTTCCAATTTCCTTATTATGAATTGCCCTATATTCCTCATTAATATAAATAATTGCATTTGTATAATTGTCTGTATCAATATCTTATAATAAAAAAGATATAATAATTACTATGACTGTACTTATTAATGTCCCCAACAAATAATATTCCGCAAAATCTTTTTCCTTAGAAATTCGATCATATCTTGCTATGGATTTTGCTGTTAATACTAGCCCAATGGCAGAATACTGACCTATTGATAAAAGCATCAACATTATAATCCTTTCTAACGTACCAATAAACCTTCCAGCATTATTATCATTCTTAATATCTTCATCTTTGTTTTCAGGCCTATATATCATCAATAATTTTTGAATTGCAATATTTGCCGGTTTATGTATCATTAACAAAGCAAGAATCCATGATAATATTAGTACTTCTGAAATACCAACCGCATAAAAAAAGTCTTCTACAACTTTCAATTCTCTTATTCCAATATCAGTCATTACGATCCAGTATGCAATCAATATTATACACAGAAAATGTAATATTTGATCTATAAAAAATGCATTACGTTCAGTTATATGTGTTTTCCTATTTTTCTTAGTCATTACTAAAAGATAGAAATACTTTCCCATATCAATAACCAAATGCAAAATTGATATAACCGTTACAGCTAAGGTGATTTCATATGACATAACAGGTAAACTTATTAATAGCATCGTTCCCCAATAACATAAACAATGGATTAAAACCCACTTTATGCTTTTCTCTTTTATTTCTGCCATTCCTTTTGTTTGTAAGTAAAAATCTC
The DNA here is from genome assembly GCA_038326615.1 of Saccharofermentanales bacterium. GTDB lineage: Bacteria > Bacillota > Clostridia > Saccharofermentanales > UBA5734 > JBBQKF01. Next base: position 3,139 of record JBBQKF010000177.1, on the reverse strand, counting down.
CCAGAATATGACCTAAAAGCAGCAAAATAATAAATTCTCTAAACATCAGCACTCCTTATCTCGCTTAACACATTGCTAATAGTTTCCATTGCTTCTTTGTAAGCATAATAATTCCCATTTATCAAACCTCTTTGCACAGATGACTGATCTATTCCTAATCTTTCAGCACTCTTTTCCTGACCATCTTGATATGTAACAATATCCCATATTATCTCTCGCTGTCTATCTGACCAATCGTTTTTAACCACTGCTAATAATGAAAGTATCGTATTTAACATTTCAGCTATTGAATTTCTGTCTTCATCTATCTCTATTCTTATATCAGAAATTTGGGTTTTATTCTTTCGCACATTTTTCTTTAAAAATTCGATAGCGTCCCTTGCTTTATAATAACCTGGTCCATCGGCTCCTATTGCCATTTCTGGATTTATTTCTGTCGTAATAGCTCCAACACCAATTCCAAATCTTATTTCAGCCGGATACATTTTTCTTTGTACCTCTTCAATTATAATAAAAGCCATTTTGCCATCGCATAGTAACCCCTGGAATTCATCTCCCAAAGTAATCATAAATTTTGCTGAAATATCTTGCTTATATTTCTCATTTATTTTCTCCAACGTATTTTTAAGTTTCTCTTGTGTATTCTTCCTGTTCTCAATTTTTTTTGAACTCTTAATGTCACCAATTATTGCCACATATGGCTTGTACGAAAATAAAAAGGACATTTGTTCACCTCCTTAAGTTTTTTATTCATTATATAATATTATATTACAAAATGCAATAGATATGCATTCCATGATGCATAATTTAACATTATGCATTATGGGATGCATATCTACTTTTTATGCGTTTTAGCTGCATATTTTAAAATATGCATTATTATGAATTGATACGTCCCGACTATAACTCAACTTACTTTTTATCAAGCTTCTTCTCCCTGCCCGGCTCCGTGATGAATATCTTTATCCGAATTCACCCTGCAAAGGAGCATGCCAGCCGGTTTTAAAACTCTTTTCATCTCCTTCAGGATATGATTCATTTCCCCAGCCACATCCAAGCTCAACAATGAATTGCCTCGAATCAAACAACTCCAAATTATATTTATCCAACCAGCCATCATACCCAGACTCCACCGGATTCAAATTCTTTATAATCCCTTCCCAATATTGTCCTTCCAGTTGCATGATACCTCCTTATTCATTTCAATAAAATGCGGTAGTTTTAGTAATTGACCGCATTTAATTTAACTTAATTTTATTATATATCATTCCAACTAGGGGACAAACTATCACCTTGTTGGCATTTAACAATTTTTTTAAATGCCAATTTCCTGTCCAAGCACTTCCACTGTCTGATTCCTACCCCCAAAGTGCGCCACCAGGCCCTAGCTGATTATTCCATTACATTTATTTGGCTTTTTTTCGGGAAATTGCTGATACCCATACTTTCAAAGCTGAATAAGATTTTAATAATCCATGCAAAGATTAGTATTACAACTATTGGGATAACACAAGTCGTTATTATCATAACGGCAATAGCATCTATAAAGGCAGTAAGCATGTCTTCGCCCTCTTTAACCATTGCAGATATCCCATTTCCTATTTTAGAAGGAACATTGGATACATAATCTACGGCTTTTTCCACCCAATTTTTATCTTCCGTGGAAAGGTCTTGTTTCTTTTCCTCGATATTCGCTCTGTTTTGCTCTACTGCAGTAATAGTTTGCTCAATTGTAGCTTGATTAGAATCATATATTAAATCGCTTACTTGTATACTAGCCGGAATTGCTACAAAAAGAATGATCCCAAATATCGCAAGCTTTATTGCTAGATTTCTTAATTCAACTTTCTTTATGTATAAATATAAAATTCCCAAGAAACAAGCAGCAGGAATAATAAAAGTAAATGACAAATAACCAACTACTGCAATTAACATCTTTTCCAGTAAAATCGCACCTAGTATTACAATAAAATAAGAAGTTAATTCTGCAATTTGATTGGCGATCGGCATTGCGGTGTCTCCGGGTATCAAGGATATAATGGTTGAGGACGCTGCCGCTGTTCCTGCGAGCATCATAACTGTAACTTTTTTATCATCCAGTGATTTTATTGTTGATGCATTAAAATCTGGTGCGGTTACTACTTTTGATACAACGAAAATTGAAAACAAAGCTATTAAAATTAATGCTATTAGTGCAATAGTTCGTTTAGTAAACATTGTGTTAATATGTTCTTTCATAAGTTAATTCTCCTTTGATATACATTTTATGTTTGACACCATTATTTGGTATGCACTACTCTTCACTTCTTTCAGAACTCACTTGTCCCTTCCTACCTTAATATAAGCCCTCCCTCATTATCCGAAATATTATTTATATCTATATTATTTGTGTCACAGTAATACTTAAATATGTCCTTCGTTTTCTCTTCATCAAAACACTTCTTTTTAACAGTACATATATCTTTCAATATTTGTGCAGCCTGCATGTCATCAAGATATCGATGTAATCCAGAACCAAACTTAATAACTCCAGGGGCATTCTTGTTTTTGTAATAATTCCAAAATTTTATTTGCCTCGCCTCATTTGGTGTTAAACTAATTTTATAATCTGAATTTGTTGATACATAACCAGCATTGGATTCATCTCCTTGAGAGCATTCATCAACAATAAATACGGCAAAAATATATCTAGACTCGTCTGTAGAATTCGGGTCTCTCGTAGTTAATACTACTAAACTGTTTTTCTGAACTTTTTCGAGCCTCATAGGCGTTCCTTTTTTTGCACCAGTCTGAATTATGCCTGCAGATGCTTTCCATTTTGTTAGCATTTCCGATTCATAACATACAAATTCAGCTCGGTCCTTAAAAGTTGATTCAAATAATTCTCGAGTCATATTACCCTCTAGGTATGCATGGCATGGGGAATCAACTGAACTGCACCACACGTGTTTGGCCTTTTCTATATTGTATCTGATTATAGGATCGCTGCAAATCCCAGCAAATCCAATCTGAGTATCAGTTTTACCTCCATCGCAAAAGTTGCACTTAAATGCTATATTCTCTCTGTTATATTTTTTGTCTTTCTTTTTTAATCCGTTAGGTTCTGTTTGTATTACCCTTTGCTGTAATTTATTCCTTG
>JBBQKF010000176.1:0-4187 GCA_038326615.1 Saccharofermentanales bacterium | reverse complement strand
TGCTCTAGATGAGTCCTACTCAGGTTTGACTATCCGGTTTGCCTTTGTGGTTTGCTTTTGAGGTTTGCTTTTGAGGTTTGCTTTTGAGGTTTGCTTTTGAGGTTTGCTTTTGAGGTTTGCTTTTGAGGTTTACTTTTGAAGTTTACTTTTGAAGTTTACTTTTGAAGTTTACTTTTGAAGTTTACTTTTGAAGTTTACTTTTCAAGTTTACTTTTGAAGTTTATTTTTCAAGTTTATTTTTCAAGTTTATTGTTGATATTTATTGTTTTTTTCATTTTGAGCGAGGATTAATTCCCCAAAAAATTCTGGGCGATGGAAATCTGGCTTTTCAGAAATAATTTTGTTCCACATTCCGTAATGCGGAAAAGCTGTTTTATCACCACATTTATAAAAATTACATTTGGGCTGTATCATTGCATCTGTCTGATAAATTTCATTCAACATAGAAAAGGGTATTGTGAAATCAACCAGCCAATATTCGTCAAATATTTGTGTGCTCACATTGAGATGCTTCTTATAATTATATACACATTCAATTCTGTCGTTTCTTGTTTCTCCCAAAGACATAATCATTGCCCCAATCGGATTTATTTCAAAATTGATATATCTTTCATCATCAGAAAAAGGTCTTAAAAAAAGCTCTACACAGCTATCGCAATATATTTCACCATTATCGGATTTCTCCACAAATCTTATTTCTGTTTCAAACGCTTTGAAGCGAATTTTTAATGAATCATTATTGTGAATCAGAAAAACTTGTACTTTAGGTTCATAATGATTTCTCATCCATTTATAATTTTCAATTTTTAATGTATAATCACTTTCGAAATTTAATTTTTCCGAGTAAGGTACTGTTTCAGTTTTCATTTCAATACTCTTTCCACTTTTATTAATACTCTTTGAATTTTATTAATGTTATAATTTATTAACAAGACTATAGTTTTTACTCAGTATAACCAGATATTCTTGATTATATAAAGCAAGAATGCACTGTAACTCCCTAAATTGATATTGTAGAAATAGTGCTTTCTCAAATATTTCAATATGATAACAAATTTATAATACTTACTGAGTAAACGCGATAATCATTTTTATTAATTTAGAAATTTATTAATTTAGAAATTGATGTATGTAATGTAAAATATATTTTGAAACGATTTCTTTCATCTGGTCCATTTTAACTTCCATATCAGCAACAAGCTTAAATTGGGTTCTACATCTGTCAAGATTATGACCCTCGCGATGAATTTTGAAATAAGTGTCACCATTAAGATAATCTGTCAGGAACCTTAATCCACACTCGAATGTCATAATTTTAGCTGCAAAAGGTAGATATTCAATTTCTGTCTCAGTCAAACTTTCGGCAGCCTCTTCAAGAAATCCTTTAGTAAATATCTCAAACAGACCTAGCTCCATATATACTTTTGAAAGATCTTTTTCATCCTCCGCTGCAGGGTTTGCGCCGAAACGTATACTATCTCCATAATCGTAAAGAGATAGTCCTGGCATTACTGTATCAAGATCAATCACACAAATTCCCTCTCCAGTTTTATTGTCTATCATAACATTGTTTAACTTTGTGTCATTATGAGTAACTCTTAATGGAAGTTTGTTTTCTTTTAGCAAATTTATAAGAACACTTGCATCAGATTTTCTTTGTAAGGCAAACATGATTTCTTCTTTAACACCGTCAGCTCTCTTCATGAAGTCATTTCCGAGTGCTAGAAGAAATGCTTCAAATCTTGACTGCGTATTATGAAAGTTTGGAATTGTTTCAAAAAGAGTGTTTGCAGGAAAATCGCTTAGCTGCTTTTGAAATTTTCCAAACGCCTTTGCTGCCTTGTAGAATTGCTCTGGGCTTTCAACGACCTGGTATGATGTTGCATCATCAATAAACACATACCCTCTCCAGTAATTTCCGTTATCGTCAATATAGTAATTTTTATTATCAATAGTTTTAATAATTGTGAGAACTTCTCGCTTAATGTCACCACAATTATTATCAACTTTTTTTCTTATATGCGCTGTAACGTTTTCTATGTTTTGCATCAGTTCGTCTGGGTTTTTAAAAATATTGTGATTGATTCTTTGAAGTATATATCTATCGGGCCGTTCGAATGTCTTCTTAAAATATACCGCAAATGTATCATTAATATGCCCACAGCCGAAAGGCTCCTCGTAAATAAACCCTCCCTCAAACTGGAATTGCTCAATTAGATGCTTAAAATTTGTAGTTTTATTCATTTATTAAATCTACCTTTCATGGAAAATGTATAAATCTGACTTAAAAATAATTCTATACGTAAATCAAATTTTTATATTTACACAAAAAGATATTATGTTTGCACTTTTGGGCACAATCAGCACACAACCTCACGCTAAAATTATATCATTCCATTTTTTTTGATTTTGAATTTCGGCATCATAATATCAAGAATTACCAGTTCGAATTTATCGTCATAAAACTTATCTAAAGCTTCTCTTCCGTTTGAGGGCTCAACAAAAGTAAAGGCTTCTTTTCTAAGGTAGCTTGCAACAAGTTTCCTCAAATTCGCTTCATCTTCAGCAATTAATATTCTGTTTTCCAAGTTTAACTCCCTCCGCCTTATCGTAAAGCAATTATAAATCCTAAATGTGTGTATTGTGTGAAAACTCAATCGGAATTTCTCTTAAACTATCTATAACCATTGCATCAGGCGTCATCATTTCCATTTCACATAGTTTAGCAAGCGAAAACAGTCCCTTAACCTGACTGTCGCCAATAAATGATTTCAGCTCATTGTTATCACATTTGCAAATAAAAGTTATTAGAGTTACTCTTTGGTGTATTTCATCAGTTATTATCGTATTGTAGTGTCTTTTTATATTTATCTTTAGTCCTAAGATTGTTTGCATGGATGCAATAAGAAAATCCGGACACTTTTTGCTCGAAAAAATTCTGGCGCTTGGAAGATACCATTTTCCTTCATTAAGGCCTGCTGTTTTTTTCATTGCAAAAAAACCATCCTGCTCTTCAATAATTGCAGCTACAAATACGATATCATTTTTGTGATAAAACCTTGTTAAGTTGTCATACATCCTGACATTTTTCTTATTATCCCCATGATAGTCGCTGCCAGCGGTACAAAACAAGTCAAGAGTTCTTGCTGCAGCCTGCGATTCAATTTGCTGGGCAAATGATGCCTCTCCATGAAATGCTTCAACGCCCAGTAATCCATCCACTTTAAGCTTTTCAAGTTTCGCTAAAAGCACTTTAGAAACTTGTCGTTGTCCTCCTGTCCACCCATAAAGATAAGGATGCGCGACAACGGGGATTCCTCCTGCATCAAGTATGCAATCAATCGCCTCTTTTGCCGTCGGTTTGTCTCTTCTGACATAACACGCTTTTTCGTCGCCAAGTATTTCTTTGAACGCTTCTTTGACAGATCCAACATAACCTTTACGGACAAGAATGTTTGCTGTATGCAATCGTCCTACGACCCTTCCACCCTCTGCCTGGAGTTCCTCAATAGAAATTGGCATTCCTTGACTGGTAAGCAATTCGCACATTTCAATGTTTCTCTTATTACGACTATCTCTTTGTGTTCGGAGAAAAGCCTCTGTTTTCTCATAACCACCAAATGGAAAGTAACCAAGGATATGAACTTCTTTCTCTTCTTCAATTGAAAGTTCAATTCCAGGAATAAACTTCGGGCAAATAATGCCAATCAATCTAAGCTTATGTAAAATGCGAATAACATCGGAAACACCCTCTGTGCTGTCATGGTCAGTTACAGAAAAACAAGAAAGTTTGTTTTCGATTGCCTTCTGAACTACCCGGGCTGAACTGTCTGCTCCATCTGAAGCATGAGTATGAATATGTAAATCACACCCGCCTTTTGTTACAACGTCATTTATTAACGTTATTCCAAGTGTGGTTTTTTGCTTGTTAGTTAACTGATCAATCTCTTGCGAGTGATCAAAAATCATTTTAATTTTACCCTCCAGTATCTTTTATGTTTTAGTCTAATAATTTTGTCTCCATTATACTTATTTCATATAATCTTTTAAGACTATAGCGTTTACTCAGTAGGACTAAATTGTTCTTACAAATACTATCAAAGAAAGTGGCTTACATTAATTTATCCACAGTTCGATTTGTAATTGCTTATTTTTAGCATGATTCTACAGAGTTTTTCAACCTTTAC
>JBBQKF010000175.1:0-4259 GCA_038326615.1 Saccharofermentanales bacterium | reverse complement strand
ATTTTCATTTTTAGAGAATTTTGATATTGAATCAATCAGTCTTGAAATATCGGGATGCTTTTCATTAACAAGGTTTCCCACAGTCTGGCTGTTAATCATTTCGCTGTTACCGTTATCTGAAATAATTTTCACAATAAAAATGTGGTGCGCGTACAAAAATAAGTTTGCTACTTCATATACCGCTGCACCCTCCATATCGACCAATACATATTCACTTTCATCCGCCATGGATTGGTGAGTGGTCAAGATTTTTGAATTCCCCCTATAAACATCGGGAAACGTAATAAGTTGAGCCTGTTCAAGCAAAGTCACAAACAGCAGGTCTGGATAGAAATATCGCTTTGTACAGCTATTTTGAATTTTATTAATCAGAAATATTCTACCATAATCATTTTTGTTAAAAGTTTCTCTATACATTACAGCACTAATACCATAATTTATCAAAAAATCTGACTTTTTCGCCTCGAAATGAGTAAGCAAATATGTTGTAGCAATAAATGCATTTCCCATACCAGTCCCTGTAACGATAAGACAAATCTCTTTTGTCGCAAATATTTGGAATCTGGTTTCTTTTGTAATCCTTTTTAGTCCAAGGCCTACGATTATGGGTTTTGCCTCACAAAGCATTGCAACAGCAATAAAAATCATACTATAAATCCCCTGTCTTTTCGAAATACTTTTGGAGTAGTTCCGGTTGCACGCTTAAAGCATCTTATAAAATTGCTTGTATCAACAAACCCGCAACGAGATGAAATCATCGAAACCGAGTCATCAGTTTTTAGCAGAAATGTTTTTGATTCGTTAATCCTATATGACATTAAATACTCATACGGGGTCTGCCCTGTAAAATCTTTAAAAACTCTAACAAAATAATATTTACTTATATGAGCATGTTTTGAAAGTTCATCAATAGTAAGTGGTTCACTGTAACGCTCACTTATTACACTTAGCGTATATGTGATGTCTTTACGATGTTGTTCAAAATGAGGGGCTTCGAATGACTTGTTTTTTGCCAATAGCATCTTAGTACAAAGTGTAATAAGTCTTTCAGACAATAAAAGATCAATATTCGTTTTCTTTTCTTCAACAATCTTGAAGATTTCCATCATCAATTCTATTGGCTTTTTGTCTTCTCCAAAATCAATTGATTCAAACGACCCCTGATTTTGTAAATCATAGTATAATGCTGCAGATGTTCCATTAATATGAACCCATACAAATTCCCAACTACTATCACTTGCGGTCTGATAATATTGATAGTCCATGCAATCAATTAAAACTGCATGATTTCTCGACAATAATATTTCTTTGTTTTTTGAACGAATATATCCGCAACCCTTTATTGTTAGCATAAAAAGGTAACTGCGAAAGCCTTCTCTTTCGGTGAAATATCCCATGTTAGCGAAGAAATGCCCTCCGTTTTCAAGATAAAACGGAAATCTATGTGCACTCAAACTAGCGGTATGCATATAATCAGTTGAAAGACTTGATATATCCATTTCGCTTTTGAGTTTAAAATTATTCTTGGTTTCCATTTTTTTTATCCGCATTTGGTATTCCATTCGTTTAAAATTATTTTCATAATTTTGCATTCAAATCATTTAGCAATATTTTCATATTTTTTAGCAAATTTTATCAACTGAGTTTTAACCTAATCTGATATTATCTTATCATAGAATAAATGTGTATGTCTACACAATTGATTATTCTTGGGATATTTTATTTGCAAGATTGATTCATTATTATACTTTATAAGAGAATACGGAGGATTTTTATGGGATTAAGAGAAGACACATTGGCAATTTTACACTACGAGAACTATAAAAGAATGCCTGTAGTACATTTCGGATATTGGACAGAAACAATTGAGAAATGGCATTTGGAAGGTCACATCAAGGATAGTGAAGCAATTGATGTTTATGACAATTCGCCTAATGAGGAAATTATCAGCGAGCGTTTAGGGTTTGATTTTAATTGGAATACTCTCTTCGCTGGAAACTATGGATTAATGCCCCAGTTTGAGAAAAAATTACTTGAAAAGCTTCCAAATGGTCAGGAGAAGTGGGTGGACGAAAACGGCGCAGTTATACTTATTAAACCAGGAGTTGTTTCAATTCCTTCGGAAGTCGGACATCTTCTAGAAGACAGAGAATCCTGGGAAACACACTATAAACATCGCCTTATGATGGATTCTTCAAGATTTGATATCGCTTATCTTGAACAGTTTAAGACAACTGAAGGTAGAAGCAAACCAACAGGAATTCATTGTGGAAGCCTTTACGGCAATATCAGAAATTATTTGGGTATAGAAGGTGCTTGTTATCTTCAGGCAGATGATGAAGATTTGTTTGACGAAATCATTAATACTAATGCCCAAATGCAATATGACCTTGTAGAAGCGATTCTTAAAACAGGCGCAAAACCTGATTACGCTCATTTTTGGGAAGATATTTGCTTTAAGAATGGCCCATTAATAAGCCCTTCAGTTTTTGCCAAAAAAGTTGGCCCATGGTATCGTAAATTCAGTAATCTTTTAAATAGTTATGGGATTGATATTATAAGTCTTGACTGTGACGGATGCATTGATAGTTTAGTTCCAATATGGCTTGAAAATGGCGTTAATACAATGTTTCCAATTGAAGTAGGAACCTGGAATGCCTCAATAGAGCCATGGCGCAAACAATACGGCAAAGACCTTCTCGGTGTAGGTGGGATGAACAAAACAGTATTTGCAAGAGATTATAAAGCAATCGATGATGAGGTTGAAAGATTAAAAAGGCTAGTTGAACTTGGCGGATATATACCATGTCCTGATCATAGAATTGCTCCTGACGCAATTTGGGAAAATGTTCAGTATTATTGCGAAATAATGAGAAAAACATTTGGTTGATTTTTATTTCAATTCTAAACAACCGATAAAAGAACGGTTGATTTGCCTGTTATTTTGAATTCACCCATGCTTGCAGGAAGAAAAAAAGTATCTCCACGTTTAAATTCAATCTTCTCATTACCCCATTCGATAAGTCCTTCACCTTCAACAAAGACAAGGCTTTGAAATGATTTGTCATCGACGGACAAAGAAATTTCATTAGCAATTTTTATTTCACTTACAGTAAAGTATTTGCATTCGACAAGTAATGTTGAGGCAGCTCCATCATCCAATTCCTGTTCTTCTCCAAGTGGACTGCCATCATATACATCGGCTGCAAGCCTTGATACATCAAGCGCTTTGTCAATATGGAGAGGTCTTGATTTCCCATCAGGACCTTTCCTGTCATAGTCGTATACACGGTATGTAACGTCTGAATTTTGTTGAATTTCCGCAATTATTGTTCCTTCACAGATTGCGTGGACTGTGCCAGGAGATATGAAAAACACATCGCCTTTTTTAACTGGAATCCAATTCAATTTGTCGGTTAATGTATTGTCACTTATACTTTTTTTATAATCGTCTTTGGAAATTGATTCTCTAAAACCGCAAAGAATTCCACTTCCCTCTTGCGCCTCCACGATATACCACATTTCGGTTTTGCCATAATCGCCTTCATGCTCTAAAGCATAAGAGTCTGCCGGATGAACTTGAATCGATAATTTTTGTTTTGAATCAATAAATTTTATAAGTATTGGAAAGCGCTCCGCTGCTTGTGAATTTGTGCCAAGACAATTTTTCCCATATTTTTCTACAATTTCGCTTAAAGGAAGGCCCTCGAGATTTCCATTGCTGGCAACACTTTGCCCGTTTTTGTGCGCGGAAAGTTCCCAGCTTTCAGCGGCGATGCCGTAATTGCAAGGCTTCCCCCACTCTTTGATAAGTCTGTCACCGCCCCAAATATAATCTTTGAACGCAGGAGTCATTTTTATAGGGTATTTTAAAATAAGATTATTATTTCGCAATTATGTTTCCCTCACATTTATTATTTTTGTCTGCTATCATCATTTTCGTCTTCTGTTATATTTTGTTATCTTCTGTTATCTTCTTTTATCAGCTCTTAAGTCCGTTTATCAGCTCTTAACTTCTTTTATCAGCTCTTATCTTCTTTTATCAGTTCTTAACTTCTTTTATCAGTTCTTAACTTCTTTTATCAGCTCTTAACTTCTTTTATCAGCTCTTAACTTTTTTTATCAGCTCTTAACTTCTTTTATCAGCTCTTAACTTCTTTTATCAGCTCTTAACTTCTTTTATCAGCTCTTAACTTCTTTTATCAGTTCTTAACTTCTTTTATCAGCTTTTATCTTCTGTAAACAAGCATTGCTGCACC
>JBBQKF010000174.1:0-4272 GCA_038326615.1 Saccharofermentanales bacterium | reverse complement strand
CACCTGAATTAATAGTCAAAAGTGCTATTCAAAAGTGGAATGTATATGCCAAAGGCTTTACAATTAGCGATGCGGGACTAATTGATGATATAGTTAAATCAGTAAAAATTTCAAAATATGCACTAGAAAGCATTTCATATCCACTTAAAAAAATATACATACCAGCATTCACAGGAAAGTTAACACTTCAAGTCGATGCCCCAGAAAACATATCCAGAATATTCAATATGCTAATACATTATCTTGAGATATCCGGAATAGGGATTAAATGTTCATTAGGAATGGGCGGATTTAGAATTATTAAATAAATCGCCAAAGAATTATACCGTATGAAAGAATTGGATTTGAAAAGGAGAACAGTAATGTATATTTACTTAGGGTTTTTTGACGAAACTGATCTATTGAGTGGCAAATTCAACATGTTCACAAGCTATTTTGATAATTTTAAAAGAGTATTCCCCGATTCTCTTAATTTGAATCTTACAGATATAAAAATGTGCATTGGATTCTTAAAAAAGACCGAAAATGAGCTAAAGAAATGTATGCTTCTTAAAGTCAAGAGTATTATAACAGACGATAATCATTTCCATATAGAATATGTAATAGACAAGGAACTTGATATAGCATCTGGGCCAGTAGGTAAAGCAATTTACAAATTTGCACGTCAAGCCGGATGGGTTAATGATACAAATAAGTTCTCTCCGAATTTGTGTATTTTTAACAAAGAAGATTTTGACCTAATACGCAAAGGAACTCCTAATATAAGGAAAATTTCCACTAATACCGCAATCATCGAAAAACATAAGGAGCAAAATAACTGGAATGAAATATGCCAAATGTTTGAACCTCTAGAAATGATAGACGATAACGATGATATATGGAATAATTCATATGATCTATATATTGTAGCATATGCCTGTAGTAAATTAGGTGAACCGCAAAATGGTATGGAGAGAGACAGAAATCACTTAAACAACGTGAAGAAATATCGCGATTTATCAATTAAGCTTTACAAAAGATGCACAGAAATTGACCCGCAAGAATATAAAAATTATTCAGCGTTAGCTTACAGACATTATCTGAATGTATTAGAATTGACCAAACCAAAAGGACGAAGAGACGGACAGGTGCAATTTGAGATAGCAGAGGCACTAAAGTGGCTTGATAAGGCTCTTGCAATATTTCCTGGCAGCATTAAAGACAACTTTCGAAAGGGGAAACTGATAATTGACAAGCAAATAGGCAATTTCAAAAATGCAGAGCACGTCTGGGGTAAAGATACTTTTGATGAAATCGAAGGGATGGAAGAGATAGGTATCAAGAGTTTGGAAAATGTAATATTTCTTTACCAAAAAATCGAATTATCTCAAATACGCAGCAGGTATAGTAATGAATATGTTAAAACATTGTACACATTAGGATGTTTCTATCTTGAAAAAAGCAAATCGCCTTTTTATGAATATGCATGTTGCAAACTCGCAAACACTCATTATGATGCGACAAAAATCACTTACGCAAGTTCGCAGTGTTTAAAAAAGGCGAAAGAATATCTTATTATCTGTTTAAGTGCTGAAAGCGATCTTTCAATAAATGATGAAATTGATATTCGTGAAATTTCTAATGAGTCAATAGAATGGGCAGTTTCTTCAGTAGACAAATTTTATCGGATAGGGCAGACATTTTTACAGATATATTTTGTAAATAAAGTTCTCAGGAAGGATTTAGCCAGTACTGAAGAATCAGGTAAGAAAGCACTTTATTTCCTGGAATCAGCAAAATCTATTGCAGAATGTCAAAAATTGAATAATAGGGTTCAAAAAAACACTTCATATATCAATGATAAAATCGCATGGTGTCATATTTTATCGGATAACTATGACAAAGCATCATCGTTGATCTGCAATTGTCGTGAAAGTTATATTAAAAACACATATGCAGTTGCCACAATGCTTTCTGGGACAGAAGCTAATTATATAAAAGCAGAAGAGGTGTTAAAAAGTGCCGTTTCAGATAATTACAATCTTGCCAAAAATATGTCGATGGCTTTACTCGCATTCAAATTCAAAATAAATGGCGAAGATGAAAAGTTTGTCAAGTTTATAAATGAAAACCATGATGTGCTCAGCAATAGTGCGAAGTCCCTGGTTTCTTTACTTGATACAGCGGTGTTTGCACAATGAAAATTGATGAGTTAGACAAAACCCTTGTGTGCGGTGAAAATGACTTTCAAGTCGTTTTGACATACTTTAAAGATAATCGACGGGTGCCGGATTATATCGAAAAAGCGATTATGAAAATTGTGTTGCAGGATTTATATTTGCGGGACGCTTGCTTTGAGAAAATCGAAGAATATTTCCAGTTCCTGCCTGAAATTTTTGTGAATGATGTAATTTCAAATCTTAACACTATGTTTTTTAATTTTCCAAAAGTGGAATATAAGCATAAACAGCTTTCTTATTTGCTTTACTATTTACCGGCAAATATTTTTAAAGTGTGGAAACCTTTGCAGGATTTGCATCTAAGAAATATTCTTAAGCCTGACATGAGAATTCTGGATGTTGGCACTGGACCAGGTTCAGTATCCATTGGCGTGATTGAATATTACAAGTCTCTCGCAGAAAGCTTTCCGGAACTTACATATAAATTATCTTTTGTTTTACTTGATTCTGACTTGAAATTCTTAAGTTTAGCACAAAGGCTATTCGAGGCAGTTTCAGTATTCATGCCAATAAATCTGAGTGTCACCATTGAGGAAATTATTTGTGAAAATATTGGTACAGATAGTTCATTTAAATCACTTGGAGATTTTGACTTGATTTTGATAAGCAATTTTATAAACTGTAACGAAGGCGAAAATAGTAGAAATGCAACCCCAATAATTTATGAATTTTCAAACAATATTAAAAGCGATGGTTCTTTAATCATTATTGAGCCAGCCGATGAAAAGAGCTGTGTTTCATTTAAATCAATCCGAAATGAAATTGTAAACTCGGGGATTTTAAATATATTTTCTCCTTGCATAGGGCTCTGGGAGAGCAAGTCTAAATACGAATGTACATGTTTTGGCATGGTAAGATGCTTCTGGGATATACCAATGATATATGATTTCTTGATTAGCAAAGGTCTCAAAAAAGGAAATAGAGTTGACGTTCCTTTCAATTATGTAGTTTTTCGAAAAGACAATGCAAAGAAATATTCAATTATAAAAAATACACAGTATTTCACAAAACTTGTTGATTTGAAAGAAAAAGTAGGGCAAAATGTAAATGTGATTGCGATAATCAGTACTGTCATTAAAAAAGGATACATGGTCTCTTTCAAAATTTGCGATGGATCATGCCAATCTTCACTGAACCCACCGATCGTTTGGGTTGACATGACAAATGACCAATTAATTGATAACGGTATTTCCATCCCACTTATAGCTGCTGAGAAAATCACACTCAAAAAATTTGCTGTCCAAGCTAATAATATGGGATTTGTTCTTATGATGAACAAAAGCAGCTCTATAACTATTGATTATTGATAAATCTTATGAATGGGCGATTAGCTGTTGCTATGAATATGATAACTATCCGCTGATATGAATATGTTAAATCGATATGAAATAAATATGTTAACTAACCGAAACTTTTAAAAATGGAAAATCAATAAGTGACTTGAAAATTATAACTAGCAAATGCATGTATAGCGCAACTAAAAGTTGATTGTAACATGATAACTATCAGCTGATATGAATATGTTAAATCGATTATGAAATAATTATGTTAACTAACCGAAACTTTTAAAAATGGAGATTAGAAGTTATATTATCATAATAAGACAAAAATGTGAGGACGAAATTGTGATTTTGAGCGTTAGTCGCAGAACTGATATTCCTGCTTTTTACTCTGACTGGTTTTTTAACCGAATTCGCGAAGGGTATGTTCTTGTGCGCAATCCGATGAATTACAGGCAAGTAAGTAAAGTGTTGTTAACACCTGAACTTATTGACTGCATTGTATTTTGGACGAAAGATCCCGGCGCAATTATTGACAAACTTGACTTACTTAGTGGATTTAAATACTATTTTCAAATTTCACTAAACGGTTATCCAGATTTTATTGAGCGAAATCTAAGACAAACAGATAAGCTTGTTGAATCATTTAAGCAGCTTTCCTGCCAAATAGGGAAAGACAGAACCAACTGGCGTTATGACCCAATTTGGCAGGAAAGCTGCTTAAATGATTCAACAAGCTTATCTGTTTGACTTAGATTTCGCTCAATAAAATC
>JBBQKF010000173.1:0-4285 GCA_038326615.1 Saccharofermentanales bacterium | reverse complement strand
CAACAGGTGCATACAAATCGAGGTATTTCAGGGTATCCACTTCCATCATGCGTTTTTTAATTTTCAGATACCGGTGAAAAGCGGGCAGGCTTTCATTTACATTTTTAACCAGCGAATGATAAATTTCAACCGGAATATTGTTGGGATAAAGTGTAGCTTCCAGAGACGAATCGTAGTGGCGGGCTTTGGCGTGGAACATATCGGCTTTTACGTTTCCATAAAGCATTTCGCCATAACTTGCCTTAAATTTTGCCTGGTTTTCCCAATATGCCTTGAATACGATTTCGCGGTCGTTGCGGTTGGCCGATGCACGGTACTTGCTATATTCGGAGCTGCCAATGGTAATTTTTTCGCCATTCGACAAAGTTACCTCCGGTTTGGGCATTTCGGCATTCGAAAAAGTGTTGAAAACCGATGACGGAACTCCTGAAACCATGCGCGAAAGTGCCATAATCCGCTCTTCCTCTTCGCTCAAAGTGTGCTTTTTTGTGCGGAACATGTTTTCCAAACCCATGCGGTAATCCTGAAGTTTTGGCTCATTTTTAATAAAACCGTCAATCGTTTCCCAATCGGCAGTCAGAATTTCAGGCTCAATAAATGCCGATCTGGCTCCAAAGTTTGTAAACAATTGCTGAAGCTCCTGTTTCATCCCTGTATATTTCATATTTCGGGTGTCGAGGTCCGAATTCATACTGGCATAAATGAATAATTTTGTAGCTTCTTTTGATATCGAAGTATTGTATTCCAATGCTTTTAGCAGATTTGCACCAGACTGTGTCAAGGTTCCCTTGAATGATTCAACTTTATCCAGTTTTGGTATTAAATCATTCAAGGCAGTACGCCAGGCTTCCTCTGAAGGGAAAAGGTCAGCTAAATTCCATTTAGCATTTTCAGGAATTTCCTCCCGTGATTTCTGACTGTAACTATTTGTTCCAATAAGCAACATTGTCATGGCCAGTAAAATAGCTTTTGTTTTAAGTGTAAAAAATTTCATATTTATGTAATATTTGGTTTTCAGATAAATTGGTATTTTTTTCTCAGATTAATTACATACCGATATTTGTTATGAATAACCAATTACGAACAAACTGCTATCGTCAATGTTCATTGCCGAAAAGTTGAAATGGCTTTGTTTTCAAACGATGGTTAAGACGCGACTTTAGCCTTTAGAATAGATTAATTACATTTTATGCATTATTTATTGTCCATCTTTTTTATGATTTCCCGAAGCAAATCGTTGTGTTCCTGTTTCAACACAATAAATTTATTGACCCAAGTATAAATCAAATAGAGGATCCCAACTATTAAAGCTAAATAAACGATCATAATTAGAAAAGGCAAGAAAATTAGACTATGCATTTTTGTTGTTTTTAGTGGTTTATAAAATATAAAGATTGATATAATACGCTCAGGAAACCGCTGTATACAGCCTGTCCCGAGTGTTCGGGAAGAACCTTACGTATTTTGGTATGAGAGGCTCACTCCGTCAGCAAATTACTGGCGGAGCCGACTACGATTATAAGTAGTTTTTATTATTTCTCATTTTTGTTTAACCAAAGGTAATGTAAATTTGAAATCACTACCTTTCCCTTCTTCGCTTTCTACCCAAATTTTTCCACCAAGTTTTTCAACAAATTCTTTGCAAAGTAGTAAGCCCAAACCTGAACCTTTTTCGTTCGCTGTTCCAATGGTCGATTCATTTGATTCAATCCTAAATAATTTATCAATCATTTTTTTATTCATTCCAACCCCATTGTCAGAGATTGTAATTTCAACACGACTTTGTTCTCTTTTTGCTAAAACTTGTATATTCCCACCTGGTTTTGTGAATTTGATTGCATTGGAAATAAGATTTCGTAAAACTGTTTTTAACATATCTTCATCGGCATAAACTTCAATCTCATCAGGTTTATTCTGAATTAATGATATTTCCTTAGCTATTGCAGCTGAATTTGATAGTTCTATAATTTCACTGATAATTGATGACAAAATTATTTTTTGGGGATTGAAATTAATTTGTCCGGTTTGCGATTTTGCCCAATTTAACAAATTATCAAGTAAAACAAGCGTGTTTTGGGCTGATGAATTAATTAAGCCTAAATACTTTTCAGATTCTGCAATTTTAAAATCTCTTTGATTTTCAATTAGTAGTTCCGATAAACCTAAAATGCTATTAAATGGACTTCTTAAATCGTGTGCAATAATTGAAAATAGCTTGTCTTTAGTTACATTTAACTCTTCAAGTTTAAGTTTATCCTGTTGTATTCTTGTATTTTTTAGAAATATCGTTTTTTGATCTATTTCCTTTAAAAGCATTATGAAACCTATACTGGTAGCACTAATTACAAATATTGAAATGATAAGGTACCAATTATCAATCGTAGAACCTTTCATGAAATCATATGACTGACCTGAGCGATATATAACAGATGCACGAATAAGCTGGAACATAGAATATATCAAAAGTACAATACTTAAGATGATAGAAAATTTGTATTTATTCTTATTGAAAAAAAGATAAAATGCACCGATTCCATAGAAAAATGCACTGGCAATTATCTGAATAATAATACGGATTGGGTTGTTTCCTTCAACTAGCAGACAAGCAGACCAAAATAGAATAGCAAAAACAACAAAAAGCCATAAAATATTTTTTCGAATTTTGCCATCAAACGAAACAAGGCCAAACGATGTTAAAGGGAAACTGGAAATCAGGAAGAAATTACTTATTTGTACATTAAATGGAAAAGGTAAAACATCTCTTAAACCTACCAGGATAATGGCAATTGTTTGAAATAAAATACCCGTAATAAACACAGATAAATACCATTTCTTATGATGATAAAAATATTGATAGGTGAACAATGCAATAATGAATATATTATTCATTGTTAAAAAAAACAATATCGAAGCGTAATCAAAGGTCATATTGATTTGATCTTTCTATATATCAAGTTGTTGCTTATAACGAACCGCGTATATGCAGCATACCGTAATTTTGAGCAGTAAAGTTAATACAAGAACTAAAGTATGCAACCTGCCTCTACATCAACCAGCATAAAACCGCTTCTTTTGCTGAAGTTTAAAACTTTGTATGCCAGATGATCTGAAAGATTGAACGTCCTTATCTTTCAGCGCCTTGTAGGATCAGGACACGTCCTGACTTTGCTATATCTTTTAGTTGTTGCATTACTTAGGTTGAAACGCAGGAAATATCTTGGTAATCGGTGCGGAAAAGGAGGTGAAATTGCTACATACGGGTTCCTTTTCCCATTTCCATCGTGAACGATCACCAACCATTACAGATGTTTCGTATTCGTTTATATTTATTAAATGAATTAAGTTTTCAAGCTGCTTGTCACCGCCCATGAAATTTAGCTTTTGTTACATGCTGTTTGTATATTTTTCATGTAGACATGGTTATCTTAAATGCCTTCTAAGATATATAGGATTATATTCTGGATACTCTGTATCTTCAGATATAAAACGATCATTGAATCCCATTTTAATCCAAAAAGATTCAGAATTATAAACACTTTTTAGATAAATTACTGATTTACCTTCCTGTTTAAATTTAGCAACACAACTATTCACTAATAGCTGTCCAACTCCTCTACGTTGAAAATCAGGATTAATTTCTGCTCCTCGTATGTAAATATTCGAGGGAGATTCTTCTTCGTAAAGGAGGTAACCAATTGCCTCTTCTTCGAATGTGACAATAATTAATACACCATTCTCTAATCCTTCATGTAGATTATTTGCAAAATATCCATGAAATCTCCCTATGAGTAACCATTTTTGTAGCTGTTCTATGTTTTTCTCACTTGGAGTGTCAGTGACTTTATAACTCATCTTTTTTTATTTTGACACACTTTTTAATGAACCAATTTTCATGGTTTTCAAATTGCATGTAATTTGTGGCTAAGACTTATAAATCAGACTTAGCTAACTACTTTCATCTGTATAAGTCTGATTCCTGCCAGTTAATATTTTCTAAATTTGCAACCTTTTTCTATATGTTCACCATCCCAAATCCATTTCTTTCCCAATACTTTTCAACAATGTGTTAAACATTCAAACCCATTCGTACCTTCAGTCTCCCGGATATGCTTACTTTTAGTTTTTAATTACCAATGCCACAAAGGCGCTAAGTTTTTTTAATCTGTGTTCATCTGTGTAATCTGTGGTAAATTAGCATTCTATGTCGCAACTAAAAGTATATAAAGCTTCTGCAGGCTCCGGAAAAACCTTCCGGCTGGCCATCGAATACATGAAACTGGCTCTG
>JBBQKF010000172.1:0-4428 GCA_038326615.1 Saccharofermentanales bacterium | reverse complement strand
AATGTTCGCATCATATGTTGATATTCCGGAAATAATTGACGCATCAAAATATCTTGGAGAATTGTCAATATTGCATTCACCAGGACAAAATCGAAAGATATACAATGATTACACTTTATGTGATGGTAAAAAAATCAGTTTCAATGATAACGCAGCACTTTTTTCTGTACTTCAAGGCGGATATGGATACGATTTTGTAAAACACAATTTTGGCATACCCGATTATTCTAAAAATTTAATCGCTCAGAATTTTAATTATTTAATGGTGCAATCAGGAATATATCCCGATCCAAGCGGTAAAAAAGGTGTGGTTATAGGCGATATTGAATATGTTTCTGAAGATTTTTCAGAAAGCACATATAATTTTAACGATGATATTTGTTTCGGTGAAATTGTTTTACTAAAAACTTCAGATCAGAGCTTTATAAAGGATCGATTTATATTATGTGAAGGTCAAACACTACAGGCAGCTGATCATCCCGTTTTAGCAAGCATAATTGCACCAACAGAAAAGGCGTTTTCATTACCGGACTTAAGAGAAAAATCCCCAATTGTAGGTGCAAAGTTTTATATTTCATCTATCGGCATGTATCCCTATATCTCTTCGCTTCCTGATGGATATAAAACGTGCTTGAGTTGCGGTAAGACTATACCAGTTGCACCATTTTGCATGGAATGCGGAGCGAGACAATAACAAATAAAAAAAATACAGGAGGAATTAGAAATGATTAAAGAAAATGAAATCATCGAAACAGAAGAAGTAAAAAAAGAGAAGACACCAGAAATTCATCATAAAAACAAAAAGCTCAAGGTGGATAAGAAACACATACATGGCTTCATCGCTGGATTACTTGCTGCATTAATACTTTTCACAGGAATAATGGCTGGAGTTAACCCTGAATTTTTTAAAGGAACCTTTACAAGGCAGATGGGAAATACTGCACTGAACGAGGAAATTGACCTGATTGATGCAACTTGTGAACCAGCAAGCTTAAAAGCGGCAACAAGCTTTGACCAAAAAATAGTTATAAACCTCAAAGAAGATGAGCTTAAAAACATTAAAAAAAGTGACATTGATTTGCAGGGACTTTTTAAAGGACTAGAAGTTTCCTCTATTGGTTTTGAAAATGATAAGTTCACTGTAGCAATAAAGGGAAACACCACAATAAATCATGCGAGTGATGATGTGAGAGAAAATCCAAGCGGTGATATTTACATATTGGACACGGCGAATACAAAGGTGAAGACTGCGTATGTTGCAAAGGTGGCAATAGAATATCCCAAGTTATCCGCCTTGGATGAAACTATTTTGGAAAAAGCAAGTTATGAAGATAACCTGCAACTTACTCTGAGCGGTGACGAGTTCGCTAAAACGCCAACGGCAGAAGAAATTGGTCTTTCAGGCGGATTTGCAGATATGTCAGTAAGCAATATTATACTGGATGGACAGAAGCTTTCTTTCAATATTAATGGGGAAAAAGCCAAAGATAGCGGTAACGGTGTCGTAACCTTGCAACAAAGCGCCTTAAAGAGCGGCTTCTCTGTTGATAAAATAATCGGGATTTCCGGCGCACCATTCCTTTATGCAGATGCACCCTTGACCGTTCAAACCAGCGTTAATAGAACAATAAAATTAAGAGTTGAAAACGATAGTTTTTCCGACATTGTTACACCAGAAATGTTCACTTTTGGCGGCGAGTTAAAAGATGCGAAAGTATCTAAAATTGAAGCCACCAACCGCGAGAACACTATTGAAGTAACGCTCACTGCGCCCGAGCTTCGCAAAGTTGGTGTCGGTACCATCGCAGTATCAAAGGATGCTTTAAAAAGCCAAAGGAGCGCCAGCGGCAAAATTGAAATTGCAAATCCTTCCATCACTGTATTACAAGACAAAGAAGATGTAGCGGCGAAACCAGACATTCATGTATTGAATGTTTTTTCAGCAGGCGATGATTTCTTGCCACATATAAATGCAGAGGATATCGTTCTTAAAGATGCCTTTGCAGGATTAAAAATTGGCAAAGTGGAATGGCTTAGCGGCTACAGAATTACAGTAACCGTGGAAGGCAAAGCAAAAGTGGGCAGCGGGAAAATCTCTATTCGCAGTGCTGCACTTGGTGGCATTACCGGGGCCGAAGCTGTGATAAACGAGGTTAGTGATTTAGGGCTTCTCGAAATAGACCCTGTTAAAATTGAAGCAAAACGTACTGCTGCGCTTGAAGCGCAAAATGAGCAAGTAATGGATGGCAGTACAGGGATGTGGGGACTTGACAAAATTTTAGACTGGGGTATTGATCAGGTCAAAAATCTTGCCATTCAAGGAATTAAGGCAGGTGCAGAAGCAGGCGCAAAATCAGGACTTATGTATCTGCTTCGCCAGACAGGATTAATTGGACCTTCTGTTGAATCAATGCTTGAAGACATTCAAAATTCAATTACAGAATTGAAAAATGACCAAGCTATAATGGAAGCACGAGTACTTAATGAAGTCAAATCACAAGGGTTTCAAAACAGATTGGCGATTTTAATCAGCACACAACAGGCGATTGACACGCAATATAAAATCTATAGCGGAACGGATTCAGTTGTTGGGCTAAGCACAAGAATAGCAGATTTTCGGAGTGCTCATCCTGCTCCAGACCCTCTTACCAACCCAAATATTAAGAAAATGATAGACAATTATAAAGCTGCTCATCCCACTTTGGTGCCGACACAAGACCCAGTTATCAAAAAAGCAATAGAAGATTTTTTGAAACCTTATGACCCAATGCAGCAGGATAATTATATTAAGACAATGGCGAATGGCTTAATGGGTAGAGGTGGTACTGTTGAAACACAAAATATTGGTGGTAAAACAAAAGAGTTAGCTGCCGCAATGAAGGGTTCATCTTCAACTGCCATTCCCCTTATCACTGCATATCGCGATTTATTGCATGATAACCTACCTTTCGAGCACAATATGATTGAAAAGCTTCGATATTTCGTAGCTGAAACGAATATGATCATAGGACAAGGTACCCTTTTGTACTCAGAATATTGTAATTACAATACACCATCTGACCAGAGTTTAACCGATGTTACTCTTAAGATTTTTGCACAAGATATTAATAATTATCTAGAAGCACAAGAAGCATTATTGCCGGATTTGAGTGGGCTAATTATCCAAAACAAGCCAAATGTTGGTGATATAACAGTTAAGTTAAATAAAAATGAAAAGAAATATATTTTAATTGCCGGTACCCCAAATATGGAAACACTAGTGAATCCTATTAGACAATATAGTGTCTATAAAGCATATGATGCGAGTCAATATTTAGATAATGTATATGGTGCGCGGTGGCCACAATGGGCGTGGGAAGGAGCGCGGAGTTATAAACCGTTTGAAATAAATACTCTGTATAGGCAGCTTGAGAAGGATGATATGGAAAACGACTTATTTTCTGACTACAAAGCGTACTATATTGGAAGTATGACGCGAAAGCAATATTTAGGAACCTATACTGGTGGGGATTATCCCGATTGGTTGTTTCTAGGACCTATGGCTGCTTGGGTGCCATTTTGGGAAGATGCATCGCGTTATCATAGAATTATGGATACAGAAAACAGAAGTAATGATGGAGTTTATTACGAAAAACATGGTTATGACTTGTTTACAAATTACAAGTATTGGACTGCAAAATTTTTCGTTGTAGAAAGAACTAATAGTTAATGAGAAGGCTACCAATTGTTTTTATAAGTATACTGTTGCTTATAAGCTGCAACGGAAACTCCGCAGCCTTAAGGTGTTTCGACAAAGCTTTACTGAACACAGCAACAAATTTGGGTGTTCCTTCTGTTACAGCAACCATAATTAAGGATAGCGACACAATATGGTACGGCAAGTATGGAGAAAAAACAGAACAGGATAGCCTTTTTTGTATCGGAAGCATCTCAAAGTCATTTGTAGCTGTGCTCGCTTTGCTTTTGGAGCAAGAGAAGGTTATAAGTCTTGATGACACAATAGGCAAATATCTTCCCGACATAGATTTTTGGAATAAAGACAGCATAACACTGCAAGAGCTTCTATCAATGCGCAGTGGCATTGCTGATTATATCGCAGATTTCGATGCGGAGGACTATTTCATAGATTATGAACAGAAAAGCCTGATTGAAAAAGGATTATCAAATTCTTTGTTTCTAAAACAGGGAGACTTCCAATACTCCAACACAAATATCCTACTTATGGCGCAAATAATCGAAAAGGCGACAGGCAAAAGCTGTGAGGAGCTTATTAAAAAAAGAATCCTTGTTCCTTTGGGGCTTAAAAGCACCTTTTTTGCACAGGATAAGGAAAATATTAAAGACAGGCTTGTTTCGGGGTACTCAAACACAAAAACAAAAACAAGCGTGGATTTTACAAACACCACAACCTCGTGGGCCGGCCTTGCC
>JBBQKF010000171.1:0-4432 GCA_038326615.1 Saccharofermentanales bacterium | reverse complement strand
CGATAATTCTTTTCATGTTTTTTCTCCTTCTATCAATTATAGTGTTGGATTTTTACCTGAAACAAACTGGAATATTCTCATTGCATCTGCTATTTTAATCAAACCGTCTCCATTAATATCCGCAGCTTCCATTTGTGAAGCTGTCAGGGTTATCTTCCCTGATACATGCTGGAAAACCATCATAGCATCTGCAATCTTAACATTCCCATCTCCATTTATGTCGCCTAAAGTAACTGAACTCATTGTAACTGATATTGCTGGTGAATAATTAGCAGCAACATAGCTATTTGCAGGATTTACAGAATTATCGACAAAATTGTCGGCATCGTTTAGTCCTGCGACTGCAAAAGCTGCTGTTCCTGAAAAATCTTCTTTAGATGTAAATTTTACAGAAAAGAAATCTCCTGCAATAAGTGGGTGCGCTGTTGAACCAACAAAATTATCATGGTAAATAACATTTAATACCCCTTCAGTTGTTCCAGGAATGTCATTTACATCAATTGATCCATCTCCAGCAAGCCCTTGAAGCACTGTAGCACTTCCTGCTTTATAACTAAATTTGCTTGAATCATAACTGATTTTAACAGATATTCCTACTATTCCATCAGTTATAACATCATATAAAGACCCATTAACAGTTATCGTAACATCAGAATTAGCTCCCAATTCCGTTTTATCAGAACTAATTCCAACACTTAGGCTTCCTACTATTATACCATGGACATTTGTTCCTAACAACAAGGTAAAGACCATTGTCATAGACACTATAACTGATAATGCCTTTTTAACAAAATTTTTCATCGCGTTCTCTCCTTCTCATATTTTTATAATATTTTATACTCACATTATAATCTTTCTATTTAACTATTAAAATTGGTTATTCTTTATTAACCATTACCATCTTTACTGAATTTTCTTTATCGTTAATAAGCGTTTTGAAAGCGTTTTCTATATTATCGATTGAAAATTCACCACTGATTAACGATTTAAGATCAACCATCCCTGATTTGACTAAATCTATGCACCGCGGAAAATACAATGCTGGTGATGCATATGAACCACGTAACTGCAATTTTTTAAAATGAAACATATTAGCATCGAAAGTTATTTTTGCATTTTCGCCAAATTCTATTCCTAAAAAGGCTATAGTTGCTCCGGTTTTTGCGATAGACAATGCTGATGGTATAACTCTTGGAGGAGCGGTTATCAAAATTTTGTCCACACCATTGCCGGAGTAATTATAATCTTCTATGGAAATTTTATCTATCTCGATAATTTCGTCTGCACCAAAAGATTTTGCGATTTGAATTCTCTTTTTGGCATTTGAAAACTCTGCTGCATATATTTTTTTTGCACCCATAAGCTTAGCAAGTCTTATTGCAATAAGTCCTATAGGCCCTAATCCAATAACTAAAACATTATCATTTAGTCTGATATCCGCAGTATATGCCAAATCCATTGCTACACCCATTGGTTCAATTACTGATGCTTCTTCAAAAGAAATTCCTTCAAACTTTACGACCTGTTCCATCGGAACAATCATATACTCGCCAAAACCCATCAAGTCAGTCCCCCATTTAAAAGAAGGACCTCTGTTACACAAATCAACTCTTCCATTCCTGCAATCCTCACAGTATCTGCAAAATGTACTACTTTCAATCAAAACATTGTCTCCGACTAACACGTTATTGACAAGATTGCCAATCATACTTACGACGCCCGAAACTTCATGCCCAAATGTCTGCCAGTCATTAGCTTGTGAAGCTGCTGTATGTATGTCTGTTCCACATATTCCACATGCTTTGACTTCAATAAGAACTTGATTGTCAGCAATAACGGGTGTTTCAATTTCTGTAATTCTAAATTCGAATGGAGATTTAACTTGCACTGATTTCATCTAATTACCTTCCTGATTTTCTGGTTTATATTTGTTTAGTTCCTGTTTGAAATGTTTATCGTCTGGAGCAGTAAATTTTCTTTACTGCTCCCATTCGATAACAATAATAGTGAAAATTAAGTTGTAAAATCAAATGTAGTAATTATTCCTACTATGCGCTTCTTAACAGCAATTAAGTCTCCGACAGTAATCGCGGATCTTGAACATACTTTACCTGCAGTCAAATTAACACCTGTTAATAGGTCGCCTTGTTTGAGCATGTGCTTTTTCATAAGTGCGAGATCTTCAATTGTACATTGTCCATCTCCATTTATATCGCCTTTTACAGCAATTATATATGATAATTTTTCAACATCGCCTTTGAACACTTTTACGGTAAATCCAGTTGCGATATAAGTAAAGGCCCTGTTGTAACCTGCAGCAAGCATGTCGTTTCCGTTGCTGTCAATTATTTTAATAGAGTAAACAGCATCGTTATAAAGCGGGTTTTGCATAAAGGTATTAACATCGGTTCCAGGTTCAATATTTAGAAGTTCATTAGCAGCTGATACCGCATAGACTCCCCAGTTTTGTACTGGTGTTTCAATCTCACCATTAATACTTAAGAATTGGAATGTATTAACACCGTCTGCATTGAATGTAATAGTCATTGAGTGCTCACCTTCTGCTAATCCAGTGACACTAAACATCCTTTGAGTATTAAATGCATATTCGCTAGCAATTGGAAGCTTTTCATCAAATGCAACTTGAGGTCCGCCATCTATCGAATAACTTCCGGTCCCAGAAATTCTATTGTTTAAAGCATCGTTAGGAATCTTCATACCTATGAGTTGAATTCCTTTTCCTGTGAAGTTAAATGAAAGTGTTCCGCCATTGTCAACAGTCATAATTCCAAGTTGGTCAAACCAATCACCTGTTTTTACAATTGCAGGATTTTCAAAGAACGCTTTTGTTATTTCATCGTCACCACCTACGATTGAAGGATTAGTGCCGAGGATATTAAATCCATCAAATGTAAACCATCCGTTGCCAGCAACTACTTTAATTGTATGAGACCCTTCAGATAGTCCTCTTACAGTAAAAACTACTCTTTGTCCATTATACCAATCCATATTATCTACAGGATTCGTGCGAAGGATGCTTGGTTTTTCATTAAATGTAACGCCAACAGTATCTCCATCAATAAAATATTTACCATTGGTATAAGCAGCATGCACTTCAGCAAGCATCTGAATTCCAGATCCTACGAAAGTTGTTTCAATTGAAGCACCCTGGCTATTACATACAAGTAAATCATCAAGAAATGCAGCCACAAATCCCTGTGTTCTATTTGGATAGTATGCAAAATCACTTGAATACTTGATTCCAAAATTGTTGTCATTATATAATTTTCCTGTTGGATCAAGATATTCCATAAGTGGAGGTGCAACTTCATTTGCCATTCTTGCACGGTCGCCATAAAGGTGCATACCGTCAAACATTTTCCATCCGCCATTGTAAGTTATTTTAACTTTATGTAAGCCATCAGTTGCGGCAACAATCATTGGGGATGTCCTCATTGAATTAGTCCATCCGTTTGCCCCAGGAACAAGAGTGAATGATGTATTTTCAATTGCTGGTTCACCGTCAAATGTCACAGAAAGAGCATAATCTCCTGCATGAACATCGTAATTGAAATTAAAAGCTTTGCCATACATATCAAATTCAATCGTCCATGGTGAGTCTGAAGTGTGATTTGAAGTTGTTCCGATTTTGACTGTATCAGTTGTATTGCTAACAAATGCATCTAATAAAGAGTTGGAATCGTTACCGTATTTTATACCTGTATGTGTATCGTCAACAAGTTGACCTTCTGTGACTTTAAAGTCGTCAAGAAGTATTGCGCCATCACATGTATTTCCCCAGCCAGTATAGAAAATCATAAGGATGTAATTTGTTGAAACTGATGTTTTTATTGAGTATTCACGCTTTTTCCATGTAGTGTCGATATTAACGTTTAGATTTTCATTCAAATCCGCTCCACCATTTTCTTTCATTTTGAATTGCATTTTACCACTTGCAGCTGCTGTTGTTTTTGTCCAGAAGCTTATTGTATAGTAAGTGTCAGGTTTCAAGAATGTTGTTTGTCCTTCATAGCTGTTCTCTTTATAAAGAGTTTGAGCTGTATATGTGGCATCAGCACTTCCATTATCCTTTTTAAGTGCAACTGATCCGTTTCTTCCTTCACCAGGAGCAAAATTAACATCCGCAGCACCTTTTTGCCATCCTTCAACAGTGTTGGTGTCCCATACAGCGTTTGGACCAACTTGTGTTGAGAAATTCTGTGTTTCGAAATCGCTATTAACAAGTTTACTCTTTAAATAATCAGGCTCTATTACAGGTGTTGGAATTGGAGTTGGTGTGGGTGCAATTGTTGGTGTAGGGGTTGGTGTAGGAGGTGTTGCTATTGTCGGATTTGATCCAATAAGCTCATATCCATCAAATGCTGTCCAACCCATGCCAAAAAAACTTATACCAAATGAATGAGTTCCATCA
>JBBQKF010000170.1:0-4460 GCA_038326615.1 Saccharofermentanales bacterium | reverse complement strand
ACCAGATATCGTCATATTAGTCAATATATAATGAATAAATAGCATATGCTTATAGTAACAACATACTTCTATATTATAAAGAAAAAGACACCTTTCATTTCTCCATTGAAATAGAGAGGATTCCCGGTGGAATTCCTAAATTTTAAATCCTTAAGCTTTATTAGCAACTAATCCATAGAACATGTCCGCGAAAGACAGTACATTTTCTATTTGAAATCCCATTTCAATAAGAATTTTAGATGCTTCCTCTTTACCAATACGATGTTCTAACGGTGGTCCTATTTCTGTTGGTTTTTTCTCCCATTCAATAATTGCCAATTTTCCACCAGGCTTTAATATCCGTAGTATTTCCTCGATAAATCTCTTTTTGTCATCAATCTCATGAAGAACTATAGCAAGTAGAGCAAATGTAACAGTGCCATCTGGAAGAATTAACTCATACTCCTTTGATTCAATAGTTATAACGTTAGAAGTGTTCGCGACAATTGCCCTCTTTTCGACTTCCGTTAGCATGATATCAGATGTATCTAATGCAAATATCTTGTTTTTTTTGTCTAATATTTCTGTTGCAGGAATCGTAAAGTACCCGACTCCACAACCAATATCAGCAAGAATATCTGTCGATATAAGCCCTAATTTTCCAAGAGTAGAGACTGCTGGTAAATTTTGTTTTCTCCACTCATTGTCAAGTTTATTAATATTTACAGGGTCAAATTTATGTGCCATATCCACCTTCAATTCTCATCGCATTTAGCAAATTCGTTCAATATTCATTAAATATTCAGTCTGTACTAAATCATTTTGCCATTATTGTCATTTTATAATTCAATCTTGTTCAATCTTGTTCAATCTTGTTCAATCTTGTTCAGTTTTATTCAATCTTTATTTATTTATTTTACATTATACATCATTAGTGTTGAATTTGATATTTTTGTTACACCTTTTTTAACCTCAGCTGGTTTTTTCTCTACTTAAATGCTTCGCGATTGAAATTTGACCCGTGAAAAAATATTCCCATAGACACTATAAATCTACTAAGATATAATTTAGTATATCGTATATTAGCAAATAGTGGGGAAATAACCCCAAAAATAAAAGTGAAGCTGAGATTAATATCATGGGTACGGATGGTAAAAACTCTGCTCTCTTTTGTGAGTGCAAATGGACAAACGAAAAGGTTGTTTCTGGTGTACTTGAAACGCTGATAAAGCGAAGCAAATTGTTTTACTTTACAAATACAAATTTTTACATTTTTTCCATGACAGGGTTTACAAAAGGTTGCTTAGATAAAGCCACTGAAATCGGGAATGTAAATCTTATCACTTTTGATCAGATGATGAAATGAGCATTTGTGAGATTTTCTTTGCAAAGGCAACTGAGCTTTGAGGTCCATCGCCTGTTACGATGTATCCATCCTGAGTTACATTTTCACCTGTATAAAATGCGCCTTTCTGCGTCAATATTTGCTCACCAGTTGGAAAAACAGTTGAATTTTTACCTTTGAGAATCCCAGCATTTGCAAGTATTACAGGTGCGATACAGATTGCACCCAGGACCTTGCCAGAATCATAAACGTGCCAAGCCATCTTCCAGATTTTCTCATCCTCGAAATATTCCTTCGCTCCACCGCCACCAACAAAAACAAGTGCATCATAATCATCGATTTTAACATTCGCGATTTCAATATCAGGCTTTACCGAGCCACCCCGGTTACCGCGACTGACCTTTAATGTTCGGCTCGCAACAATTACATCATGCCCAGTACGTTCTAGCTCTGCCTTCGTCTCAAAAAGCTCCTCGTCCCGAAACATTGATTGTGCGATAACCATAAGAATTTTCGACATTTTGCTTATCCTCCTCTTGTATAAGAGTGCTCTCATGTTTAATATTCCAATAATTTTAAACTCTTAGTGAGCAGCGAAACGCTCTGACACTGTAATAAGACTCAGCACCATTATGGTATACAAAGACTGTGTCATAACGACGATCACAAAAAATAGCTCCACCGAGTTTTCTTATATTATCGGGTGTTTTTATCCAACTTGATGTTTTTGTATCGAATTTCCCAAATTTCTGCAACTCCCGATATTGTTCCTCCGTTAAAAGCTCAATCCCCATTGCTTCAGCCATATCAATAACATTATTTTCTGGTTTGTTATCTTTCCTTGAATTAAAAGCCTCAAGATCATAGCAAAGGCTTCTACGACCTTTGGGACTTTCCGCTGAACAATCAAAAAATGTATATTCGTCTACATTATTATCATAAGAAATTACATCGGGCTCACCACCTGTTAATTCCATTTCATATAATGCCCTGAGTTTTTCCTCACTAACTAAAATCTTTCTTTGTACATCTTCCCATCCGATTCCTTTGTGGCGAACCATATTATCCTCAAAACGGGTCTTTAATATTTCAAGTATTTCATCACGCTTTTCCAAAGAAAGTGGCCTATTTTCTTTGTCCATAACACTACCTCCACTATTTATTATAAAATAAACTTGTTGTGATGAGCAAACTAGATAATTCAATTCTACGTTTTTGCTAGTTTGTTGTCAATAGCCCTGCCCCACAAGGACACATACATAATTTTCTGTTAATTCTATATGTTTACTTGTGATTTATATATGTTTTTAACATTTCACATATTTGCTTGTGATTTTTTACAATAGGTATAGCAAATAAAGCCAGGATAATAAAACATTTCGGAAGATTTTATAATTTGGATGGTAAATTATGGCATGAATTTGCCGCAACATTTTTTATACTTTTTGCCACTTCCACAAGAACAAGCGTCATTCCTGCCTGTTTTAATAAATGGAACTATCTTAGCTGACGGAAGAGGTTTCAATTTCTCTAAATTGTCTTTACTAAGCTCGTTTGGTGTGTTGCCATTAATAATCCAAAGCCTGCAATTATTGTTGATCATCATTAGGAGGTGCGTTAATCTCTCATACTGATTTTTATTAAATTCGATTTCAAATTCGGAAAACGTGTCAAGCTTTATTTGTAATTTTGAACCTAGCATTGTATTAAGATATACTTCATCAATTATATAATCAATATCATCTTCGTCAAGATATTCAAATTCTGAAAGCAGATTATTGAGGGCTACAAATTCGGGAAACTCGAAATAGTAATCCTCTTCAGAATACGCTAAAACCTCATTCTTAATAGGATAAAATCTTTCGTGCTTCGAAGCTTCGTAGTAAACTTGCGAAATAAACTCATTGTTTTGGTCCATAAAATACGATTCTACTATATACTCATCTCTAAATTCATATCGAAAGCTATTTATTGATAAAATAGACAATGCCTTAAACTCATCATTCAATTTAATTTTCTTTTTATTATACTTATTATAAAAAACAATAAATTCGTCTAATGTTAAAACGCCATAAAGGGAAGTCGCTGCGTTAGCATAAATATCCAGGTTTTCATAATGTTTTAAATCAGCTTCAAACCCCTTGTTTATAAAATTTTTGTAAATTTCTTTTACTTCATCAGAGACTACAAGATAAAACGATCCCTCATATTTATATGCTACCATCATTCCACTTTTAATTGCATATATATTAGTACTAATAAGCTCATCTTCAACTTCATATTGCTTAATCGCAACAACTTTCTTAAAAGTATTTAATTGCCTTTTTGAAAATGTTAGCAAAATACCCTCTAAAACATGATCTTTTTCCATAATGTCCTTGTAAATTGTCGAAACAAGTTTACTTTTATTAAGTTTCGATATTTCTTTTGTCATGAAAATATCGGCAATAATCTTTAGATCTTTAACCCTCATATCTGAAAGTATATCTGAAAGTTTATATTTAGGTTCACCTTTTATTGCAAATAAGTTGTTGCTTTCATAAATAGTCTTTTTCAAATCATTCAATAATATTTCATTAGTAATTAAATCATCCATCTTACAATTCTCATTTCTAATATTATTTGATCACTAGTGCTATGCTGTCGTTACCAATTATGTAATATGCCAAAATACTTTTTATTGTTTTCGCATCCTATCAGCAGTCATGCTATATCTTAATTATACTAGTGAATCGCTTAGATTAATATAGGTATAGTTAAATCTGACTAAACATTGTTTGTGCATACACCTTAATATCAGAAGGATTAAGCATATTGTACTTAGTTTTGACTGCAGCAAAATACTCGCTAATGATTTGGTTACTAATAACTCGACTTGAAGCAACATCTTTGGATAAATTCCCTCTAGTTTTTACCCAAGGCGCTTCTGCATGGGTAAATTGCTCAAGCACCTTTCCACTATAACAGCAAAGGTTTTTTATAACACTATCAAGAACTGATATTTCGGAAGCAGAAAATACAGATTCGTCGAAATCTTCTGATTTCTCAATTGGGTCAAAACGATAACCAGAATATCTATTATATATTTCTTTATAAACAGGACCGTGAACCCAAGCTTCACATTCATCAAGAAAAA
>JBBQKF010000169.1:0-4492 GCA_038326615.1 Saccharofermentanales bacterium | reverse complement strand
GAGCTTCGCCGGGATGGTGCGAACACTCGTGGCCGTGGGCACGGTCAGGCTGGTCGCCATGTTCGCCGCGAGGCTCTTGGACATGCCGCGCAGCGGGGTGACGACGTCGATCTCGGTGGCCTCGGTCACGGTGGGCTGCGCCGTCGTGATCGGCATGTCGGCCGGCACGGGGACTGGCTTGGGAGCGCTGGAGGTCGTACGCGCGGTGCGCTGCCCGCCGACGACGGGGAGGCTCGCCGTGACCGGTGCGGGCTCCGCCTCTGCCGCTGCGACGGGAGCCTCGGTGCTCACGGGCGCACTCGCCGGGGGAGCGTCGCCTGCGGGGGCACTGCTTGCGGGGGCAGTGCTCGCGGGGCTATTAAAAAATTATGATAATCCTCCTCTGGAACTGTTGGATTTTGTTAAAGAAATTACTGACAGGCACGGGTTTTACAGTCAGGCTGTAGATATTTTTGAATCAGGTAGGGGTTATCTTGTCAATGAAATGCAATGTATTTTTGGACAAAGCGATCCATACCAGATGCTTATTGATGGTATTGTAGGCAGATATATAAAAGAGGCCGGAAACTGGGTATTTGAGGAGGGATATTTTGCAAAGAATGCGTGTTTTGATTTGAGAATCGAATGTGTTTTAAAAAGTTTTTTAACCGATAAGGCGCTAAGGCGCAAAGAAGATTAAGGAAAACTTCGCATCTGACGGTTATTCTTCATTATGAAAGTATTATTTATCTCCAGTAGTAATACATTCAACGGAATTAGCCCGATTATTAAGAACCAGGGTGAGTCATTGATAAAGGCTGGTTTGGATATAAGATGGGTTTTAGGAGAAACCGAAAGGTTCTATATCACTTCTTTTGATCCGGAAGATGTAGTTGAGAAAGTTAAAACTGCACATACTTTTGGAAAATGAACAAATGACAGAAAAGAATAATTAAATTGGGAATTTATTCATTTACTATATCAAACAGGATTATTGAATTCTATAAAAAATAATTTAATTTCAGACTGTGTTATATTTAGAAATTGCTATAATTTTTTTTAATATTTGCTGCATCCAGTTTAAATGATCAGGAAAGTTCTCATACTTGGTAATCATATACAAGCCTTGGGATTAGCCCGGCAAATCTACCAATGCGGCTGTGAAGTAATCCTTTATACGGATAGTCTTTATTCTATTACTCGTTATTCAAAAGCAGTAAAGCAGTGCTTCATTTTTGAAGATGAAGCAGATTTGATGGGGAAAATTTTAAAGAATGCAGGTGATATAAAGGAATCCTTACTTTTCCCCACAAATGATAAACTTGTTGCATTTCTTAGCTCTAATTACCAGACTCTTTCTCAGAAGTTCTTTATCGGAATTCCTGAACCTGCAATAGTAAATATTTTTGCCAATAAGCGTAATACCTACAAATTTGCTGAAGAGAACAATATTCCGATACCTGAAAGTCATTTTCCTGATTCACTGGAAAGCCTTGAAGCTATTTCCTGGAATTTACAATATCCGCTTATTATAAAGCCGGCTGTGATGTATGAATTTCACCAGATCTTTGGTAAAAAAGCATATAAATGCAATAACAGGTGTGAATTGATGGAAAAGGCAACTTTGATATCCGAAAGAATACCCGTTGATCAACTAATAATTCAGGAATTTCTTGATGGTGGTGCAAAGTCACTTTACTCCTATGGAACCTTTTGTGTTGATGGAAAAACTGTGGCTTCGCTGATGGCCAATCGCATCCGTCAGAATCCTATGGACTTTGGAAATTCAACAACCTATGCTGTGACCTGCAATATACCCGAAATAGAACTTCAGGCTGAAAAAATTCTTAAGTTAGTGAGTTATTTTGGGTTGGCTGAAGTTGAATTCATGTATGATCAAAAAACAGATCAGTATAAATTTCTGGAAATAAATACCCGGGCCTGGAAATGGCACTCTATCTCAAACGGACTTGGATTCTCTTTCATTGGAAAGATGCTTAATTATTTTAATTTTAATGATACAAGTGAGATCAAGAACTTCGATTTGCACATCGCATGGATCGAACGACTGACTGATACGTCTGTAATTTTAAAAGAGTTGCTTAAAGGGAACAATATTATGAATGAGGTTCTTAAGTCCTTCAGAACTAAAAAAGTCAGTGCAGTATGGTCTTCACGGGATATTCTGCCTTCTATTATGTATCTGCTTCTGTCTCCTATTCTTTTCTTTAAACGTCATTGAAAAAATGAACAGTTGTTCAATTTAGACTAAAACAAAAACATTGATACTTATACTTATATTTTTTCTGCTTCTTCTTGCCAGTTCATTAATGTACTACTATTTACATTGGAAAACCAGGATGGATATCAGGTATCTCTATATCGATAATCTGATTGTAACAATGATCGCCTACACTTTAACTTATCTTCTTTTTGTATATGTTTTTTTGAGCCAGGCAGTTTTGTATAGAACTGTTATGTCTATTATTCCCGGAGGTTTAGCAATTCTTGGTGCAGGCTATGCTCTTACAATGATCCGTTTCTGGCGCACCCCGAGAAGGAAGGTTACTGCCAAAGCGAATGAAATTATCAGCCCCGCTGATGGGAATGTCATTTATATAAAAAAAATAGATAATAATGAAATACCTATTGCTATCAAGGATGGTGAACTTTCAACATTAAATGAACTGACAAAAACAAATTTATTAACAGTTCCATGCTGGTTAATTGGAATCAATATGACTCCTTTTGATGTGCATAAAAATTGTGCGCCTATTTCTGGCAAGATCATACTTAATCATCATGAAAATGGGAAATTTCTCTCACTAAAAGATTTTAAAGCGCTTAAGGAAAACGAAAGGAATACCCTTGTGATCGAAAATGAACAGCTTAGAATTGGAGTAGTGCAAATAGCTTCAAAATTGGTTCGAAGAATCGATTCATACATTAAAGAAGGAGATAATATAGAGAATGGTGATTGGTTTGGCATGATTAGATTTGGCTCACAAGTTGACATAATCCTTCCTCAAACTGTTAAAGTAAATATTAAATTGGGACAGCAGGTTTATGCCCGCACAACAATAATTGGAATTTTGTAAAGAGAATCCTAATCGACATCGGCATTCCGCGCATATTCATTTATTTAAGAATTTTGCATTGGCAAAAGAATAGGCATTTAATATTTTTTTTAGCCGGGATAAAGAATTTTAGATTAAGCTTATTAGAAGTACTATGGGTTAATTAGAAAACCTTTTGGTACAATATATAAATCCCCTGTTTACATTAGCTCTATGTATTCTAATAAAAAGAAGATTAGTCTGGATTCTGCTACAGTTTTTATGAGTCCCAGAAGGATCAGAAAGAAGAAATTAGGAAGAGTGTTTGATTATTAAAATCAACTGATACGGAACCTATCTGTATAAAAAAAGCATTTTTTTTATTATCGATAGGAATAAAATTGGACTCAATATAATGTCAAAACTAAAAAACTGATACTTTAAAGTGCAATCTAACCTCAGAATTTTGGTATTTGCTTTACTCAAGCCCAGTCAAATTGACTATAAGATTATTCCCCTTAGTAATTCACCTCAGGTAAATAAGATTTACATTTTAAGAAAAAACCCAATATTTGTGAATAATACAAAGGTTGAATGCATTACGCTTCCGCGGATTCTTCGTTTACGTCCTTTCTACTGGATTTTCACTTCTATTTATGGTGTTTGGCAAATTAAAAAGAAAAAGGTCGATTTAATTATTTGCTATAATATTTTTCCTCATGGTTTTAATGCATTCGTAGCGTCTCTTATTACTCGAAAACCTCTGATTTTTGCTGAAATTAATGAAGACACAATCAATTATTATAAAAAGTTCTATACAAGATTTATTATAAGGTCCATTTTAAATCATGCTAAAATTATTTTAGTACCCGGATCCAGAACCAAAGAATACTGGGAAAATGCAGGGTTTCATAAAACATGCATACTCCATAGTACAATTAATACAGATATTTATAGTCCTGCTAATGAAATTTGCAAAAAATATGATTTCATTTATATTGGCGAATTTGATAAAAATAAAAGACCCGATGTAATATTAGATTGTTTCTCTGAAATTATTAAGGATGGATATAATGCCACTTTATGTCTTCTTGGCTTTGGGATGCTTAAAAAGAAGTTAATAGAAAATATAGCGCGAAATAGAATACAAGATTCTGTTAACATAATTAAAACGAACGCCGTTCTTCCTTATTTACGTCAATCTAAAATATTTGTAATGTCTTCTCTTTCAGAAGGCATTCCATGTTCATTGCTTGAGGCAATGGCATGTGAATTGGTGGTATTAATTCCTCCTGTTGGAGATATTGCAGATGTAATTAAGAATAGAGAAAATGGGTTCTTACATAATAATGCTATTGAAGATATTTATAAGCAAATGCTCATTGCCTATAATAACTTTACCACACTTGAAGATATGAGAATAAATGCGAGACGAACAATCATTAACGAACATTCAT
>JBBQKF010000168.1:0-4545 GCA_038326615.1 Saccharofermentanales bacterium | reverse complement strand
TCATGAATCTAAAAGTGGGATCAACTATTTCATTGACAACTGTCATGTTCAATCCGTAACATTCTGCAATTGGCTGCCAGTAATGGACCCCTGCACCACCGAGAGGATCTACAGGATAAACCTGAAGTGCTGTTATTATTTTCTATTTGTTAAAAGTAGTCCTGGAAATCTCGATACCTTGTGGGTACGAATTATTACCCTCATCCTCGGCTGTTATAAAAACTTCTTTTACGTTAAAAGGGGTTGAAGTTTTTAATGTAGTCGTTTGGGCATTTTTATTAATTAGTTGACCTATATTCTTAGTCTCATTATCTCCTGTTACAATCCAAACACTATAGTTGTTTTTTGGTGGATTAAGCCTATCGGCACTTGCCAAATTTTTTGCAGTAACTTCAATAACAAAATTTTTATTTTTGTCTCGTTTCTTTTTTGCAGTTATTTCCGATGCCGGTGCAACATTAGATGTTGGAAATTTTGCTACTGATCCACAGGATGTTAAAAGCAAAACGATTACTCCTAATAATACATTTTTAATAGTTTTCATTTCATTTAGTATTTAATTTTTCCCTACTCTTATGGTTTTTTCGGAAATCACCCCTTTAAAATGTTTGGTCATTTTTATTTCGATATTTCAACAATAAGTAATCCTATCA
Organism: Saccharofermentanales bacterium; assembly: GCA_038326615.1. Taxonomy (GTDB): domain Bacteria; phylum Bacillota; class Clostridia; order Saccharofermentanales; family UBA5734; genus JBBQKF01. The sequence goes on along the minus strand of JBBQKF010000168.1, from coordinate 3,892 downwards.
TTTTATTATAACCCATAACAGGTGTATACAGTTGTTTTTGATTCTACTTCAACAACAGCTTGTTGGTTTAATTTTACATTTTGCTATAAAGACCTTTTTTTTTTGGGGGGTAATCAACCTTGTCGTTTTCACTTGAATTGAGATTAATGGGAGATTAATTAATATACTTCAAAGATGAATCTCTTTGTTCGGAAAAGTATTATAGAGTTTCTAACAAAAGTTACATAATTCACACACCAGATTATTCCATTCCGGAACAAATCTTTATGTAAAAGCCTCTAAGACATTCAAATCATCTTCAAATAAAATCCAGATTCTCATATCAGCTAATTATATTTTAGGTTTTTTCAACATAGGTCTGAATCATTTGTTTTAAAGAGACTTAGGTTTGAATAAATGAAAATGACAAATTTGTCTTATTGAAAGTCAATAATATATGAAAATATCAACTTCAACGATTAAATTACTAATAGTGATGTTTATGAAGGAAATTGGAATAAGGACAAGAAGCAGGTAAAGGTATTCTGAGATATGCTAAGCTGGATGTCTTTGGGGGTGATTGGAAGGAAGATAAGAAAACATGGCATGGGGAAATTAAGATATGCTAATGGCAATGCCTATGATGGCACATTTCATAGTCGAGACTGAAAAATTCTGGTAATGCCCCTAACTTGATGACATAGAATAGTACGTTAGTGTCTGTGATAATTATCCTATTATACCAAGCCATTTATTATGTTTTGTTGCTTTTTAATGTAGTTTTCAACTTTTTGTAGATTTAAATATTGGACAGGGAAACAAAATTAAGTATGAATATGGACATGTTTTGGGGATATGTCCAGAAATATTAAAATATTGGACATGTATTATTGTTTTTAATGAAAATACATTATAAATTTGCATCATGTCCATAATCGAGCAAATATTGAACATCCATGGCTAAGGTAAAATTCGACAGAAACAATCCATTTAACGATCTTCCTCATCTTCCACCTTCAAATGAAATAGATAATGATTCCGATATTTTAAAAAAACTGGTTTCCTCCTCAAGAGCTTTGGCTTCGGTAAATATTAATGTAATGAGGCTTCCTAATCCTTATATGCTAGTGAACACAATAGCATTACAGGAAGCAAAAACTTCAACTGAAATTGAAAATATATTCACAACTGAAGACGAATTGTATAAAGCAGTCTCGGATAACAAAAGTGAAGAAAAAGCTGATCTGGCAGTGAAGGAAGTTCTTAGATACAGAGAAGCCCTTTGGGCTGGTTATTATTCATTGAAAGAAACGAAAATCTTAAATCTCCAGTCAGTATTGTCTATTTTTCGTCAAATCAAGAATACTACTTCTGGAATAAGGCCACCACAGGCTAATGTTGTTATCAAAAGAGGGCAGAGTGAGTTACGCCCGGGAGAAGTAATCTATACTCCGCCAAGGGGTAATGGCATTGTTGAGCAGCTTATGGAGAATCTTTTAAGTTATCTGAATGACGATATCAAACATCCAACAGATCCATTAATAAAAATGTGTATTGCGCATTACCAGTTTGAGGCAATTCATCCTTTCCAGGACGGTAATGGAAGAACAGGAAGAATTCTTAACCTGATTTACCTTGTAAAATCCGGACTATTAAATCAACCTGTTCTATACCTGTCGAAATATATAATTATTAATAAATCAGACTATTATTTCAATCTTGGAGCAGTAACCCACATGGGTTCATGGAAAAATTGGATTCTTTTTATGCTGGATGCCGTTGAAAACACATCTGCCCTTACCAACAATTTGATTAATGACATATTGGAACAGATGGATTCAACATTAAAATATGGAAAGTCAAAAATCAAATGGTACACAAAAGAAGTAAATGAGGCCATTTTCAGTCAACCATATATCAAACCTAAGATAATTGGGCATGTCTTGGGCAGATCCTCCCGAACAACTCTTTCAAAACTAATGGAAGAACTGGTAGCTGCAAAAGTATTGACTCCTAAAAGAGATGGCTCCGAAGTTTACTACCTGAATGACGACCTGATTAGAATTTTAGCAGGGTAACTCAGAATCCGGGAATATCCCCAAACAGCTGCCGAAAGAAGCACGGGAATTAGCAAGTTTCATGGCATTGGTAGTCGATACAACAACCAAAACTCTTCCCAAAACCTTAACATCAACTGATATCAGGTGCTTTAATAAAGGTTGCCATGGCTTAATTAAAACAGCAATGAAGCCTAAAAATGAAGAAATCCATTGGCATTGTCCTGAATGTGAGAATGAAGGTGTGATTAGTGGCTGGCAAGGAACGAAGTGGGATAACGCACCAAAAGTAAAGACTATAAGGACAATGTAGATAGAGATTTTAATATATACTATTCCAGCAGTCCTTTTTTACTAAGAATATCAAGATAATCTTCTTTACTTAACGGACAATTTGCAAGGTCGATAAAATCGGTCTTTCTAAAACGCTCATTCTTCAACCTTTTCAACGATTTGTGTTATTATGCTCGTAATAAGCAAATTATAGCTTGTTAATGATTTTGAATCTAATGAAATAAGTCTATGATACATATATTCAAACTCCTCAGCAAATGAATTTTCAGCTTCATCCTCAGTTAATCCGGTTCCAATAATTCCAAGCATTTCAGATTGTATTATGTAGAAATTATCCTCCTTTGCGAACAGACAGCGAAGTGGATATTTTAAGATATATTTATTAGTGCCCCGCGCAATTACTTCAGGTGCATATTCCAATGAGAATTTCTTTCCAGAATAAGTGTCGATAATCTTCCGGGTTATTTTTCCGTCCCGTATTGAAATTTTAATTTTCCCCACTGCCTCATCAGTGTCCACAACTTTTTCAGTGACTTCTCTAATTACACTAATAAGTTCCTTTTTCACACCTGGTTTGAACCGATGAATCTTATAAATCGGGGTAGCTTTCTCAGTTACCTCATCATAATCAACAAAATTTGCCGGTGCATTACCAAAGTCATTGACAAATGAATAGAGATTCTCAACTATAGGATTTCTTTTTATTGGTTCTGGGTAGAGAACTGCTAATTTTCCATAATCACCTGAATTAGATATCTCGACAAGTTTTTCAAATTTTTCATTTACAGTATTCCTATGTACTTGCCAATGCATTCCACTTTTATTCTCACAACGTTCTGAATAAGCAAATTCTGGAATTGCACTTCCGGTTTTAAACCCAACCAACTCAATTTTAAAGTTGTTCATATCAACAGGTTCCACGGAAGATAAATCAGTTTTTGCCAAAGTGAAGACTAATTCTTGTAAATCTTGTGCTATGTTAACAAGAGTATCGATAGGTAGGGAATTGTATTGACCCAATTCCCCCCAATTTGAATAAGGGCACCTTTATTTAAATCGATTTTCACAAATCAAATATACAGAGATAAGGGATGTAAAGAGGTAGATATATAAAATATAGCATTGAGAATTACAATTATTTTCTACTGCTTTTTCTACTACAAACAAAAAGACCAATGTAATTAGCTGATTTACAATGGTCTTTATTGATTTGTTTGTCGGGGTGAGAAGAGTATTATTAGTATCTAAACATTTGATAATCAATTATTATTTTTATACCACTTTATTTTTATTTGCAATTAGTTTACCACTAATATTGTGCTATCTTATTATATTTCATAAGTTTGTATAAATTGAATCTATAACTTCAAATTTTATACCACACATGAAATATCCCATTAGTTCTGATGAAGCATATTGGTCTAATAGCGACCAGGATAAGTATAACGTCAGAAAAATGATACGTTCCAGAAAAAATAAGCAAGGTCTTACCAAAGTTATCGTTGAAGTTCAGCATTATAAATATGGCGGGACTGGCGACTATCAAATGAAAATCAAACGTG
>JBBQKF010000167.1:0-4577 GCA_038326615.1 Saccharofermentanales bacterium | reverse complement strand
CTTTGACAAATATAGTTGCAATAGACTATGATCCTGGTTCCAGCGATGTCAATCAGCTGAATCGAATCAAACTTATGATGGCAACAGCACATAAAAATATAGATAAAAACAATTAATTATAAGGATAAATCTAATTTGCCTTTGAAATACAATGAAAAATAGTGTATAATAACTAAGTAATAAAAATATATTAAGGAGGTGTCTTTATGGGAAGACACGGTACAATTGCAGGCCGAAAGGCTTCACAAGACTCAAAAAGAGCGGCAGGCTTTACAAAATTTTCTAGAGCAATCACAGTCGCTGCAAAAGGTGGGGGTGACCCGGATTATAATTTTGCGCTGAAGCATGCTATTGATAAAGCAAAGGGAATTAATATGCCCAATGATAGTATTTCAAGAGCTATAAAAAAAGGAACCGGTGAACTTGCCGGGGAAGTGTATGAAGAGGAAAACTTTGAAGGGTATGGCGCTGGTGGTGTTGCAGTGATTGTTGATATTTTGACTGATAACAAAAACAGAACAACAGCAGCAATGAAACATGCTTTTGATAAATATGGCGGAAATTTAGGGGTTCGCGGATGTGTATCCTATATGTTCGAAAGAAAAGGAATTATTATTATAGAAAAAACAGATACTGTGGACGAGAATTCCTTAATGGAAACAGCCCTTGAAGCGGGCATGGAAGACATGATTACTTATGAAGATAGTTTTGAAATTCAAACCTTAGTGGAGACTTTTGATAATGTTGCCGAAGCCTTGAAAAAGGCAGGGTATGAATTATTGGAATCAGATATCGATTATGTTCCGTCAATGGAAATAACCCCCGAAAATGAATACGACATTAAGAATTTAAAAAAGATGATAGAAATTTTGGAAGAAAATGACGATGTGCAGAAAGTGTACCACAATTGTACCATTGATTTAAATGAATAAAATCGTTCAAATTTATAGGTTTAATAATAAGGAACTCAACCCCAAATGGATTAATTTCTATTTGGGGATTTTTATATATTTTTGACCGTAACATTTGTTAATATTTTCGTAATTAATCTTAATATTTCTGAAAAGGTTTGATAATATCCCTTTAGTATAGTATTGATTAAGGAGGTGGAAAACGAAAATAATATAAAATTTAATCAATTTAACTATAAAAGGAATTTGATGTTTGGTGAGTGAGAGCTTTGCTAAAATCAATGGAAGGAAAATATTATGTTAATGTTAAAAAGTAAGTTCGCTAAATTCGTAATGGGATTAATGGTTGTTTCAGTGATGTCACTTGGGGCTGTATCAACAGTTAATGCTACTGAAATCCAGCCAAATCTAGATAATCAGGCGGCACAGGAGGAAATACAAAAAGAATCTTTTACCAATTATCATGCTTCCGCACAATTTACCTATAATGATGAAGGTGATAAAATTCTTACAGTGACACCAAAGTCAGAATTTAGATCTCATCATGATGCAGTGAAAACACAAGTAATAGACGAAGAGACGCCAGTTGTTGTTGATGAAGAGACACCAGTAGTTGACGAAGAAACGCCAGTTGTTGTTGATGAAGAGACACCAGTGGTTGACGAAGAAACGCCAGTTGTTGTTGATGAAGAGGCACCAATTGTTGATGACGAAGGGACGCCAATCGTTGATGACGAAACTCCTCTAAATGATGAAGTTGCACCAGTTGAAATTACTAAGCTAAGTGTTTATGATCAACTAGTAAAAACATATGAAAAATTGTTAAATCTATATGAAACACTTTTAAATAATTTTGCATTAGGGACTGCAGTAGTTGAAGAAGAGACGCCAGTAGTTGTTGATGAAACAACGCCGGATGCAATTGAGACGCCCGTTTTGGCTGATTAATTAACTTCAGCCACTCCAGCTATTAAATAAATATACTGAACAATAGGATTATTACAGATAATATGCCTAGCACAGGATATCAAATTCCTGCTGCTGGGTATATTTGTGTAAACAAGCTGTTTCATTGACAATCAACAGCCCGGTATATATACTTAAATCGGTACTCTTTATGCAGGGATTAGGATGAAGAGTATAATTAGGGGGAAAAAACAATGACATATTCAGGTAAAGTTCTGGTAGTCGACGATGACCAGAATGTTTTGGAGCTTGTTAAATTATATGGGGAAAGAGAGGGGTTCAACGTTATAGGGGTAAACGATGGCAACCTTGCCCTAGCAGCGTTTGATAGAGAGAATCCGGACGTTATCATATTAGATATTATGCTCCCCGGTGTAGATGGACTTACATTGTGCCGGAGTTTAAGGGCTATTAGAATGGTGCACATCATTATGCTCTCTGCTAAAGGAGAGGAAGCCGACAGGGTATTAGGTCTGGAGATGGGTGCAGATGATTATGTATCAAAGCCTTTCAGCCCAAGAGAACTTGTTGCCAGAATAAAAGCAGCAATTCGACGAAATCAACCAATTGCTACTAGTGCCAATATGAAATTAAAATATCCAGATTTTGAAATTCAATCTGACACAAGGAATGTTATTATTAATGAAACAATTATAGAATTAACACCAAGAGAGTTTGATTTACTTTATCATCTTGCCCAGAATCCAAGAAGGGTATTTTCTAGAGAAGCATTGTTAGAAGCTGTATGGGGATACGATTTTTTTGGAGATCAGCGAACGGTAGATGTTCATATTCGTAGATTAAGAGAAAAAATCCAACCTTTGTCCCATTACTTAAAAACTGTATGGGGTGTAGGATACCAGTTTACACCTCCGTCAAAGGAGGAACTGACAGATCATGAAAAATTACTTTAAAAAAAAAGCAGGGCCAAAAGTTTCTGAAAATGCAGCACAAAAATATCTCGTCGTATTGAAACGGTTTTTTTTGAAATTATTCAACAAGAATATATATACAAGAATATTGATTACGAACATATCCTTATTTTTAATCGCTTTATTTATTTTAATATTATTTGCAAATCTTGTGGTGAAGCAATCAACCTATGCACAGGTTGAACAGGATTTATTGCGTAAGGCTATAAGAGTGAACTTTGCATTAACCCAAGAGAATAAATTAAAGCAGGAAGGTCAGGAACAAAAGGATTCGGATCAGGACTTATTAAAATTTCTGGCGGATAGTTTTGATACTAAAATTACTGTTTATGACACCGAAGGTATTATTCTGAGAACTTCCGCGGAGCAAGAAGTTGTTCCAGGGAGTAAGATTGATCCTAAATTTATGAATGTATTTAAAAGCGGGGAAACATTAGTTACCAGAGCAAAAAATAATGAAACAAATCAACTAACTTATAATGCTGCAATTCCTATGGGAAATACAGAAGAACCGATTTTAAAAGGGATATTATTAGAAAATCAAACGGAAAATCTTAACCTTGCATTAAGTAAAATACTTTTAACCCTTATCATAGGGGGGATAATTATGCTGATGATTATCATTGCCGTATCAGTGTATTTGGCCATGGGGATTTCTAGACCGATTTCTAGATTGTCCAAAAACTTGGGGGATCTAAGCAAGGGAAGCTTTGTTATAAATGATGAAAAACAATCCTTGGAAGAAATAAATATTGTTGCTGGGCAAATCAATCAAATCATGGAACAACTGGAAAAAATTCAGTTAAAAAGTGAAGATATAGAAGGGGAAAGAATTAGACTTTTTGCAGAAATATCTCATGAACTGCGTACGCCTTTAACTGCTGTTCAAGGATTTACCGAAGCAATTCGTGACGGCATTGTAGAAGATGAAGTGCTTAAAAACAAATATTTGAATATGATTTATATGCAAACCCTTCACATCGCAAGGCTTGTAGATGATATGCTGGCATTAAGCCGACTGGAAAGCGGCGATATTACAGTCGAAAAATTGCCGTTGGATTTGGTTGAATTAACGCAAGGCGTTGTCATATCCATGGAAGGCATCAGTAAAGAGAAGAACGATATTATTGTGTTTGACAAGAAAATTAATAATTGTATGGTACTTGGTGATGTTGACCGAATGGAACAGATATTGAGAAATCTTGTTAAAAACGCCGTTATGGCTACGGATAACGGTATTATAAAAGTGAGCATTGGATTAGAAAATGACCAGGTTCATCTAGTTATAGTAGACAATGGAATCGGTATACCCGATGAGGACCTTCCACATATTTGGGAACGTTTTTATCAGGCAAAGAATCAACGTAGTACTAATACAGAAGAGAAAGGCACAGGACTAGGGCTAGTTATAGTTAAAAAACTTGTCCAATTACAAAATGGCACTATTTGTGCAGAAAGTCAGTTGGGAAAAGGCACCTCTTTTTCTATTAACTTTTCTGTTTTTAACCCTAAAAAATAAGATATGCTCTCAAATAAATTGTTCGCGGAAAGATAAATTTATTCAATCCTTCCTTGTTGTTTTTTTTCTTAAATAGGGTATAATAATAAACATAGAAGACATAGCAACCCTATGTTAATATCCTGAAGTGTTCGTTAAGGAACTATAATTCAACCTACAAATTGACCTTGGGAATTCGAGTTCATCTATTGGATGTCAGGCCTCTTTATGAGGAAGACAGAATTAGTGACAGAGTACCCCCCTATCTAA
>JBBQKF010000166.1:0-4651 GCA_038326615.1 Saccharofermentanales bacterium | reverse complement strand
AGGTTATGGCAAAACAGTCGAACTGTCTGGAGCATTTGCTCCACTTCTCTGTTTCTGGATCAGATGGACCCGCTCGCACCTTTTTTGTTGGCCGCATTTATAAAATCAGAGAAAAATTCTCCCAAGAGAAAAAATCCATTTGCATGGATCTGTTCTGACCTTACAGGTGGTCTTCGCGCATCTAACCGTGTCGCTTTTCCTTTTCAGGCTCATCAGCTAACGTATTTATGAAATCGGATATGAAATTTTCAAGGTACATTTGAGAGAATAAAAAGATCCCCTCACTTACTTCCACGATGAGAAAGGGGATTGTACGGATTTTTTTTTAATTTCCCAATATTTTTTTCAACTTTTTGAGCGCTCTAACTTTTCGATCTTGAATTGTCATCACTGGCACTTTACTTTCTGTCGATAATTGGCGAACAGTTTTACCTTGATAGAAAAGAGCAGTAATTAAGTCAATTTCCTCTGAATCCAAGCATTCTAAACTCTCCTTGAGCTTTTGAATCATGACTTTCTTAATTGCTTCATTTTCTATATTTGTTTCTTCATCTACAAACTGAGCTTCTGCTTCAATCAAACGTTCCAAGGAATCCTCCCTGCTTGGAATAAAAAAAGCGACTTGCTTGGTTTCATCCAAAACAAATCGCTCAACTTTGATGTCATATTCTAAATATCGAAGCCTTCTCTCTCCTTGCCTTAACACTTCAATCACCTCTTCACTTGCCGTTGGATACATCTTTCTGTAATTTGGAATTCTTTTCATTGTTGCCATTTGTATTTCCTCCTTTTCTGATTTTTGATTGGCTGCATCAACATCAGAAAATGGAGGAGCTCGGCATCTTATCTGAAAATCTTGCACTGACTTTTTCATGTGACCTCCTAAAAATGGGCAGAAAAAAAGCCGAGACTAACATTTCTGTTAAACTCGGCTCTACTCGCCTTTGTATAGTAAACAAGCACGGTCAGGAGTGAGAATCCCCTCCAGCTGTGCTTGTCTCTTTGCTACGAAAAATAGGTATTAAAAAACCCCAAAACCAAATTGGCTTTGAGGTTTTCTCAAATTAATATTCAATTATTTTATACCATAATTCACCAGCATAGTCAGTGTAACATGTCCATTGTCGGAATACAGTAGGGACTTAGTCGGAACTTTATCGGGTTATAGTCGGGAGTTTGTCGGGTCATTTATGATTTGAAAGAAATCTGGTACTTCAAGTGATCCCTCACCAATGCCAAGCAGACCTCGCATTGAAGGAATCGTATATCCCCAAAGGCAAATTGCGAATAAGTCGAGAGCCTCCTTCTTTTTGTCATAATATGTACTCCGCTCAAGCCCTAGTATTTCCAACATTTCATACTCTGTGTATTTATAAACGGTCAAGTATTGCTTACTGAGTACTTCATGATACAATTTGCCGTTATCAGGATACTCATAAATTTTGTTCATGGTATTGTCTATTAACAAAATCAGCCACTGTGTTTCAAAAAGAGATTTCACTCTCTCTGAAAATCTTTCTTGTTCGTTATCTGGGGCGTAGTTCGCCAGATACTCAAGCGCTTCCTCCATTGTTCTACTACAGTACATTTCAGCGCTCTCACAAACTTCAAAAACACGGTTTGATGTTGACCATACAACGGGTCTATATATCTTGAGTAGCAATTTTGTTTTATGCAGAACAGAATTACGATCAATGTTCAATCCCTTAAACATTAACCCACATTGCTTCATTACTCTGCTTTCCTTTCTCATGGCATCAATCCTTTCTATTCAACAGATCATTCTGAAATACCCAAGGCCAGAAATATCTCCATTATTTTTTTTGTTATAAATAAAAGTCCACCGTTATCAATTGTCTTACCATCTTTTATTAAAGAATTGTAATTGAGTGATACCCTTAGTAAGTTATCAATGATTCGACAATACTTCTGAATTGATAAAAATTGTTCTTTGGGATAATCCAATGAAAAATATTCTTGAAGTGATAATATAGCAGCTTCAATTTCATCTATATTCCAGTTTTTATTGTTTGCCCTGAAAATCTCAATCAGCTTAGACCAAAGCTTTTCCCTATTTATGCAAATATCCGTAACCAATTTATCTTGAGTTATATCATGGTATCTCAACTTTACTTCTTGTTCTATTGACAACTTAAAAGAAATAGACTGTTCTGACTTATCACCCAAAAGTATCTTAACCAGTTCGTTATGTCCCTTACTTAATGCTTCATAAACATTGTCAGAATCTGCATAAACATTAATCTCTTGTCGTTCAATTGATTGTTCCCTAACTACTTTTTCCCCGAAGTTTTTTACTTTAATTGAAACTAAATAGTCTTTCACTTATTATTCTCCTCTGCGTTACTTATGAAAATCGAAACCATATCTTCCAATTTTCAATTTATTTTGATTTTTATAAACATACATTTATATAACCAGTTGATGTTATCTATTCATATTTAATAATTTATACTAAGACTGTGCTTTTGTCAATATGTATTCGGTATAAATTTTAAATAATTTCAACTGTACTTTTTTTTGACTGTCTGCTATAATATTATTAAAATTGGTTTAACACAAAAGGAGAATGCAAAATGTATATTTATTTTTTTCACTTATCACCCTCAAAATCTAATTCGAACATTGATTATACAGATGAAAAAGTACAAAACATGTTAAATGAGGCTGTAGTGGCTATCAATAATGGTCTTGCTTTTAGTAGAGACGGGAAAAAAATATGTATTAACAGCATCGATATAAGTAAAATAGAATTGACTCTTTCATGCAAAACAGCACTAACTCATTCTGCTCGAAGCTTAAGTGCACTAACAAGGTATTTGACCACAAACTATAGTGAGTATTTCAAACTCCATATATATAATAAAACTCTTTTCAATATGAACCTCATATCACAGGAAAGCCATTTCGGTTTAGGAACTAATGAGATTTCAGATACCGACCTACTAAAAGGAGTTATAGATATCCTTTACACATACACAACCACAACAAAAAAAGAAGCAGATTTAAGGATTGACACTATAAAGCAAATGAAGGACCTCATAAAACCATTTTTAAACATATAGGCGTTATTACTAATACTCCTTTCATAATATGATCAACAGCTAAAACTTCAAAAACACGGTTTGACGTTGACCAAACAACGGGTCTATATATCTTGAGTAGCAATTTTGTTTTATGCAGAACAGAATTACGATCAACGTTCAATCCCTTAAACATTAACCCACATTGCTTCATTACTCTGCTTTCCTTTCTCATGGCATCAATCCTTCCTTATATTTCATGTTGACTCTTGGCAACAAGTAGTGGTATATTTATTGCGAACGAAGTTGCATGTTTGATAATCAAATTATACTCGAACATATGTTCTTTTGTCAATCAGAATATTATGAACATATTGCATGCTAAATGCACAAAACAGGAAGGAGTCTAAGTCATGTTGTTTGGTGATAAAATTAAGGAACTCAGGAATTTGGCAAAATTGAGCCAACAGGAGTTAGCGAATCAGACAGGGCTATCATTGCGTTCAATTCAGAACTATGAAAGCAATCAGCGATATCCAAAGGATGTGGCTATTCTAAATAAACTGTGCGTTGCTTTAAGCACCACAATCGAAGCGCTCATGAAAGAAGAAGACAATTTTATCGTAGAAGCAGCATCCAAATATGGCCCGCGTGGAAAAAAAGATGCTAAATTGCTTGTTGAAGAACTCGGCGGATTATTTGCAGGTGGAGAACTGGGCGAAGAAGACAAAGATAAAGTATTTAGAGCCATAACAGAGATGTATTGGAAGGCTAAAGATATTAACAAAAAATACACTCCCAAAAAATACAAAAAAAACAGCGATGCTAATGAGTAATCACTGTCCGTTTTTTTGGACAGGTTATTTGTTATACTTGTTATGCTGGGGGAGGTGAATTTATCATGCCAAATAGAGATTATATTCAAACTGTTGCTCATGAACTTATTAAAAAATATGATACCCGGGATCCGTTTGAATTATCTAAAGCCATTGGAGTTGAGGTCTTTTATGCAGACCTTGGAAGTTTGAAAGGAATGTACAAATATTTAAAGAAGAATCGTTTTGCTGTCATAAATGAAAAACTTGACTCTTACTCCAAAACGCTTGTTTGTGCTCACGAGCTTGGCCATGATATCCTGCATCAAGATTTAGCCAAAAGAGTTTGCTTACAAGAATTCATGCTTTATGATATGAAAAGTCGGCCTGAATATGAAGCCAATTTATTTGCATCAGAAATTCTTCTTCCGGATGATAAAATCTTGACCTTAGCACATGATGGGTATGACATTGAGCAAATTGCAAAGGCGCTTTGCACTGATATTAATTTAATTGCCTTGAAAGTTGCTTCACTGAATACGCGGGGATATCAGTTCAACACATCAATTTCACCAAAGTGCAATTTTTTAAAATAAAAGGACTTCCAATCGGAGATCCTTTTTTATTACTGGAATTAAATTATTTCCTCTTTTACGAGTCTCCAATAATGGCGCCCTGCTGACGTTAGTCGACAAGCCTTAGAATTCATAGCAGCATAGTACATATGTTCTTCTCCACTTGGAACAACAAGTCCAACACCTTCAAGTTTTTGAAGTTCCGAAAATATAGCGACAT
>JBBQKF010000165.1:0-4704 GCA_038326615.1 Saccharofermentanales bacterium | reverse complement strand
ATAGCATTATCTGTATTCGTGACGAATCTTTTTAAGATTCAAGCGCGAGTACTTTTTGCGCTAATTTTTCAAATTTTAAATTATCGAAAAAGATTTGCTGATTTCAAGGCTATAGAGATTTAATCGGCAGACACTAAATAGCGCTCTTAACATTAACTTTGTTGATAAACTGAAGATATCTAATTGGGCTGTACCTTTTATTCAGTTTGCAGTAACAAATGAATGGATGGGAGGTTACCCAGATGGATCGTTTCGGCCAGGTGCATCAGTGTCAGGTAAACAATTAGCAGCAGTTATGCTTAATCTGCTTAACTATTCGTATGATTACAACGATGTACTGAAAACGGCAAGTAAAAAAGGATTAATTATAGAAGATAAGGATCTTACCCGTAAAGAGGCATTTGAGGCAATATGGACTTCCGTTTCAAAGATTAAAATAAATAGTCTTGAAATTACTCTTGGTCAAAAATTGGGAAAATATGGAGATTTGAACAACATTCCACTAGAGATAGTGTCTTTTGGGGCAAACTCTAATAAATATTTAGAATTAAAGTTTACCAGATCCCTTACAGAAGAAGAGTTAGCTAACTTTGTATATATCATATCTTACTCTGGTAAGGTATTTCCTTCAGGTTTCAATGAATGGAGTAAAGATGGCTCATCACTGAAAATTTATAGTACAGATAAAGCCAATATAAGCATAGGAAATTACGTGATTGATATTCGTGGTGTCGATAAAACAGTTATAACTAAAGTTGCAGTTGTAGAAAACAAGATTTCTATCCCTGGTGTTGCGACGCCAGACCCATCCAAAACGGTCGACAAAGGGCGTTTGACGGATTTTGATTTTAAAAGTGATAGTATTTCAACAGAGTCAAGTAAAAAAGCGTTTATCGCCAAATACGGAATTGGTGGGTATGCTACACCTGAAATGATTCCTTCACCTTGGAACACGCACCCTAATGATTTAATGCTTGGTGTAACAGCTAAAATCGATTCAAAAACAGGTGATGTGGTTTATACTGTACCAAAATATGATTTAATCACATGGACCAATGATATGTTTAAACTTTACTACAAAAATCCACCTACACTTGTTGGAAAAGACGGACAAGCAATCTCTTACAAACTCTCAAAGCATGATTTCTTTAAGTGGTTAAGAGATAATGATGATATGCTTTACGGTTTAGGAGAAGAAACTATTGGCAGTCCAGGTTCAAGTTTAACCCTAGGTAGAGAATTAATTTATTTGGATAATCGTGCTACTTTCGAAATGCTAGACGTTGACTATTCACCCTATATTAAATACGAAATTGATGCCCAACTCAGGATGTCGGATTCATTTTCACCGTCATCTGCCGTGTATTTAAAAGCACTTTCAAATTATTATTTCGATAACAAATCTGAAGCTGACCAGTTTTACAAGTTATTTTCGAGTTACTGGATGGGTAAAAACGGAATAATTTGGGAAGGGACAAATACTAAATTAGATACCTCGTACAAAATTGGTGAAAGAACGATTCGCATGCAAAACATATCTCAAGATGGAAAGACCACAGTTTTTATAACAGATAAAGGCTTTAATTGGGAGCATTTTATAGATAGATTAGGTGTTAATCAAAAATATTACACTCAAGATTATAAAATTTTTTATCCAAACCGAAATGGAGAAAATAGATAAGTCTACAACTGAAACTACAAAATTTAAATTCTTCAGTGCAATGTGTTGAACGTTTGACGAAATTATTTGAAATTGAGGAAGAATATCGCAAAAAGAAAACATGCAGCAACAGAAGGAAAAACTAATGATGAGGCTTTTGGATTTGAATTAAATAATAACGGACAGCGTCAAATAGCAAATTTTATTAATCGATTGTGTATACAGTGAATCACAAACGATAACGTGAAGGTTATCATGAAGAGGGTAGATGCAGTCTTTCTAATAAGCTACTGAAAATACGATTAGACCCTCCACAGGGGAAGAAAAAATTGACTCTTTTCTGGATACTTGACAAAGCATCTGAACTCTTTTGGGATTTACAATTTCAAATTGTTTATTAATCATCTCTATTTCCATGTTCTAATAAGCATAGCATCGTTATAGGCAAAAGAGCGTACGTTCTTTTGCTTTGTGAAATATCACTTAGCTATGAGGGATGCTTTTTTCTGTTTGTACTAAATATAACTTGTTAATTTCAAGAAATAGAGCTTTAAATATAAAAAAGGCGGCATTCAGGAAGTTTATTAAACTTCAGTGAATGCCGCCTGTTCCTTCATGACCTTTTTTCCCATTCGTTGAACCTTAACATTTGATGTATTGAAATTTATTGAGTCTGTCCTGTCCTACTTCTGTCCATGTAGTTGAACCTTAACATTTGATGTATTTGGTATTGAAATACCATTGGGTTGGTAGCAGCGGTGTTTATCACGAGACGCCAACCTTGTCAAATAATTTTACCGAGTAAATTTAAGATGCAAACTGTACGCTGGATTCATGCTTGACAGTCACTTTGAATGATACTATAAAAGTGTACCTCTTGAGCGGTTTTGGATCTCGAATAAGTTTACCACCTGACAATAAAAATTTTGTAAAATGAGTGTAGCTATTTTACAGGAGGACGAAAGGTGTGAAGGTAGAAGTGGATATATACAAAAACATCCGCAGTAGCTTTATTGAAGGTGAGTCACAGCGTCCATCGCACAGCGATTAAGGATACATTGCAATGCAAATTGTAAAAAAATACTGTGAAGGAACTACCCATCCGAATGAAATAAATTCATATCAAGACGCTCGAAAATGACTCATGGGTGACAAACAATAAAATGGTGGAAACTTTTTGAGAGTGGTTGTATGCAAGTGTAAAATGGGTATAATATTAGCAGTTAATAATGATTGTGGTCAAATGAGGTGTTATGTGATTTACTCAAAGATTAAATATAAAGTTGCAATTACAAATATTAATCGAGCTTATTATAGAAATAAAGGTTATTCTATAAGCAATGAGCATGATTTTATTCACGTGTTTGCAGCAGACTTACCAGAGCTTAGCCGCACTAGAATTCTAGTGAAATGTGATTATTGCAATTCTGACTTTGAAATTGAGTTTAGGAAACACTCTAGAAGAAAAGACACTATTGAGAAAGACCATTGTGAAGAAAAGAGTTGTATAGTTAAGTATCAAGAGGACAGAAGATACAATCACATAAGAAAACGAACTAAAAATTTTGAAAATTACGAGCGTGAACTTATTGAAGATTATCGTGACAAAAAAGTTACTAAAAAGGACTTGATTGAAAAATATAATTCTATATTTTCTTTGTATGAGATCAATCAGATTTTGAAACATAATGGTATTAAGACAAATGAAGATTATCGTAATATTTACAGTTATGACAAACTATATTTTAAGAAAATAAATTCTGCTGATAAAGCATACTTCTTGGGTTTGATTTATGCAGAAGCTTGTATTACAAAGAGGAATGTTTTTGCGATTGGACTCATTAATAAAGACCGTTATATTTTAGAGAACTTAAAATACTTGCTGAAGTTTAACGGGAAAATTGACCATTGTAATTCTGGTACCTCATCAATAATCCGTATAGTATCTAAAGAATTAGTAGAGGACCTTAAAAAACTCGGTGTAAAAGAGAATAAGACTTATGACCTTGATTTTCCAACGCATAAACAAGTTCCAAGAAAATATTTAAGTCATTTCATTCGTGGAATGATGGATGGTGATGGATTTAATACGATTGAGATTTATAAAACAAAGCGCGGATTTAGTCGAAGATATAGGTTTGGTTTTTCTGGCTACAAAAATATCATTGAAGGCATTTCAAATCAACTGTTGAAAGTTAAAAGCTATAAAAATTATGATTATGTCTATCCAAATAAAAATAAGGATAAGTTGTGTGAGTGGAAATTCGTAATATCTAAATCAGAATTGTATGAAGAGCATATGAAGTATTTGTACAGGAACTCTAACAGTTTTATATTTGAAGATAAGATTATTGAAATTCGATTTAGAAGGAAATACGAGACTTGGGAAAAGTTTCAAAAGGACAAGTTGAAATTCTAGAACACCGTGAACTATTTGAAATGATTGATTTATATAGGCTATATTATTCGTGCTGGACGTATGGAAGAATCCATTTCAACTAATTTTTAAAATGTATGAATAGTTATGTATAGAACTTAAAAAAGGACCTCATAATTAACGATGTAATTAGAGTTTCTTTTATAGATTTAGGAGATGCCTAATATAATGAGAACCTGTTGTCTGGAAAAACAGGTAACTTATTTGATCCACGTGGAAATGCCACAAGAGCAGAAGTCAGTAAAATTATTGAATTATTGCTTAAGCAAATGTTGAATTAAAGAAACTGCTTGTCAATTATTTTGCTATAAAAGCAACGCTTTTATTCAATCAGATTATTTAAAAAGCGTACAAAAAGCGTACAAATAAAGCGTGATGCCACAGAAACACGTGATACGTGTGAGAAATGGGATATAAATCGCTTCAAATTTCAACGGTTTGGACGCATGAGATGCACAATGTGACAGAGTGGGAATAGAAACTAAAAACCCTGCACACCTTGATTTTAAAAGGTTTGCGGGGTTCTTTTTTTATTTGTGATACACGTTTTCATTAGTCACTGCTTTCAATGTTTTCTTTTGATGTCACTGATTTCATATCATGCATC
>JBBQKF010000164.1:0-4732 GCA_038326615.1 Saccharofermentanales bacterium | reverse complement strand
CAACAATCCGGCAAGGCATTATAAGCTTTATCTTTAGCGCTTCTGAGACCCGTGTCGTGGCCAGCCTTTGCAAGCTTGTCGCTTATTGAATTCAGATCTGATCTATTTGGATCGTAAACTATTGTAAGTACTTTAATTTTAGCATTCCAATCAGCGCTTGAAACGCTACTTGCCAATGCTATTTTTTCGATCCGGGCTTTACACATTTCACATTTTCCCCATACTTTAAGAGTTTCAGTTTTGGGAGGAAGCATTGGCATATTAGTATGTTGATTCATGTAAATGTTACTGTTCCTATTGGAATTTGATCCCATACTTGAGTGATCATGTTGGGCAGATAAAGCAGTACTTAATGCTAGTATGCCTGTTGCTGTGGTAAAAATTTCAAATATTTTCATTTTTGAATTATTCGAATTGTTAAACTCTATTATTGATACCTTATAATTAACCCATTGGGCTTTTCGCCTACAGGTATTCTCATCATCTCGTTAAGTTCAGCTACATTGACAACTGAAACCGAATTATCATCCTGGTTTGCAACATAACATGTTTTGCCGTCTTGAGAAAATGTCATTGCGCCCGCACCGCTTCCTACTGTTACTGATCCTCCATAATTGTAAGCATTTCCATTTTGAGTCCAGTAATGAATCTTAGCACCGAGAGGATCCGAAACCCATAGTTGGTTCATCATAGAATTTCTTCCAACCATTCCCGGAGTAAATCCAACCTGAATTGAATCTGACATCATGTTATTCATAGTATTGACAATACCAATAGAATGAGTTTTTTCATTATCGATGTACATCATTCCATGCATTCCGGGAAATGCACCTACCGTACCCTGTCCGGTATTTATAGTATCAGAAATCATTTTCGTAACAGCATCAATTACAGTAATTGAGCCTGACATTCCATTTGCAACAAATACCTTTTTACCATCATCTGAAAATGTAATTCCTGCAGGCATATTGCCTACAGTTACAGAATTTAATAGATTGTAGGAATCCGCACTAAACACATTTACTTTTCCAACAGGCATCATAAGTGCTGTCCATATCTCCTTTCCGTCAGGAGAGAAGATCGCATCATATGGCATCCCTTCCAAGCTGATTTCTTCAAGCAGGTCCCCAGTAACTGCATCAAGAATCAAAATCTTGCCCTGCATCTGCATTATTTCAGTTGTAGTTGTCGTAGAATTTCCATTGTGATGTTGATAATGAATATCCCCGTTACTTCCCTGAGATGAAGTGTTCATCATCATTTCATATCCACCGTCAAAATCCATTCCCGGTTCAGTTATGACCAGTTTACTCTTATCAGGGGAGAGAGAAATATGATATGGCCACATATTATTAAAGGTTGAATTGCCGCTCATCATCCCGCCTCCCATCATAGTCCCCGGTGAACCAAGGCTAATAGTTTTTTCGACTCTTTCAGTAGAAGTGTTAATTACCGATATAGAGTTACTTGCACGGTTTACGACATATAGAGCATCGTAATTCACCGGTGAATTATCTGAGTTATTGCTTCCATCATCCTTAGTGCATGAGGAGAGTATGACTGCACTAAGTGCAAAACATACAAATGCTAATTTTACATTTTTCATTTTTCAATATTTATTTGTTTGATTTATTATGAAACCACACATGATTGTTAGTGATTGATATCTGCTTGATTTGTTTCGCGGATCCGAGATCGGATTATATAAGGATCAATCATGTGGGTTTCATAAAAAAAATTTACTAATTATTTGGCTCTTTCATATTGGCAGCATCCAGGCAGATTCGCATAAACTTCACCGGTTGCTCTGTACTTTTCAGTATCATGACCAACTGTGGCAAGTTTTTTACTTAACGCATCTTTACTTGTTTTTGAAGGATCAAAAGTTACCACAAGCATCTGTGTTTTGGCATCCCATGCAGCTTCAGTTATACCTTCTGCTTTAACAGTTTTTTCAATTCGTGATTTACACATGTCACATTTGCCAAAAACTTTGAAAGTCTCGGTTTTTGAGGAAGCTTTGTTCATACTACTATGGTCATGAGTCTGGGCAGATGTTGTTACACCTATCATGACCGCAAAAAATACGGTAAGAAATATTTTAAATATTTTCATTGTATTGAATATTAAATTGTAAATACGTTAAGACTAATTGAAACAAATAGAGTAAGACAAATGAGATTTAGATCTCATTTGCAGAAATGGGAGAGAAAGGAAAATATCAAATACGGAATACACAAATGTTGGAGAGGTCCACATTGGTGGACATCAAAACCCCTGGAGGACTTACATTTGTATATAAAAGATTTTTATCTGTCTGGGATTTTGCTGATATCTCAACAGAAATTGCCAAAACCTGAAAATTGTACTGAAATGTTTCGGATACATAAGAATACGTTGGTGAGTAATTACTACTGATTCCACTAAATGTTATAGTGTCTTCGCAGCAATGATTGGTAAAGTATGTCCCTTGAAGAGGCATTTCTTCTTCTGAGCAATGCATACCGCAAGAAGCTAATTTCCCTGTAAGCGAAACTGTTGTAGCCACTTCTTTCCCTTCACAATAGTGCGTTGCAACAGAAATGTGCAGCATTGCGGCTATCATTAAAAGTGAAAGGGATATGGAAAATACCTTCTTCATTAATATTCTAACAGAATACATTCTCAATTTGTTGCAAAGCTATACATTATTATTTAAGTTATTCATCATACCGGAAACTTTATGAAAAATTTAATGTAAATCCAATGATATAATTAGAGTTTAATTACATCACATTGATTTGATATATAGTTTTTTAATTAATATTAATAAATATAAGTTATGTCCATTCTGAATAGACTATTTATATTGCTAAATCAGAGATGACTAAGGGAGTGAAAAAATATGACAGGCTGGAAATATTTTCAATCTTTAATAAGTACTACCTTTGAAGAACACGTTTTTAGTACTTCTGTAGTGGATTATGGAAACTAAACTTAAAATATTAATTGCCGACTCACAATTTTTGATTGTTGAGTCACTAGAGCGTCTTATTAAAGAAGAAAATAAGTACGTATTATGTGGTATTGCTGATAACAAATATACTCTGATAAAACTTTTACAGCTTAATTTGCCTGATTTGCTTATAACTGATATTAACCTTATTGATTATGATAGTCCGGATGATTTAAAATCACTAAGAAAGGACTATAAAAAACTTTCAGTATTAATTCTTACCAACCAGTTAACACTGGGAGAACTGGGAAAACTTCTGAAATCAGGCATTAAAAATATTTCGTTAAAAACAGATGAAAAGGTAGATTTGCTTTTGTCCATTGAAATGGCTGTTAAAAAAAGGAAAAAATTCAGCGATCAAATCCTTGATATGATCATCGAATTAAGCGAGAATAAGAATTCGTCTACTGAAATGTCCTGCCTTACCCAATCTGAAATAGAAATAGTAAAATTGATTGCAGATGGCCATTCAACTAAAGATATAGCACTGAAAAAGCACATTAGTTTTCATACAGTTATAACACATAGAAAAAATATTTTCAGGAAGCTTGAAATTAATAACATCACGGAATTAATAAGGTTCGCCGTACGTAAGGGATTAATTGATTATATAGAATATAATATCTGAAATGATAAAATACCATAATTATTTAAAAATGATTTTATTACAGAATATTGGGGAAACGCAGGGTAAGTAATCCTGTGATATAATTAACAATTAAAACATGTCACATATTGCAAAAAAACTCACAGACCTGATCGGAAATACTCCATTATTGGAGCTCTCAAATTTCAATCATCATAATAAGACGTTAGGAAAGATTATAGCCAAGTTGGAATATTTTAATCCAGGTGGTAGTGTTAAAGATCGAATTGGTTATGCTATGATCGATGACGCTGAAAAAAAAGGATTACTGAAAAAAGATACTGTCATCATAGAACCAACAAGTGGTAACACAGGAATTGCATTAGCGTTTGTTGCTGCAGCGAAGGGTTTCAGCCTAATCCTGACCATGCCTGAAACAATGAGTGTTGAACGCCGGAATCTGTTAAAAGCATTAGGTGCAGAAATAGTATTGACACCAGGTAGTGAAGGAATGAAGGGCGCTATTAAGAAAGCAGAAGAATTGCATAATATTACACACAATTCGTTTATTCCCCAGCAGTTTAACAATCCTGCAAATCCACAGATCCATAGAACAACGACAGCAGAAGAAATATGGAAAGACTCAGGAGGTAATGTTGATGTTTTTGTTTGTGGTGTTGGGACTGGAGGTACTATAACAGGTGTGGGCGAAGTATTAAAGAAACGGAATCCTTATGTTAAGATTATTGCAGTTGAACCTTTTGATTCGGCTGTTTTGTCGGGAAGCACTCCAGGTCCGCATAGAATACAAGGTCTTGGAGCGGGGTTCATACCACAGATAATAAATTTAAAAGTAATAGATGAGATCATCCAGGTTAAAACTGATGAAGCTTTTCAAACCAGTCGTGAATTGGCAAGGATGGAGGGTTTATTAGTCGGAATTTCCTCTGGTGCAGCTGTATTTGCAGCATTAAAAATAAGTCATCGCACAGAGTTTAAAAATAAAAATATAATTGTCATTCTTCCAGATTCGGGAGAACGATATCTATCAACAGTTCTGTATAATTGTGAATAATCTGGATAAACTTAAGATATAAGATAATACCAGCATCCCAATTTGTCCAAATCTTAATAATCAGAACGATTCGATC
>JBBQKF010000163.1:0-4738 GCA_038326615.1 Saccharofermentanales bacterium | reverse complement strand
GGTGGTGGGCTTGCCGCAAGACGCTTTCAAGCGAAAAATAGAAATGACTTGTGGCACTCAGACATCAAGTATGGCCCAATGCTTGCCATCGGGCCAAAAGGCAAGTTTGAACAGGTTTATCTTGTGGTGTTCCTCGATGATGCAACGCGGTACGTGCTCCACGCGGCTTTCTATGATAGCTTGAACCAAAACATTGTGAAGGATGCCTTTAAAGATGCACTCCTTCATCACGGGGCACCTAAGGCCGTCTATTATGATTATCCCGAAGAAAAAACTATGCCGAAAGTTTTTTAACCACCGCATATTTTCTGAATGGCATCAGAGGATTATCGGCATAGTTTTTCCTTGCATTTCTATTCTTGATTTGAGACCATCATCTTATTAAAACTAGGAGGTGTCTCAGATGAGAGAACAAAAGAAACTTAACGACCTAATTGAAGTAGTTCTAAAATCAATGCGGGATGCAAATTTTGCAGATGGAACAGTTAAAATCTATAAGCATATTTTTGCTAGATTGCAAAAACTTGCCAGCAACCGAAACGATGAATGCTATGCAACAGACCTTGGCGAGGCTTTTGTATTAGACAGCAATCATCCAGGAACTAGTGAATACTGCCATTCACGTTATTGTTTACACAGCCGATGTATTCAATTCATTGAATCATACATCAAGACCGGTGTTGTTGATTGGTCAACAAATAATGTAAAGGCTGAAAATCGGTTAAAGTCTGATGAATTACGCATTCACAAGGAACGGTTTGATTCATTTATGATAGAAAGAGGTTTAAAACCGAACACCCGTGAAGGTTATCATCGTTTGTTAAGCTATTTTTTTGAATTTATTGAATATAAAGGGTATGCGTCAATCACACAAATACAGGAAGGCGATGTGGTCGCTTTTATTATTCTGGTTTGTAAGGAACACTATACGGCAACAAGTTTAGGTGCACACCTTCCAGGATTACGGCTGTTCTTGCAAATGAGTGAAAGTACAAATCGTTTTGAACATGAACTTCCAGAACATCTACCTAAGAAAAGAGATATTCTTAAAGTTTACAGTGATGAAGAACACGAACGTATTATAAACTATCTTCAGAAATCGAAAAAGTCATCAAGAGATAAAGCTATTTCCCTACTAGCACTCGAAACAGGTATTCGCGCCGTTGATATTTGTAATCTCAAACTGAATTGCATTGATTGGGAACACGATCATATCCACATCCAGCAAGAAAAAACTGGAAAAAAATTGTATATTCCGCTCAAAGCTTCATTTGGAAATGCTATCGCTGACTATTTGCTTAACGAGCGTCCAGTGACTGACTCAGAATTCATTTTCTTAGGAAAGAACGCACCATTTAAACCACTTTCAGGTCATTCAGCCTGCTATAAAATTCTTTTTAATACAGCAAATGAATCTGACATCAAAAGTGAGGGCCGCATATATGGGACTAGGATTACGCGGCATAGTATAGCTTCTAGGTTGTTACGACAGGGAATTCCTTTGTCGGTGATATCAGCAGTTTTAGGACACGGTAATCCCAATAGTGCCATGATATATCTTACTACAGAAGATACAAAGCTTGCAAATTGTACACTTCCGCTACCAAAGGGAGGTAGACCCCATGAATCTTAAGGAATCAACCCTAAGGGAGAAAGCTGATATTTTTTTGATTTATAAGCGATCCATTGGATATGGTTATGACAGTCCAGCTTATTACTTAATGAAGTACATTTCATACGCAGAGATGTTGTTTGTAGATATACGTATTCCATGCAAAAATAGTGTTATATCATTCCTTGATGAGTATTCTGATACACCAGGTTCCTTATATGGGACGACTGCAGTGCTTAGAGAATTTGGAAGACACTTGCATTCTATTGGAATTACCGAGGCTTATATTGTACCAACTAAAAGAATGCCCAAATTGATTCCAGAACCACCCTATTTTTTTCGTGAGACAGAAATCGAGACTTTCTTTGAAGAATGCGATCGGATTCAGCGCCACAAATCATTCCCCGGAAGAGAACTCGTAGTACCTACTCTATTCCGGTTACTGTATTGCTGTGGGATGCGCCCTAAAGAAGCGCGAACTCTCACCTGTATAAATATTCATTTAGAACAATGCTTTATTGACGTTATACAATCAAAAGGCCCGAAAAGCAGACGCATCTATATTAACAAAGATCTTTCAAATTATCTTCATACTTATGATCTGTCTGTCAAAGCTATATTTCCAGAACGAATATATTTCTTTCCACATACAGCAATTACTTTTTATAAGCCAAGTATGGTTTCAAGAAATTTTCAATGCTTCTGGTTAAAAGCATTTCCTGACTTTCCGGCGGGAATAAGAGTTCGTGCATACGATTTTCGTCATCACTTTGCATGGACTAACCTGAATCGCTGGGCGAAAGAAGGTATTGATGTAAATGTCATGCTTCCATATCTTATGAGATATATGGGACATCAGGATGTAAAAAGTACATTGTATTACTTTCGGTTTGTTCCTGATTTTTATCTTACCTATCAAGAGCTATCTGTATCTACTGGAGACATTCTACCGGAGGTGCCAGATGAAGAATAAGTCTGAGAGTATTCTATTTTGGGAAAAAGCACGAGAATATGTCGATCATTACCTTCCTGATATACGAAAGGCTAGTCATAACACTGTTTCTTCATATAGAACTGGATTAAATCAGTTCATAGATTACTTGGAGCAGCAGAAAAATTGCGGCAGGAAAGATATTAGTTTTTCCAATTTTACACGTGCAAACATCAATGATTATCTGGGCTGGTTGCTAAACATTAAAAATCTATCTCCTAAAACCTGTAATCTCCGTCTTGCATCGATTCATTCACTTATGGAATTTGCATCTGGTGAAGATGACAAAATAATGCCATTATATCTGAATGCATGCAGTGTCAAAAGATTAAAAGTAGAATTCCACACTATTGAATACTTTGAAAAAGTGCAGATGAGGGCATTGTTGGCCGCACCAAAATCATCCAAGAAAACTGAACGTCGAAATCAGATGCTACTGATAATGATGTATGATACTGGAGCGAGAGTCCAGGAAATCATCGATTTAAAAATCGACAGCCTTCATGTATATTCGAGTGTTCCGTACATCACCATCTTCGGAAAAGGAAGGAAATACCGAAACATACCGCTGATGGAGAAAACAAAAGCACATCTAGAGCGCTATTTAAGAGAGTTCCATCCTAATAGTCAGGCGGATGTACCGCTTTTCTTTGCAATCACATATGGAGAAAAACATAGATTATCCTCAGACACCATTGAGAAAATGCTTAAACGTTATGGCAAAGTATGTGAAGAATCCGGAATCGAGATGCCCAAGAATTTGCATTGTCATATGATACGAAAGACTCGGGCTATGGATTTATATCAAAGCGACGTCCCACTGACTCACATCCAACAATTACTTGGGCATGAGAACATATCTACGACATCAGGGTTTTACGCGTTTGCCACGCTGGATACTTTGGCAAGAACACTGAAAAGTGCGCTGGATTCACCAACTGATAAAAAATGGAACGACAAATATGTGATGGCGCAAATATACAGACTCTGAGAATTAAGAAAAAAAACTATGCCGATAATCCTCTGATGCCATTCAGCAAATATGCGGTAGTTAAAAAACTTTCGGCATAGTTTTTTCTTCGGGATAATCATAATTATGCTGAATTCGGAATAGTTATGATAACGGCAAGCAATACCGCAACGACCTTATGAAAAGAGCCTGTGCAAAGCTTGATATAAGGCTTATCTATGCAAAGCCCTATTCGCCAGAATCAACTGGAAAAATAGAACGGTTCAATAGAAACATCGACGCTTTTCTACAAGAAGTGCGGATTGATAAACCCCTAAGCCTTGAAGAACTGAATAAATCCCTTTGGACATGGCTTGATATGGCCTATCAGAACAAACCTCACTCTTCGCTCCAAGGGAACCAAACCCCTGATATGGCTTACAGGTCAGACATTAAACCCATCCGCTACATAGACGCTGCTGAGGTTCATGAAGCCTTTATGCACTCAGAAAAGCGGAAGGTAGACAAAGCGGGCTGCATTAGCCTAAGTAGCAAGAAGTACGAAGTGGGCTCCTCGCTGATTGGCCAGCAGGTAACCATTATCTTTGACCCGTCGGATATAAGAGAAATAACCGTTGAAGCAGAACACAGGGCCCCATTTGTGGCTAAAGAACTTGTCATTGGTCCAAAAGTGGGACCAAAAGCAGCGCTTCCTGGACACTTACTTGAGGTGTCACCGAAAACTTCAAGACTGCTCAAAGCCTGTGAGGAACAGTCTAAAGCCAAAGAAAAAAAGACACGATCGGCCATCTCCTATAGCAGCCTTCAAAAGGAGGGCGAACGCCATGTTTGAGGCCTACTTTGGAATGACAAAGACACCCTTTTCAAGGAATCTCCCCACCTCAGAACTGTATGATTCTCAGTCCATGCTTGAAATTATCTCAAGGCTAACCTATGCGGCTGAAAGGCAGCTCTTTGCAGTTGTCACAGGCGAATGTGGTACAGGAAAAACAACCACCATTAGGAAACTCAGTGACACTTTAGATCCTGCAAAGTATGAAATCATGTACCTTGCAGATTCAAAACTAACACCGAGACATTTCTATAAAGGGCTACTTGAACAACTAGGATGTGAATCTAAGTTTTACAGAGGAGATTCTAAAAGGCAACTTCATAAAGAAGTGGA
>JBBQKF010000162.1:0-5027 GCA_038326615.1 Saccharofermentanales bacterium | reverse complement strand
CGATTCTGGAGATGAAAAAGTTTTTTGAGCGGTTTCATACAAACTGCGCAGCATTATAATTTCATCTGCACTAATTGGCGTCGCTTTAGGTTTATTAAAACCAATGCCAAATCCTATGACATTCTCCGGTGCTGAGCCAAGCGCATCCATAACATCATTTATAGCATCTGACATATTGTCAGTTAATGGCATATCTTCAATGGAAGCCCCTTCAATTTTGGGTGGCGTCATAGGTGCTGGTGCACAAGCAGTAAGCATTATAGCCACAAGTGCAAATAACAGTAGTCTCAAGTATCCTCTCATGTGTTTTCCTCCTGAATAAGACTTCTGAAACCGCTTAATAAGTGCCGTACGCAGCAATAATTTGTAATGTCGTTCCGTCTAGTATTAAACCAATTGAGTATGCTGCAGACTCACCGAGTTTGGCATAGCCTTCATCGTCTCCATCTTGTTTTTCAAAACCAGCGTCTAAAAGCGTTTTTCTATAAGCATCTAACGCTTTGTCTGTTACATTTAAGAAAGTCATAGCAAACATGTTGCCGCCTAATTCTATTGTCTCTAAGTAATCGCCATCTGTAAACGCTGGAATTTCCTTGATTGTCTTCGGCCAAACAGAAGTTTTTCCATCTGAAGTTGGTTTTTCTGCGGCAGCCGCAGTATTTTCAGCTACAATGGTCGCCGTGTTGTCGCTAAAACTCGTCGTTATTTTTATTAGCCCGCCATCAACCGTTTTCTCATAAAAGGATAAAGCCTCTCCTAAAGAATCGGTGCTTTTGATAAAGCCCGCTGTTGCAAGTGCTTTGTCATAGTCTGCAAAATCTTCAGACGTAATGCCACCAATATTTACAGTCGCCAAGATGCCCTTCGTCATGGTCTGCCCCGCGCCGCTACGGTTGTCAGAAAATATAACGGTACCCACTTCTAACTGTGGTACGCCCCATTTTGAGTATTCTTCTGGCCATGCTAATTCTGATTCATTGGATACCTCAGCTGTTGATGTTTCTACATTTTCTGGAACGTCAGCTTCCGTCACCGCCACTGTAGGTTGCTCCTGCTCCTCATTAACCTGCTTTGCACCACAACCAAACAGGTTTGTGACACACAATAAAATTAACAAAAAAATCGCAAATTTCTTCATAGATAAACTCCTTCTAGTTATCATTTTTTATTTCTTAACCACTGAAAAAGAATGTTACGTTTCTTTAAAATATGTTAGAATCAACAAAAGGAACTATAGAACTGAGGTGATGGTTATGTCAGAAAAACTTGCTTACGAAATTTATTATATTGAATTATGGCATATATTCACCATTATCTTTGTAATCAGTATTAATTTTTATATCTATTTAAAAGCACGTAAAAATGCACTTCTTTACACCTACATGGTTGTGGAAGGATTACTTTTAATTTGGTTACTTTCCAAAATTTTCAAAACTGTTTCACCCACCGAAGACGTCCGGTGGTTTTTTATCGTGACCCAATACTTAGGAAATTGTTTTCTTGGACCAGCCTTTTTCACCTTTGCTTTTACTTATGCAAAAGGGAAATTACCTAGCACCAAATTGATATTTTATTTGTGTATCCCATCTCTCTTTTTTTATATTTCAATGATGACAAACTCACTTCATATGATGTTTTATTCTTATTATGACTTTTATAGGGATTCATTTGGCCCCTTATTTTATATGAATCAGGGTTATACTTATGCCTTAATGCTCATGGGTATTTTTCTTTGTGGCCATCACTATTTTCTTGAATTACGCGCCCAGCGTATTCAAGCGCTGATTATATTAGTTTCCGTTGCCATTCCGTTAGTTATCAATATTTTATATGTTGCGAAACTCTTTAAACCATTATTTGGTTTTAGACCATTATTTGATATTACACCTATAACGTGCAATCTTTCTCTGATCTTATTTGCAATTGCTACCTTTCGATATCGTTTTTTTGACCTTTCAAACATTGCCTGGCGAAAAGTTTACAATCAAATTCCCGAAGGTATTTTTCTGATGAATCACCACATGGTTGTTGTGGCGCAAAATCAATCTTGTCTCATGACGTCAGAATCAAATGAAATTTTGAAAGCTGTTTTAAACCAAAAGGATCAGGACATAGCCTTCAAGAAAGATTATATTTCAGCTACGGGAAAGCACTTTGAATTATCGCTGACCGCACTGACAAACAAGCGAAAAAACAATGGCTATATATTGAGCTTCACTGATAAAACCTTCCAGGAAAATGCATTACAAAATATATCCAATAAAAATGAAGCACTTAAGAACGCAAATGCTATATTAAGCAAAAGAGTGGATACAAAACAAAGCCTTGCCATCTATAAAACAAGGAACTTCATAGGGCGAGAGCTACATGATATTCTAGGACACTCCATTGTCCTTACGCTTTCTATCCTAGAAGTTGCTAAGCTATCTTTAGAAAAAGATCCAAAAATGGCAAAGGAAAAATTGATTCAAGCGATTACAATCTTAAAAGATGCAAAAAATCAAACAGATTATGCGCTGTTATATGCGTTTAATGAATCCATAAGTCCAATGAATCCCTTAATCACAGCACTTGAAACCGTTGTAATGAACACTCGAAAAATCGGACAAAATATTGATTTCATAATTCAAGGCAATGCGACGTCCACACTTTCAAAAGCAATCGATGATGCGGTCATTCGATTGTGTCAAGAAGCGATCACAAATGCAATTAAGCATGGAAAGGCTGAAAAAATAGATATTATACTTCGGTTCCATAATGCCCAGCTAGAAATCCATATTATCGATAATGGTATCGGATGCTCCGAAATCATACATGGTTATGGCCTTTCAGGAATGAAGGCGCGTATTGTTACAATGCTAAACGGTTCATTGGATTACGGCTCATTAGATAAAGGATTCATTATAAAAGCCACCATTCCGAATTGATGCTTAGATAATATTGTTTCGCAGTGCAAATATAGCAAGCTGTGTTCTATCCTTAAGCGCAGTGATATCAAGCATTCTAGAAATTCTATTTTTTACAGTACCTTCCGAATAATTAATTTCTTTCGCTATTTCAGAATTATTTTTACCTCTAGAAAGAAGCTTTAGCACTTCCAAGTCCGTGCTATCAAAATCAAATTGTTCATCTGCTGCCTCAAGAATTTCATACGCTTTTTCAATTTTCGAAAGCTGCTTTACAATATATTGTTGCACACTTTTATGCATTACAAACATGCCATCTCTTACACATTTTATGGTATGAATTAGAGCCTCTGGTTTTATATCTTTTAAGATATAGCCATCCGCTGCATGTGTACACGCCTTTAAAATATAATCTTCCTCTTCAAAAGTAGTTAACATAACCACCTTTATACTTGGATAGTTCTCTTTAATTCTTAATAGCGCATAGATGCCATCTGAATCAGGCATTTTAACGTCAAGAAGCACGATATCTGGTGCTTTTTCTTTACAAATTTCGAGTATTTCGGCACCATTAACAGCACTTCCAACCACTTCTAATTCAGAATCTTGGACGAGCATAATACTTAACATCTCTCTAAATAAGATTTGATCATCTGCAATCGCAATTTTTATCAATTTGCTTAACCTCTTTACCTTTCTTTGTCAGGTATTAACTTTGACACCACAACACGGATCTCGGAAAGCACTTCCCTACAACTTTCAATCGCTTCATTCAGTGGTTTATCAAAAACCAAAGCCTCTTCCTTTTGAGTCAATTTAATCACTTCAAGGACAGAAAGAATTTCTGTTAACTTTTGGCCCACTGTGCTATTTATTTCTCTTGCAATCTGAGTTCTTTCTTTCTCCACTTCAAGGCTGTCAACAATATTCATATAATTTCCTAGTTCCAAGTTAAGGTTTTGAAGCTCAAAATATTTTTCGTTAAGTGCCATTGAAATAAGCTTGCTTTCAGTAATTTCGCTTATTGTGAACACCGTGCCTACCTTTTTAGCTCTTTTATTATTAATAATACTTGCGTTAAAAACATAATAATTCACAACATCATTTCGCTCAATCTTTATTTCTTTTTCATAGGCTTCATTTTTTAAAGATTGAATACAATGAATCTCTAAAGACAACTCTTTTGAAGCGCTATTAATTTGTTCAACAAAAGATGCCATTGTCTTTGTATCAAATGCAATGACAGACCCTTGAAGTCCAAGTAATTTCATATCTACTAAACTACCTTGAGTGTCAAAAATTGCCACACTTTCTCTGAACGCTTTAATAATATGATCCAGCGAGCGTTCAATTTCAGGAAAAATATTGTTTCGATTGAAAAACACAATCAAATTGACACTTAAGGACATGACGATGATTACATAGACGCTTGCTATTTGTGAAATTTTATCATAATAGACCCAACTTAAAGCCGCTGTGATAAATAGTACTGCTACTAAAAAAATAAATTTGTTACGGCTCAACTTTCTTTCATAAAATATTACTACTAGAAAACATATTAATCCCAACAATGCAATGGTTGTGAAGATAAATTGAATATTGATCCATGTCGCTTTTATAGCAGCAATAGGCGCTACAAGTTCAAGTAATTTTGCTATGGATACGAGCAACATCGAAGAAGCTACTGCTATGTAACAGGAAAGCATTAGCTTCTTTGATGCAATAGACACAATCAATGTGTTTAGAAAGCTTGATAGCACAATATAACTTGTTAAGCTGTTTATGGTAATCTAAAAATACAATGAATGGCAATTAAAAATACAAAAAGTAATTGCCAGTACAACCTCAATCAAATATCCTTTTAGGTAGACTAATACTTAAAGGAGTGAAAGGACGTGCTGACAATTACTCAAACCCATTATATACGAAAACTATTTTTCGATAAAGGAAAATCTTTAACGGAAATAGAAAAAGCAACAGGACATAATTATCGCACCATAAAGAAATATATCGAGTGTGATGATTTCAATGAACCAACTATGATTAAGAACCGTGATGCAAAAAGTGATCTTATTCGACCATTTGTACGTGAAATATTGGAGCAAGATAAAATCAAGAAAA
>JBBQKF010000161.1:0-5036 GCA_038326615.1 Saccharofermentanales bacterium | reverse complement strand
ATGGGAATTGGATACATAAAAAATGATTATAACGGGTGTTTGGGAACTGGCGATGATACAATAGCGGACTGTGCCGCTGAAGGTCAAATAATGAATGTAAATTCCTTCTACAACTTTATTGATTCACTAAAATCAGAGTTTCCTAGCCTTATTCTTGAGAATTGTGCTTCGGGAGCAATGAGGCAGGATTATGGAATTTTGCAGCATTTCCATCTTGAAAGCAACAGTGATCAGGAAATATATCATTATTATCCATCAATTATCCAGGGCGAGTCAGCAATTCTTCTGCCTGAACATAATGGCGTTTGGGCGTACCCATATCCATTGCTTTTTAATGTAAGAGAGATCCCGGGCATTCTTGACACACAAGGATACTTTGAATCGATGAAAAATGGCGAAGAGACAATTTTTAATATGATTAATGGCATGTGCGGTGTTATGTTGCTTTCAGGACATATTGAATATGCGGATGATTTTAACCTTAAACTTATTAAGGAAGCATCATCACTCTACAAAAACGAACGCGGTTTTATTCTCAATGCTTTACCAACTTATCCTGATGGTATAATTAATATCTGCAACAAGAAAACATGGGCGTGCATTGGTTACATCAACACTAGCAAAACTCGTATGTTGTTAAATGTATGGAGATTAAGCAGTGAAGAATCAACATACCACATAAAGCTTAACCATTTCGTTGGAAAAGATGTATCAGTTAAAATAAACTATCCATCAATGGATACAAAGTGTGAGTTTAATCTTGTTGCTTATGATTTGACCGTCAATTTGCCAGATATTAATATGGCAAGATCTTTTCTTATAGAAACAAAATCGTGAGAAAATGATAATTATATGTTGCATGCAGGAACTATCCGAAGTGAACTAGTATATACTAAATATTTGTAAAATTGATTATTTTGGGCTATACTATCAAGAAGTTGAAATTGTAAATTTTAAAAAAATGAGGGATGACATTATTGTGTTCTATAAATTTAATCCGGAGGGTATCTGATTGCCATTAATATATTTTTTAGTAACTTTATTTGCAACAACAATTGGCGGAATTGCAGGGGTTGGTGGAGGAATTATAATAAAGCCGACACTAGATGCAATAGGCACATATAATGTAGCTACCATAGGTGTTTTGTCATCCATAACAGTGTTATCAATGGCTACAGTATCATGTTACAAATATTTGAAAATAGGTATTAAATTCGACAACAGGATAATATTGCTTTCAACAGGTTCTATTCTGGGGGGTTTTTTCGGTAAAAGCATGTTTGATTTACTATCAAATAATGTGTCAAATAACATTGCAAAGGGTATTCAAGCTTCCATGCTAATTGCGCTTTTTGTGTTTGTCCTTTTTAGAAAATACTATCCTCATTACAAGACGGAAAATAAAGTCGTAATGATTCTTGCCGGTGTTTTAATGGGAAGCCTTTCGTCGTTTTTAGGAATAGGTGGTGGACCAATAAATATTGTTATTATTTGCATAATATTTTCATTACAGGTAAAAGATGCCGCAGTTTTCTCGATTTTTACAATCTTCTTTTCACAGCTTACGACAGTTATTACAACAACAGTTTCACCAGGTTTAAACACTTTTGAACTTAGCATGCTTCTTTTAATGATTCCTGCGGCTATTATTGGCGGAATTGTAGGGACACATTTAAACAGGAAACTTGTTCATAAGCATATTGAAGGACTATTTAATGCACTGATTGGGTCAATGATTTTGCTAAGTTTATACAATGTTTATGTTTCATTTTTTATGTGAGAGGTGAAGGATTATGGAGCATCTTACTCTTTTGATAAAGCCAGCATCAAGTCTATGTAATATGCGATGTAAATATTGCTTTTATAATAGCCTTGCCCAAAGTAGAGACAACGAATCATATGGAATTATGAATTATGAGACAGCTGAAAATATCATAAAACAAGCACTGAAATATGCGACTAAGAGCATTGGATTTGCATTTCAGGGCGGTGAACCTGCCCTTGCAAAATTGGAGTTTTACGAGTTGTTTATTGATAAAGTTAAGTTCCACAATAGTAAAGGCATTAAAATATCATATTCAATTCAGACAAATGGACTGGATATAAGCGATGATTTCATTAAATTTTTTAAAGTTAACAATTTTCTTGTGGGACTTTCAATTGACGGCTATAAGGAAGTGCACGACTACTTAAGAGTTGACTCCATTCATAATCCAACTCATAGTAAAATTATTAAAACTGCAAGACGGTTTGAAAAAGCCGAAATCGAGTTTAATATATTAACTGTTGTTACTTCCTTTACTGCGAAACATATTAAAAAGTCTTATAACTTTTACAAAAGCAATGGATTTAGATATTTACAGTTCATCCCCTGTCTGGATCCTCTTGACAGCGAGCCTCTAAATTCTGTGCATTCCCTTACGCCGGTATTATACGAGGAGTTTCTCAAAACACTTTTTGTACTTTATTACGAGGATTTTATGAACGACAATTATGTAAGTATAAGATTTTTTGATAATTTAATCAGAGTTGCATGCGGGCAGATGTCAGAACAATGCGGAATGCTGGGATTTTGCAGTGGACAGTTCGTTATTGAGGCTGATGGAAGTGTTTTTCCATGTGATTTTTATTGTGTGGACAACTGGAAAACAGGTAATATTAATGAAAACACTTTTAATGAAATATACAATTCGGAGAAAATGAAACAATTTATTGCTACATCAAATTATGACAAAACAAAATGCAATGCTTGCCAAAACTATGATCTTTGCAAAGGTGGGTGCAGGAGAGACAGAGACTTGAGTTCAAATGGAACTGCGATGGAGAACATATATTGCGAAGCCCTTTTTAGTTTTTATACATTTGCAAGACCCTATATTTCGAAAATGACAAGTGCATTGCAATATCATAAAATGAGGCATGGAATAGATTGAGCTTATTATGCGTTTCGTATTCGCATTGAGAATTAAATTTAAAAATTATAATTTATTAAAGCAGAAACAGAAAGGAGAGTATGCCTATAAAATTATTAGTTATAGTCATACAAAAATTAAGATGAGCAATGACAATATAATCAGAGATTATTTTTCGAAAAACGGAGGTATTTTAAACCTTATACCAGTTTTTGTCCCAAGACGTTTTGGATCTGCCGGGCATAGACTTAAGCTTCATCCGGATGACTATTTTGCACTTGGTACACATAGAGGCTCTATTAAGGAACGCTGGTTTTCTTCTGTAATTGCTGCAATGAATGGACCTGATGCAGCGAAAGATGAGGGAATGAGCTATATTAATATTTCAGGTAAGGTTGAAGACAAGATTTCACTAAAGGAATTTGTAGACACATTAAAAGCTGATCTTATTGGAGAAGAATTATATAGCAAACATAAAACGTGGCCAATGTATTCAAAGTTTTTTGACTATGAAGGAGCTTTATTTCATCACGTTCATCTAGATTTTGTTTCTGCTGGCAGAGTTGGTAAAATTGGGAAACCAGAAGCTTATTACTATCCACCACAGTTAAATAACTATCCTGGCAAATTTCCTCATACCTATTTTGGGTTTGATCCAGATTGCAAACCACAGGAAGTCAAAGATCGTCTGGCAGATTATAAAACAAGAGATATTAAAATTACAGAACTTTCGCGTGCATATAGAATCGAACTCGGTACAGGTTGGTATACACCTGCAGGAGTTATCCATGCACCAGGTTCTTATCTGACATATGAACCACAATGGAATTCTGACGTAAACAGCGTTTATGAAAACATAACAGATAGCGAAATATACGACGAATCTTTCCTTAACGAAAACTGTCCGGATGATAAGAAAGAAGACGTTGATTATATATTCGGTCTTCTTGACTGGGAGAAAAATGTTGACCCTCATTATAAGAAAAATTATTTCAGACCATCTATTCTTATAAACAAGAATGACCAATATCTCGATAAATGGATTGCTTACGGTAATGAGTACATAGCAGCAAAAGAACTTACAGTGTATCCAAATCAGACTGTTGTAATTAAAGACGACTTTGCATATGGCTGCATTCTTGTTCAAGGTCATGGAAAGTTTGGTTGTCATGATTGCGAGACAGCGACCATGTTAAGATTTGGACAACTTTCTGCAGATGAATTTTTTGTTAGTGAAAAAGCTGCACGCGAAGGTGTAACAATAACAAATGCAAGCTCGCATGAGCCTCTTGTAATTCTTAAGCATTTCCCATCGAATTCGCAGACTCCGTAAAATATAGTTAGTACACTAGTAGATTTTAGCGTTTATTCAGTCCTAATTAATTTGATGACTATTGAGTTAATCACTCACTTAAAACAATGGAAGATTGTATGGTTTTTGGACGTATTTGTTGTTGTTAAGCCTTGAGAGAGAAGTTTTATCTGTGAAACGATGGTAATAAGTAAGTGCGAAGAACTTTGTGTCAAGAATTGGGATTCACGAACAAAGAGATAATGGTAAGAGGTAGGTAAAAATGGAATATTTTCTTGGACTATACGAAAAGGCAATGCCTGATTTGATTTCATGGGATTCGAAACTTTTTGCAACGAAAGAAGCAGGATTTGATACACTTGAGATTAGCATTGATGAATCAGATTACAGACTTTCAAGACTCGATTATTCAGATAATGATAAATATGTCGTTTTAGATGCAATGAAGAAAAACAGGATCAAAATAGACACAATGTGTCTTAGCGGGCATAGGAAATTTCCTCTCGGAAGCTCTGTTCCGGAAACAGAGAAAAGAGGGCTCGATATTATGCAAAAGGCAGTTGATCTTTCGTATTCCTTAGGCGTAAGAATAATTCAACTTGCAGGCTATGATGTTTATTACGATGAAATCTCAACTTCAAGCACCAGAGAACGATTTCTTGAGAATCTATACAAGTGCACTGAACTGGCAGCGTCAAAAGGCGTAATTCTTGCCTTTGAAACAATGGAAAATGATTTTTGTAACACAATTAGTAAAGCGATGTATTTTGTTAATAAGGTAAATTCACCTTACCTAAAAGTCTATCCTGATA
>JBBQKF010000160.1:0-5091 GCA_038326615.1 Saccharofermentanales bacterium | reverse complement strand
ACAGATGTAATTTAATATTAGAGATTATAGAAAATCAGATGAAGGTTAAAGGAAAAAAACTGTTATGATGAATAAGTTGAATTTCGGTATCGTTGGCTGTGGTAGAATTGCAGAAAGACATGCTGAACATATTGCCCGACTGGCCATATTAAAGGCTGTATGTGATACTGATGAACCGAAGGCTGTAAATATGTCCGGAAAATATCAGGCAAAACATTATACTGACATTGATGAAATGTTTTCACAGGAAAAAGATCTTGATATTATTGCTGTTTGCACACCTAATGGATTACATGCTGAACATTCAATAAAAGCTTTCAGAAATGGGTTCCATGTACTATGTGAAAAACCTATGGCCCTAAATGTGCATGATTGCGGAGAAATGATAAAAGAAGCAGAAAATGCTAATAAACGACTTTTTATAGTCAAACAGAATCGATATAATCCGCCTGTTCAGGCCGTCAGGGATCTGATTGAACAGAAGAAACTTGGCAGAATTTATAGCGTCCAGTTAAATTGCTTCTGGAACAGGAATAATGAGTACTATACGAAATCTTCCTGGAAGGGAACAAAGAAACTTGATGGAGGAACCTTATTTACACAATTCAGCCATTTTATTGATCTGCTTTATTGGCTGTTTGGAGACGTTAAAAATGTAGAAGCTATGATCAGAAACTTCCATCACAATGATATTATTGAGTTTGAAGACACAGGAGTTATAATACTGGAATTCTATAGTGGTGTAATCGGCACTGTGAATTATACAGTCAACAGCTTCAATAAAAATATGGAGGGTTCACTAACCATTTTTGGTGAGAATGGCACTGTTAAAGTGGGAGGTCAGTATTTGAATGAGCTGGAATATCAAGATATTAAAGATTACACTGTTGATAATCTGCCAAAAGGTAATCCTCCAAATAATTATGGTCAGTATATCGGATCTATGTCTAATCATGATAAAGTATACGAAAACATACTTGAGGTTTTAATAAATCAGGGAAAAATTGCGACAAACGGGTTTGAAGGACTTAAAACTGTAGAAATAATTGATAAAATTTATTCAGCTGCAAAGAAAAATTAGTATGCGACAAAACGAAAATATTCCTTTGGTTGATTTAAAAGCTCAATATCTGACTATCAGGAATGAAATAGATAATGCAATTGAAAGTTGTATTTATGATACTAATTTTATTAAGGGGAAACCTGTAAGTGATTTTGAAAAAAACTTTTCTGATTATATTGGAGTTGATAATTGTGTTAGTTGCGGGAATGGGACGGATGCTATGGAGCTCATTCTTAAAGCACTTGAAATCGGACCAGGTGATGAGGTATTAGTTCCTGCACTTACGTGGATTGCTACTGCTGAAGCAGTGAGCAATGTAGGCGCTGAACCTGTTTTTATTGATATTAATCTGAATGATTATACTATTGATTCAGAGAAGATTGAAGAAAAGATATGTGACAGAACCAAAGCAATAATTCCTGTTCATTTATATGGTTGCCCCTGCGACATGGATACTATTACGGAAATAGCCAAAAGAAAAGGATTATATATCATTGAAGATTGTGCGCAGGCTCATGGTGCAGAGTACTCCGGAAAAAAAGTTGGTTCTTTTGGTATTGCTTCAGCTTTTAGCTTTT
The DNA here is from genome assembly GCA_038326615.1 of Saccharofermentanales bacterium. GTDB lineage: Bacteria > Bacillota > Clostridia > Saccharofermentanales > UBA5734 > JBBQKF01. Next base: position 3,450 of record JBBQKF010000160.1, on the reverse strand, counting down.
TCCCAAGTAAAAATCTGGGTGCATTCGGAGATGGAGGTGCTGTTGTTTCAAACGACACCGAACTTGCAGATAAGATCAGAATGTTAGCTAATCATGGACAATTAAAGATCAGGCATTGTCATCAGATAATTGGTCGTAATAGCCGTCTTGATACTATCCAGGCTGCAATTCTTAATGTGAAACTGAATCATCTTGATGCATGGAATCAGAAGCGTATAGAAGCCTCTATTCATTATAAAACAAGATTAAATGATTTTAAGTCAATTGAAATTCCTCAGCCGGTGAAAAATAAAATGCATGTTTTTCACATCTATGCAATACGAAGCAATGTAAGAGAGAGGTTGATTGAAAAGTTGAATAGTTCCAATATTTCATCGGGTATTCATTATCCTAAACCATTACCTTTTCTTGAGGCATATAGTTATAAACACCACAATCTAATTGATTTTCCAAATGCAGTAAAAATATCAAATGAAATACTTTCTCTTCCCATCTATCCGGAAATAACTGATTTACAAATAGATGCTGTTTGTAAGGCAATTGTTAATAACTAATCTGTCGATTTTACATCTTATTTTACTGTCTGTAATTAACATTTTTTATATAATTGCACTCGATCGTTTTTGAAACTATCTTGTTGCAATGGGATTTAAAATATATTTGGATATAAAGTTTTCAAAGATTTTATTCTTATTAACATTGATCTTTGTTGCATATAATTGTAAAAAAGTTGAAGAGAGATTTTATACAGAAGAAGATAGAAACATAGAAGTCTCAGATAATCTTGTAATCGATAATGGATTTGTGGTTCATAATCCGATTTTTAACTTTAATACCTATGATAATTTCTTAAGTTACATATCATCCTCTAATCATTTTCTTATTGTACCTCAGAAGGATTTTGAAAGTGCGCAATCATCAGATAAAGTGATTTTATCTCTGCGGTATGATATGGATGAAGACATGAAAGCAGCAATAAAATTTGCTTACAGAGAACATAAGTATGGAATTAAGTCTTCCTATTTTGTCTTGCATACTGCTGATTACTATGGGAGACGAAATGGGTCATCATTCATTCGTAATGAGGATGTTGTACCTTGTCTGAAAAAAATTCAGGATTATTTCGGACATGAAATTGGTTTTCATAATGACCTGGTTACATTACAAATTGTATATGGTGTTTTTTCCAGAGAGTATCTGCGAAATGAACTCGCATATCTTAGAGATAATGGTATAAAAGTTTATGGGACTTCCTATCATGGTTCTAAATATTGCTATATATATAAATATTTTAATGCTTATTTCTGGAAAGAATATCCTGATGGTGGATGGAATTATGAGTATGTTCCAAAGGGGAATAAAAATATTAAAATTGCAAAAGACAGCCTTAATGTTTATAATTTCCAATATGAAGGCGGTTTGTTGAACCCAGATTATTTTTTTACTGATGTCAACTATGTTAATGGAAAAAGATGGAATATGAACATGGTAAATTTCGATACAATTATGCCCGGGAAAAAAGTTATTGTTTTATTACATCCTGCTCTCTGGAATTAACGCTCTGATCTTAGTGATATTATCAAAAAAAATTAAGGCTGCAATTTCCGATTCATCCGATTTAAACAAAAGGAAGTTTTTTTATTATCTTACAATAATCATATTAGTATTGTTACCGGTTTACCATTGGTATCTTCCCCCCTTCATGATATTATATGGTATTTTATTTCTTATAGGTTCTGTCAATAAAACAAGCGAGTTTCATAAACTTCCGGTTAAGAACAAACTATTGTTTTACTGCTTTATACTTTTCTTCGTATGGCAGGTTATTGGTATGGTTTATTCAGAGCATGATCAGGAGGGCTTAAGAAATTTAACTTTACGTTTACCACTTCTTTTATTTCCTCTGATTTTAGTAATACCTGATCTGACAATTAAGCAAAAGACTATTAAGCTCCTCAAAATCTTTGCTGTAAGCACATTTCTTTATGTGATTGCCTGCCTGGTCTATGCTTCATTCAGATCACTGGAAATAAGTAAAGGCATTTGGAGTATTAATCCACATCCCGATAAATATCCATGGCTTAATTTCTTTTATGGAGCTGATTTTGCGATCTTTCAGCATCCATCTTATCTTTCTATGTATATTCTTCTGTCGGTATTTATAGCTTTTGAAGCATTATTTGTAAAGCAAGACTCAAAAATAAATAAATGGTTCTGGCTTTTAGTCAGTCTGGTTTTGATAGTCTCTGTTTATCTGTTATCCTCAAGAGCTGCAATCATTGTATCAGTAATAACCATCCCTTGTTATTTCATAATTAAATTGATCACAGGAAAAATAAAAAAAATATGGTGGATTGGTGTTTGTTTAGGAGCGATAATACTTTTTGTTACTTTACTTTCTAATCCACGTCTGCAACTTTTAATCAATCAAAGTTCAGACCAGGAAATGATAAATAAGGCGTTAAAAGAAAGCAGGATCTCAATCTGGAACGCGTCTTTTAATCTCATAAAAAAGAACTTTGTTCTGGGTGTAGGCACAGGGGATATTCAAAATGAACTAAATGAAGAATACAAGAGAATGGGAAAGAGAGATCTCTATAAGGATAAGGAACTTAACGCCCATAATCAATTTATTGAAACCAGTGCTGAGAATGGAGTAATTGGGTTGCTGCTGCTTTTATCAGTATTTGGTATTATGTTTTGGGTAGCTGTTACAAATAGAAATATTCTTTATTTTATGTTTATTCTGATAGTTTTCATTTCCTTCCTTTTTGAAACTATGTTAAACAGGCTGGCAGGATTAGCTTTCTTTTCTGTTTTTTCTTTTTTATTACTTTATGTCGATAATCAAGATATTGATAGTCAGGATTTGCCAGGAATTAATTGTTGATTTTTATGTTAATATCTATTATAGATCTCCTTGATTCTCTTTCGATTACTTATTAGAATTAATAAAAGCAGAGTAATTATGAAGAATCTGGGAACATAGTATTTTGCATAATATAATCCTCCATTATCCCTTTCATTTGGAAGGTTAAAATCGCTCAGAATTGTTACTGCATCATTATAAATACTACAATCTAATTCAATTTCCTGTTTTCGGTCATAAAGTTTATAAATATCACTATATAACAATTGTGTCTTTTGTTCCTGCATGAATACCATCTGATTTCCGGTTCTTGGCAAAAGATTTCTGCTTTCTTCAAAGTATTTGAATTTTTGCAAACTGTCAAGCTGAAGAATATCATATTCGAGCCGGGAAAGCAGTTCTTTTTTTTGTTTTAGTCTTAGATTGTTACGCTGTTGAAGTAATGGATCGTTATTGATGTAGTTAATTATTCCCCCCCGTAGATTTGATAATTCCTGTGGCACTTTTATCCTGACTCTTACATCCATCCTGTCCTCCATTCTTACATTCGTTGTATCATAAACGTTATGATTATTGTCATA
>JBBQKF010000159.1:0-5252 GCA_038326615.1 Saccharofermentanales bacterium | reverse complement strand
CAAAAAAGAATGAAAGGCAAATAAGAAATCTAAATTACTTATTTACCCTTCATTTGAGGTTGTACCACAATGGTGTACGCCCTCCTTTCATTTATTCTCCTATCTTCTTTCTACTGTAGGAATCATTTTTCATGACTCATTCACTAGCAAGAAGCTCACCGGCTTTCCATTAGTCTTTGAGAATAATCCACCGATCATACCATCGACTCTGGGTCATACAATCAGGATAAAATATCTGCATTTAAAACATTTGCTTTTTCAAGTCTTTTACTTTTCAGTGTAATTACTTTTCCAAGACAAGTACATTCGTTGCATTTATTCCACCTATTGAACACCGATTTTTTCGGAGCCCCCAATTACTCGGACTATGCCTTTCTTTGAGTATCTTGATAATAATACTATTCGTTTATCTTGTCAATATCTTTTCCAGCAAAACTTAGCACTTAATTTCCCTATATTTTGACATAAAAGTGCATTGTCGATTTAATTAATTTGAATTGTCTGTGTGATCCCGTCCCATTCCACATTATATCCTAACGCTTCTGATAAGAATCGTAGCGGCACCACCGTGCGCCCGCCGTCCACAATTTTAGCGGCAACATCCATCTCTTTGTTTACCCCATTAATGACCGCTATCTTATTGTTGATTGTAAAGCTAATGTTTTCATTTTCTTTCAATACCGTAGCTGTTTGAGTTTGTTCATTCCAGCTCACTGTAGCTCCAAGCGCTTCAAAAATTCTCCTGATTGGTACCAATGTGCGGCTTGATTCGATGAATGGTTCAACATCAAAAGCCAGCTTTTGTCCATTCACAAATACTTTAATACTGTTTTGATCATACGCTCCCATTGCATTTAATATTTTAAACCATTCAACCGTAGCCTGGCCGATGGCATCACCTACTGCCTTTTGATTTTCTTGTAAAAGAAGCCATTCGTAATCATCCGGATTGGACATAAATGCTACCTCAAATATGAACGAAGGGCAATATAAGTTCCTTGCCATGGCTAAATTACTCTTATTCTTATTGTTATAGGATACGCCGATAATTTCAGCGACTCTCCTGCTTATAAAAGATACCGCATCCTCCTGCCCTGTCACCGGCAGTTCAAATGTGTAATACGTACGATATCCTTTCGAGGTATCATAATTGTTGGAAACTGCTGTTGCATTTGAATGAATGGATAATGAAATATCCGGTTTGTTGTCAGCCACTATTGCCATTCTGTCAGCAAGACTTGTAGCCGAATCGTCCATTCTTGTGGTGATAATATTGGCACCTTTTGCCGCCAGGTAGCTGGTGGCAGCCTTAGCGATTTCCAGATTAATATCCTTCTCCACAGGCCCAAATGTTTTCATTGGTCCAAGTGCTCCCGGATCCGATCCCCCATGTCCCGCATCAATAAATATTTTAACATTATTTAAATTTCCATCATGAACCTTTGGCACTTTTTTAAACCCCAAAATCATTTCGCCATTTGAAAACTCAATATACATCCCATTTGTAATAGTTCCTTTGTCCAGTAGAATCTCATAAGCACAAGAATTCGTTGGCTTTGAGGTTACAGGTGTAATCTTGCTAACAAGTTTATTGTCATTCAACTCAATGGGAGCGGCATTTTGGCTACCATAGAGGGTCAAAATCAGCTTGTTCCCATCAAAATAATAGTCATATAACGCATTCACATTCATTTTCAAAGAAACTTCCGCTGCGTTAAACGCAAGGTTATCTTTAACAGAAATCCCTGTTATATAATTGGTAGGCACAACCCCCTCGAATGCATCAAAACTGGATTTATAGGCGAAGGAATAATCAGAAAGCATATAAAAATACTTGTCTTCCCCGATGATTTTTGCCGTAGTCCCTTTTGCCAGAGGAACCATAAGCTCCTTGCCTTCCAGATTGTCTTTTGCTCTTGTTGCATTATTCACTTTTACTATCCCGTAAGTGGCAGTGCGCCCACTACTATACAAGTATTTGGATGCATCAAAAGGCTGTGATCCTGAGGATGTTCCGGAATTGCTGACTGGGTTATAATTTATTGTAACTGTTTTAATCTTCCCATTGTTGACAAAAACAAAATTATTTATTCCTGCAACAAGGGATACGTATTCTGCAAAAAATCCATGAGCGGTTGTTTCTAACTTCTCTCCATCCATGTAAATCGGGAATTCCCAGTCGCTTGCACCAAGAATACTTACTTTGCTTGCTGAGGTTGTATAATTCATCCCCGGCTGCGCAATAATAATATCCTTCGGGTTTTCTACTACAGTTTGAGCAAATGTAACCTGTGGATAAGCTGTTAAAATTAAAATGGTAGCCAACAGTAAATATAATATTTTTTTCATTTTTTTTGCCCTTCTATTTTAACACTTTTTCTATAAATATTTTTGCCAAGGCAGGGTCAAACTGCGTGCCGGCGTTTCTACTAATTTCTTCTATCGCTGCTTCATTTGACAAGGCTTTTCTATATGGCCGGTCTTCGATCATTGCATCATAACTGTCAAGAATGGACAAGATGCGAGCTAAATAAGGTATGTTTTCTCCAGCCAAGCCTTGCGGATATCCTTTCCCGTCCCATCTTTCATGATGGCATAAAATATATTCTGCGATACTTCTAAGTTCCGGAACTGTTTTTGCAATCCGATACCCTATTTCAGGATGTTTTTTAATCTCATGCCACTCTAATTCGCTTAATTTTCCAGGTTTTTCAAGAATGTTTTTATCAATCCCGATTTTTCCTATGTCGTGAAGAGTTGACACAAGTTCAAGATCAACCCTTTCTTTTCCATTAAGTTCTAGTTCCAATCCCAGTTTCCTTGACAATTCTCCTAAACGCCCGCCATGCTTTTCTGTTTCATTGCTCTTTTCAAACAATGTCGCTTTTATTGAATCTATTATGGCACTGTGCATGCTTTTACTTTCAAGGAGTTTTGAACGATACATCTCTTCTTCGGCAGATCTGCTGACCTGTTCCAATGATTCCTCCATACTGTTTTTAGTACCAAATCCTAAAGATAAACTTGCACCGTAAATTTGGTTTCCACTTTCATCCGCGTACCCTTTACATGCTGCTTTTATTTTATCTACAGCAATCTTTGTCTGGATGCTGTTCGTATTTGGCAATAGTATAGTAAATTCACCGCCGCCTGTTCTGGCCAGAATATCCCTCTCTCTGATACAACTCTTCAGTATCTCGGCTTCGCCAACCAGAATTCGGTCGCCTTCTTCTAAGCTAAATCCATCATTAATCAGTTTCAACCCATTAATATCTCCGATGATTACTGATAATGGCAAATTCTCTTCCTTGTCAATGTTCACTTTTTCTTTTTCAAAGAAAGTTCTGTTATATAATCCTGTTAATATGTCATGATAATTCAAATATAGGATTTTCTCTTCCTGTTTTTTTCTGTCAGTAATATCCCTACTCACACCGATTAGTCCAATGATCTTTCCATTTGAATCGTAAAAAGGTGATTTCAATGTTTCCAGCCAGACTTGACTACCATCCGGATAGGATACTATCTCCTCTTTTCTAAGCTGATTTTTATGTTTCATCATTTCCATATCATTTTCTCTGAACATTGCGGCCGTTTTTTCATCTACCATTTCATAGTCTGTAAGCCCAACAATCTGTTCACATTCTCTACCTAGATATTTCCCGAATGCTTCATTACACCCCAAGTATACGCCTTCAAGATCTTTATAAAAAATCAAATCTTTTATTGAATTTAAAAGTAACACCAGCAAAATCTGCTTATTCTCAAAATCTAGGTATAAGTTTTTATATTTTATCTCATTTGCCTGCAGGTTTTCATTTATCTTTATAAGCTCGCTGATGTCTTGAACCATACAGAGATTATTTTCTCCCTGCTGACCGTTTATGTTCAAACTCGCTACTGTCATATTGACCCAGACGATAGATCCGTCTCCTTTTATATATCTTTTCACCATGGAATAGTTGTTAATCTTATTCGTTTTCAACGACTCATATTTCTCAATTTCCAGATTCAAATCCTCCGGATAAGTGATTTTTTCCCAGCCCAACGCCATGATTTCCTCTTTTGTTCTGCCTAAAATCTTTTCATACATTGAATTGATATAGAAAAGATGATTGCCTTTGGAAATGGTAATTCCAATAGGCGCCTCTTCTACAAGGGTTCTGAACCTTAATTCACTTTCTTCAAGATTTAATTTTGTTTGCGCATTTTTAATTCCTAAAAAGATCAATGTGCATAGGAGTAATGAACCAATTGGATATAATCCCAGTATTGGAAGAGTCATTGCCTTCAATACCTCTATTAGCATAGACTTCGGTAAAGTAAGCATACAAAGGAGCATGCCAACATGAGTAATCAATCCAAATAAATAAAATTCTTTCCATGGATTTTCACCTTTTAATAGAATTTTGTCGATTCGGAAGTGATGCCAAAGGAGTCCAATAGCTGCTGATACCATTGTTACCGATATCCCAGTGAAGGCGCCGGCGCCGCCAATATATAATCTATAAACACTGATTATTACCGCCGCTGTTATCGTTGGAATATAACCAAAAAACAACCCACTTACACTAATCAATATGGATCTGGTGTCAAAAATAATACCCGTTGAGAAACTCACCGTATTCATCATTAATAAGATCCCCAAAAACCCTATAATCACACCTTGAATCATTTTATAAGATTTGGATTGGGAAAAAGTCTTCGAAAAAAAAGTATTGTATAATACACTTAAAATCAGAAGAAACGATACATTTATTATTAAGTTTTTTATTAATTCACTAGCCATCTCGTACCTCATGCTCTCCTGATTTTATCCAATTCTCTTTTCTATCAATTCTATATTCACCCCATAATTCAGCGCGGTTTCTTTGGTAATATAACCTTCTTTAAACAAATTTACCAGACTGATATCCATAGAAATCATCCCTGATTCTTGGCCTGCTAGGATCATGGAATTGATTTGGTGATTCTTACTCTCCCTGATCATATTTCTGATTGCGTTATTTAGAAACATGATTTCGAATGCAGGTATGCTTTTTTCCTCTACCGTAGGAATCAACTGCTGAGAAATAACGGCCTGAAGCACCATAGAAAGCTGAATCCTGATTTGATTCTGCTGTTGTTGCGGGAATACATCTATAATCCTGTCTATTGTATTTGCTGCGCCTGTCGTATGGAGTGTTGAAATAACCAGGTGCCCGGTTTCTGCTGCTGTCATGGCTGTACGAATCGTTTCGTAATCCCTTAAT
>JBBQKF010000158.1:0-5258 GCA_038326615.1 Saccharofermentanales bacterium | reverse complement strand
CAAAACCATCCATATTGAACTAAACAAGGCGGACGATTACCGAAGCAATGCGGAAATGCTAAGGGAAGCCATTCGGGAGTATTTGGATATTGAGGAATTGACGCCGTTCATTCTAAACAAACTGGTGGAGAAAATTGAGGTTGGACATAGAGAAATAGTGGATGGGCAACCACAGCAGGATATTACAATTGTTTGGCGTTTTTGTGGAGAACTTAGGTGAAGAAAGACCAGAGCCGCCGATCGGCGGCTCTGGCAAGATAGATAATGCTTACGAGTATTTTTTTAAACTTGATATAGCTTTTTTCACATGGGATACAATGTTTTTGTTTGATGAAGAAAGTAATGGTTTAAGAAGCGGTATTATGCTTGAATCCTTATAAAGCACAAGAGCTTCTATAGCTGTAAATTTTAATGAATCAGCCTCATTTAAATATTTTATAAACAAAGGTTTAGCTTCTTTAACTTTCCACTTTGCAAGCATTAGCATTGTTAAAGGGAGGTTTTCAGCATTAATTATATCATTTAAAATTTGTAAATATTCTGCAATGTGATTTTTATTTCTGTAATTATTTAACAAGTTATCACAGACCATTAAATTCATCTTTCTATTCATCACGTCCATATTTTTTACAACAGTTATTCTTTCAAGCACATATTCAACTATTTCGCTATTAGTGAGATAAGATAATGAACCTAACAAATTGGCAGATATGCCTTCATTGTCAAATTTACCAATATATTTTTTTAAAATTGCAAAGAATCTATTGTCTTTAATCTCACGATAAAGAAAATCCGCTTCATATTTAAAGCTATATCCTAAATTATTTACTTCTTTTATTAGATTTTCAAGTAATTCTACATCGTGTTTGTTATCCTTATTTTTTCTCCATTCTAACTCGTGTTCAATAGCACTATTGTATACAGTTTTCGCAACGAAATTATTATTTTTCATATTCCACCTCACCACAAATATTTAATCGTAACCCCATATTGAGCAATTGCTTGCTTCAATGGGCCACTTAAATATGTATTCGGTCTAATAAATAATTCCATTGCAAGTCCATTTGCTTTTGAGAACTGCATATAATCTCTTAATTGTGATGTCAAAGATAGACTTTTAACATTTTTGACTTCTTGCAACAATTTTTTACTCCAACTTAAACCATCAGGGATTCTCATGTTACCTGAAGCCATTCTAAATGACTTGGTGTTCTTAATGATTCCAGATAACTTTTCTCCTATTTTTCCAATTTGCCCAGCAGTTCCAGTAGTATATTTTGCCAATTTTCCCGCTTTTAATGCAGCAGCTGCTCCACCTAATGCTCCCAACATAAAGCCATCACAGGCACCATCTACAAGTCCTTTTTTAAAACCTTCTACTCCACCAGTTGCAAATCCAATTGCTCCACCAACTGCCGCACCTGATGCTGTACTAACTGCAACAGCTATTAATAATGGAGCTGCCGCTCCTCCTGTTACAATAACTGCTGTAATAGCTAATACTCCAATACCAATTTTAAGAGCATTCCATCCCCAACTTGGCCAATATCCACCTTCGTCTGTCATATTAACAGGATTGTTGGCACAATAAGCAAACAAGTTTGAAGTTATAAGCCCTTCTGTAGCTCCAATTGTATCTGTATCATCCGCATTTATAAACCGTCCGATTTCCGGATTATAGTAACGTGAAGATAATGAATACAACCCAGTCTCGGCGGGATTAATCTATGTAGTCAGATAGTCATTTTTGACTATCTGTCGTTTTCTAAGTTAAGTTTTAGTTTAAAGTTGTACCGACAAATCGGTATATAATATTGATTTCTTGTTGTGTACTGCCATTCACTTTAACAGGATGGCCAATCTCAATTTTCTCTATCAGTTGGTTCAGCATATTAGCTGTCAACTTGTCAATATTGAGATACATATGAATCATGTCTGTTAACTTTTGTAGATTTTCTGTGTATTCATCCTTTTTGCCAAGTTCATTCTGAATAACGCTTGCTCTTTGTGTTAGCTGCTTTTGTTCTTGTTGGTATTCATTCAACATTTTGTGATAGCTTTCTGTATCCAGCAAATCACAGGCAGAATCCTCATACAGCTTTTTGGTGATTTTATTAAGCTTGGCTATACGGCTGTTGATTTTTGATTTCTCTGCTTCCAGCTTATCGCTTTTGTTCTGCTTGACGGCTTGCTTTCGGACACTGCGCATCAATTCGCCACTTTCAATCCCCTTAGCTACCTTTTGTATCCGCTCGAGTACTGTATTGTATAAATCCTCGTAGTAGATATAATTGTAATGCTTGCACTTATCAGGGTTCCTGAAATGATATCTGCAAATCAATATTTCACGCTTAAGGTATTTTCTTGATTTGATTTCAAAGGTCATTCTGCTACCGCACTCTGCACAGAATACTAAGCTTTTGAATACATTATCAATCTCATGCTTTTTAGGTCTGTGCCGCATTCTGACTAATTCCTGTACCTTGTCATAATCCTCATGGCTTACAATTGCTTCATGTGTATCTTTTACAATGATATGCTGGTCCTTTGGCACCGGAACCCGTTCCTTGGTCTTGTAGTTAGCAACCTCAAATTTGTGGTTTTCCATATCTCCGGCATATACCCGGTTCTTTAGTATTTGCTGGATAGTAGCGTTACACCATTTGTAGTGGTCATCCTCGCTTTTGCCGTTGCTATACCTATCAAATCTCGTATCGCCGTTTTCTGCTTTGTAGAAGGATGGAATGAGGACTTTTCGCATTGTCAGGATTTTTGTGATTTGTACTGTGCTGTTTCCGGCAAGTGCTAATCTAAACATTTCTTTAACTACGCTTGCAGGCTCATCATCAACAATAAGCTGATTTCGGTTTGAAGGGTTTACCTTGTATCCATAAGGGGGCTGTGCACTGATATAATAGCCACTGTAGGCTCTTTGCCGTTTGGCGGATTTAACCTTCCGAGAAAGGTCTTTTGCATAAAGGTCGTTCAGAATGTTCTTGAATGGAGCTATGTCGTTGTCATCCTTGTTTGTGTCTACACCATCATTAACTGCAATATACCGAACCTTTTTCTTGCTGAAATAAATATCGGTATAGTAGCCTGTTTGGATATAGTCACGACCTAATCTGCTTAAATCCTTTGTGATAACAAGGTTTACCTTGCCGTTATCAATATCTGTTAGTAAGCGGTTGAATTCAGGTCGGTTGAAGTTCAAGCCTGAATATCCATCATCTGCATACACATCACAGATGGGGAAGCCCTGTTCGAGGCAATACTTTTCTAACATCATCTTTTGTGTCCCGATACTGACACATTCACCCGCTTGTTCGTCGTCTTTGCTTAGGCGACAATAAATTGCTGCGTTATAGTTCGCTGTGTGGTTGATTCCCATTTGTTCCATATTTACTCCTTTCGAGAACAACATGATATTAGGGAATTGTCGGTAACCACTTGCTGTGGACAATTTCCTATTATATCAATTTCATGTTGCAAAGTCCATACTTTTTTGGAATTTTCAACATATTCTGAAATGAATATATCAGCAAAAATATTTTGTAAGCTTTTTGTACCCGAATAGGTTTCTTTAACGATGAATTTTGTTTTTTGGGGTTGGTTGAATAATCTCTTTTTTAATTTTTTCATTTTTAGATAAGCCTCCTCTAATTTTTAAATTTATTGCGAATGAATACTAATTTTTCAAGCAAGATTTAAATTCATCTTTTATAAAATGCTTTATCTCACTGTTAAATTAGTCCATTCACTTAATGCATTTTTAGAGGTGGTTTTGTCTACTCTTTTTTTTGATTTACCTGCCGAGAAAAAAATGGGTTTTAGGGCTTTGCCCTGACAAGTCGGGTAATGGGGAACATTACCCAATGCTTGCTAAGACATTAACTTTGCTTTTCACATCCGTTTTAGTTTTTTTCTTCGGCTGGTGAGCATTTAAAATTTTGAATTTGGTTTTCTTATCCCTAAAAGATAATAATAAAAATATTGTCTTAGCAAGCATTGGAAAATGATATCATCCCCAAAAATTGTTAGGGTGACCCTAAAACCCAATAAAAAAACAACTGCGCCACCTGTGAAGATGACGCAGCTTATTTTACCGACAATTCTCTTTTTTATTGTTCCGCTTATTATTTTTTAAATTTGATAAGGCATACTTTTTGAGCTTATTTGTCGTGCCAAACTGCTAAAACTTTTCCATCATGTTTTTGGATAATTATATATGGGACGCCACCAAGCATGTTTTTGGGTAGACTACCTGTTACAAGCCACACTTCATTATTTGGATCAAACGATACAATATATGGCTTTTTTTCTCTTTTAATTTGTTCACCATATAAGTCAATCCAAACAGATTCTGCTTTTTCTTTAGCAATTTTCTCATTATCAATCTTGCCTAAGATTTTATCAGATGAAAAGTTTTCAATGTAATTATTGTATTCAGATAATGAAAACTCATTTACCTTATCATCTGGCTTGTTAAAAAACGCCATATAGACAACTCCTCCAACTATTAAAAAAATCATTATACAAACAACGGATATAATTAAATTTTTATTCATCTTAATACTCACTTTCTACCTCGATGGGTGATTAGAATCAAATGGAATATCATTGAATAATTCAATATCACTACCAGCAGAAGGGTCATACTTTCGCAGTGTTCCTAACGGAGTAGCTACATAAATTGAAATTTTCAATTTATCAGCAGCAGATTTATCAGCGGGAGAAAATATATCATTCTGATAATTTGCATCATATGCTGCATGAGTATGGAAAATAGCTGTTCGTTTCTTAAACCACGGAGCACTTGGCACCTTTGCACCAGCAGCACTTCCTTTCGTGGGTTCTTTATAAGTATATTGAGTTTTTGTTGTCTTTACGGTTTTTGTCGATGTTGATGTCCATTTCCACCATAAAAAGCTATGCGTTTTTGTCACTGTTTCATATGTTTTTACAGTAGTCTTTACAGAATAAATGGCTGCTGCATATTCCCTGTTATCGCTAATAGATTTAGCATTAATATAATTTGCCATATCTCTTGCTGCTTCATCCATAGTATCAAACAAATCACCGGGCTTATGTCCATCATAATCTATCTTGTTAACTGGATTATTAAGACAATATGCAAAAAGATTTGTGCCTAAAACACCAAGTGAAGTATTCAATTGTGAATCCGCATTAATCCATCTTCCGATTTCGGGGTCATACTAACTTGTAACTTGTCGCATAACAATTAAAATAACAAGGTA
>JBBQKF010000157.1:0-5279 GCA_038326615.1 Saccharofermentanales bacterium | reverse complement strand
ATAGCTGCGATTACTACGATTGCAACAAGTGCGATGATCAATCCATACTCAACCATTCCTTGTCCTTTTTCACTCTTTAGGAATGTCCCGATTTTCTTCAATGTGTTTTTCATTTTCTTTTCCCCCTTTAAATTTTTACTTTTTTGTTTTTTTTTCCCAATTTCTTGTCTTTCTTGTGGCTTTTTGTTTCTACTTTTCTTTTCTTCTTGTGTCTAAAGGCTTTTGATTATTTACATGATTTCTAATCCAGGCTTACTCTTTCTTTGTTAAAATTTGTCTCTCATATTGCACTACTGTTTCTGAATAAACAGTTGTAACCTAATTATTATCTCTGGAGCAATAGTGTTGTTATAAATCCCAGAGAAATGAATGGACCCATTGCAAAAGATGTTTTAAGACCACCTTTTTTTGATATCAAAAGGTATATGAACCAAATCAAAACGCTTCCACCTAAAACCATAACTGCTCCCAAAATTCCAGGATACCCTAAACAAAGGCCCATTACTGCAATGAGTTTAATGTCTCCCCCCCCGATTTCGCTTTTAAGAATAAATGGAATGCTAAACAAGAATGTTCCAGCTAAAAATCCAATAAAATTCATAACTAATGATTGTTTTGAGAAACCAAATACAATGTAAATCATTGTTACAACAAAGGTTAGAAGAACTAATTCATTTGGGATTTTGCGGATTTTAATGTCTGATGTTGAAATCATAAGAGTAATCGAAAAAATAATTGCGATCGCTAAGCTACGGAAACTAAGTCCAGATAAAAATACAATAATTACCCATCCTAATCCATTAATTGAAGCAAAAACAATTCTTGCAATTCGGTTTTTCTTTGAAATATATGACTTTACTTCAGAAAGAATACCTGAAATTTCATTATCGTTTGATTGACTAGTTGAATCTGTCTTTTTTGAAACAAGTTTTAGTGTTAATCCAAAAAGTATTATTCCAGAAAATCCGCCTATTAGAAATGCTATTATCAAATTTAAAATTTCCATGATATCCTCCCCTCTATAGATTTAAATTATTTTTGGGCAAAATAAAAGCCACATCTCGATTATCGAAAAGTGGCACAATCTATAAATAAAATCTTTACACAAATCTAGTCGTACCATATTCGGTATACTGTGTAAAACTTTGATTTACTTTTCATTCGGCAACTGGCTACCATACTCTAAATACAAAATTATTTGTATAAATTTAAGGCCCTATAGCTTTGCGTCACTACCTTTAAGTAGTTTTGCCACTTTCGTGTATTATTAAGTTGCTTTCACAATATCACGATAAATATCCGTTGTCAATAGGTTTTTTTGCTATTTTTTAAAATATTACATTTATATTTCAGTTTCAGCTTTCGTGTTGACATTTTGATATATTTTTACTGATATTTTTTGTTCAAATCGCTCAAATTTTCAAATTACTTTAAATTACGCTAAAGCAACTTTTCGCCCAGTTTCATTCCACCAATAAGATGAAAATGAACGTGAGCTATGCTTTGTCCGCCATTAACTCCGCAATTGTTTATAACACGGAACCCATCTTCTGCTACCTTGCATATTGATGCGACCTTCGGGATAGCCAAGAGAACGGAAGTCATGACCTTGCCCCCATTTTCAGAATCAGCAGACAATGTAAGAATACTATCAGAGTGCACCTTCGGAACTACAAGGACATGAACTGGTGCTGCCGGGTGTATGTCATGGAAACAAATAACATCTTCATTTTCGTACACAACCGAACTTTTGATTTCGTGATTAGCAATTTTGCAAAACAAACAATCATCTTTCATTTCAAAATCCTCCTTGTGATATGTTTATTACTTCGTAAACTGTCGGTTGCAAACTTCCATCGCTTTAGAAATAGCAGCGTCAATAGCAGTTATGTCCTTACCGCCAGCCTGCGCCATATCAGGACGTCCGCCGCCGCCGCCGCCTGCGACAATTGCTGCTTCTTTAATAATGTTACCAGCGTGAGCACCTTTTTGGATGGCCACTTTCGAAGCCATCGCTACAAGAGCGACTTTGTCACCATTGATACTAGCAAGCACAACAACGCCTTCTTTAATCAAATCGCGTGTTTTAGCTGCAAGATCACGGAGTTCATCTGCGTTATTGCTCTGAACATTGGCGAAAACCAATCTAAGTCCAGATTCTTCTTTTGATTCAGATAAAAGCTTTTCTGCAACTGCTTTTGCCATAACTGCATTTTGCTGCTCAAGACGTTTCTCAAGTTGTTTGGAATCCGCAAGAACCGTTTCAACTCGCTTTGGAAGTTCCAAAACCTGAGTTTTCAATAATCCAGAAAGGTCCCTAAGCATACTTTCCTGTGAACGAACCAATGCAAAAGCTTCTTCGCCAGTCACAGCTTCTATTCTTCTAACGCCGGCAGCAACACCCGTCTCAGAAATAATTTTAAAAAGACAGGCCTCCGCTGTTGATTGTAAATGCGTTCCTCCGCAAAGTTCTTTGCTGTAATCCCCGACGCTAACAACGCGTACGGAATCGCCGTATTTTTCATCGAACAAAGCCATTGCGCCTGAAGATTTCGCTTCATCAATACTCATAACTTTTGTTTCAACAACATCGTTATCAAGAATTACTTCATTTACTTTTTGTTCAACAATGTCTTTTTCTTTCTGAGTCATTGCGGCAAAATGCGAAAAGTCAAATCTTAATCTTTCCGGAGAAACATCAGATCCTGATTGGGCAACATGTTCGCCGAGAACCTCTTTCAACGCCTTATGAAGAATATGCGTAGTTGTATGATTTCTTGCAGTTGCAACTCGTTTGCTTTTATTAACAATCGCTGTAACATTTGATCCTGTAAGCACAACACCTTCTTCAACAATACCAGAATGAAGGATCAGTCCTTCTGGAGTTTTCTTAGTTGAAGTGACACGAACGATGAAATCCTCACCTTTAATTTCGCCAACATCTCCTGCTTGCCCACCGGATTGAGCATAAAAAGGGGTCTGGTTTAGGATTACAGTAACTGGTTCGCCAGCCCCTGCTGCATCGGCAATAACCAAATCATCGGTCCCTGAAATCACAAAAAGAATTTTTGCGCTAGAAACAATTTCGTTATATCCAGTAAAATCGGTTTTAGTCTGTTCCTTAAGTTCCTGTGGAAGCTCGGTCGCTCCCCATGCAGCGCCAGCTCTATTTTTTAAAGCAATTTCACGAGTGATTCTCTTTTGCTCAGCCATCGTCTCAAAAAAATCTTTTTCGTCAATTGACATTCCATTTTCGTTTGCGATTTCCCTTGTTAGGTCCATTGGAAAGCCAAACGTATCGTGCAGTTTGAAAACCATTTCGCCCGACAAAACGTCAGATCCTTCATTTCTTTTTTGATCCATATAATCATTAAGAATATTTATACCTTGTGTAACAGTTCTTGCAAAGCTCTCTTCTTCCTTACTTATAACAGTCTTAATAAAAGACTCCTTCTCCGCAAGCTTCGGATAAGCTTCTTTAGACTCACGAACAACAACTTCTGCGACTTCGCTAAGAAAAGTTTCCTGCTTACCAAGCAACCTTGCATATCTTGCGGCTCTTCTTAAAAGTCTTCTGAGAACATATCCACGACCAGCATTGTCAGGTAAAATCCCGTCGCAAATCATCATCGTCGTACTTCTTGCATGATCAGTTATAACGCGAATCGCAGTATCAGTCTTCTCATCAATACCGTAAGAAACGCCAACAATCTGACATACTTTATCCAAAATAGCTCTAACAGTATCGACTTCAAACAAGTTATCAACATCTTGCATAATGCAAGCAAAACGTTCAAGGCCTCCCCCTGTATCAATATTCTTCTTGGCAAGAGGAGTATAAGAACCGTCTTCTTCCTTATTAAATTGTGTAAAAACCAAATTCCAAAATTCTACATAACGATCACAATCGCATCCAACATTGCACTCAAGCTTCCCGCAGCTTTTTTCTGGACCTCTGTCAAAAAATATTTCCGAGCAAGGGCCACATGGACCTGTTCCGTGTTCCCAGAAATTGTCTTCCTTGCCCATTCTAAATATTTTCTCAGGCGGCAATCCAACCTTAGTATTCCAGATATCATAAGCTTCGTCATCTTCTTGGTAAACAGTCACAAATAACTTCTCATATGGTAATTTCAATACTTCCGTGCAAAACTCCCAACCCCATGCTATGGCGTCTTCCTTGAAGTAATCTCCGAAAGAAAAATTCCCGAGCATTTCAAAATATGTTCCATGGCGGGCAGTTTTCCCAACTCGCTCGATATCCGGAGTACGAATACATTTCTGGCATGTCGTAACTCTTAGTGCAGGTGGAACCTGAGCGCCTGTAAAATATGGCTTAAGAGGAGTCATTCCTGCATTAATCAATAATATTGATGGGTCGTTCTTTGGAACAAGAGAAAAACTGGGAAGGCGCAAATGTGCTTTGGATTCAAAAAACGACAGGTATTTTTCTCTGATTTCATTAAGGCCTAAATTTTGCATGATGAAAATCTCCTCATTTGTTTTAGTATATCAAAAGTAATCTATGAATACATAGATTTTTCGTAAAGCCTATTATACTATATAACCGCGTATCTTTCAAAGCAAAATTATTTAAATTTCTTGCAAATCTCTCTCAAACTTCTCGCAAATTATTCATATTTTCTTGTAATTTTCTTGCATTTTGCGATTTCATAGTGTAAAATATAAAAGCTGTCTCAAACAGAGGCAACAAACGTGGGTGGTTAGCTCAGCTGGTTAGAGTACTTGCTTGACATGCAAGGGGTCGTAGGTCCGAGTCCTATACTACCCACCAGCAATAGAATCCTTACATGATAAGCATTTGCGGATTTTGTAGGGATTTTTTTTATTTAATTTTTAATATTTAAGAGGATTTGTCACTTGTTTACTAATGGATTCGGCAATTGTTTGATAATAGGTTGATAATAGGTTAAAATTAGATTGAATTTGGGTTGAATTTGTTTGACAATGGCTTGAAAAAGATTTGACAATGGTTTATTTTTTTTAAATGAGAAGAATTGAAGAAATTTACGCTTAATGAGAAACTCGGACTTGAATTTGCTGACAATCACATTTTCTGGGTCTTCTAAAATAAAATAAAATGGTTGAATGGAATGTAATGAAGTTCTCCAATTTCATTTGACAGAAATATAAAAATCTTATAAAATGTCTTTGCTGGCTAAAAGCTAGCACAAAATATGATTGCGTAGCTCAGCTGGATAGAGCGTCGGTTTCCTAAACCGCAGGTCGGAGGTTCAAGTCCTCTCGCGATCACCACC
>JBBQKF010000156.1:0-5312 GCA_038326615.1 Saccharofermentanales bacterium | reverse complement strand
ATGCGAAAGTATCTGTGTAGGACGGATGAAAATATCCGACCAGCAGTAGTGGGCTTGGACAGCCCTAAGATGTACCGGTGGGACGGTTATCGTTTCTCCGGGAATCCGAAGCTCGCCATTTCAATGGCGATGTAGTTCACAATCCCATATCCATTTTCTTGGAGGCACTCAGTATAATGCAATGAATATGGTGGTGTCTAGTATTATCATCGAAAATTTAGGCAGTAAAAAAAAGAAATTGTCGCAAATTTGTGTATAAAATAGTGCTGGATCCGTGCAAAAAAATTGAAAATGGGTTATAATATTTTGAAGTGCTATAACTGCTAAAATAATCTACAGTTCGATGACAAGAAATACATATTATCAAAGGAGACATATATGATTGATATTAATCTTATCCGTAACAATCCGGAAATGGTAAAAGAAAAGCTCGCACGTAAAGAATTTGAAGTTGATTTTACAACATTTTTAATTCAGGATAAAAGACGGCGTGAGCTTATTTTTACAACCGAGCAGTTAAAAGCGGAGAAAAATAAAGTTTCAGCGCAGATCCCTCAAATGAAAAAGGAAGGGAATGACTGTACTCTACTTTTTGCAAAAATGAAACAGGATTCCGAATTAATAAATGATAATGACGATAAAATATCTCTTCTTGACAAAGAAATTGATGATTTCCTTGAATCGCTACCTAATTTACCTGCTGATGACGTTGTTGCTGGAGGAAAAGAAAATAATGCGGTAATTCGTACTTTTGGATCCAAGCCACAGTTTGCATTCGAACCGAAGCATCATGTCGACATCGTTGAAAGTTTAGGGATAATTGATTATACAAGAGGCGTTAAGCTCGGTGGAAACGGATTTTGGATTTACAAGAATCTTGGAGCGCGTCTTGAGTGGGCTATTTTAAACTATTTTATTGAAGAACACCTTAAAGATGGGTACGAAATGCTAATGGTACCACATATTCTTAATTATCAGTGTGGATATACTGCAGGGCAATTTCCTAAATTTAAAGATGATGTATTCCAACTAAAAAATGATGAAAATGTTGAATTTACACATTTTATTTTGCCAACTGCAGAAACTGCACTCGTAAATCTCCACCGAGATGAAATCATAGAAGAAAACAGACTTCCATTTAAATATTTCGCATATACTCCCTGTTATCGTAAAGAAGCGGGTAGTTACAGAGCAGAAGAACGCGGGATGATAAGAGGACATCAATTTAACAAAGTGGAAATGGTACAATACACCACCCCTGAAACATCAGAAGCAGCATTAGAAGAACTTGTAAATAAAGCAGAAAGATTAGTCCAGGGACTTGGGCTTCACCACCGTGTCAGCAAACTTGCAGCAGGGGATTGTTCTGCTTCTATGATTAAGACATATGATATTGAAGTATGGATTCCTAGTATGAATGATTATAAAGAAGTTAGCTCGGCTTCAAATGCTGGTGACTATCAGTCTCGTCGTGGGAATATGAAGCTTCGCAGAAAAGATTCATACAAGCTTGAACTTATGCACACATTAAATGCTTCAGGTCTTGCTACAAGTAGAATAATGCCCGCAATCATGGAGCAGCATCAACAAGAGGACGGTAGCGTAATTATTCCTGAGGTTCTAAGAAAATGGCTAGGTGGTTTAGAACGACTAATACCACAGAAATAATGTAGCCCAATTTTATTAAATTGATGATATAAAAGGCAGAATAGTGTATATCTGCTATTCATTGTTATTATCACAATTAGTAAATATTTATATTTGTAGATAGAGTTATGAGGAGCCTATCAAATAAAATGATCCCTAATAAATAATGCAGGACTACAAAATTAAATAAATGATATATAAATCAGTGAAGTACTTAAATGCTATTCATTGTTATTATCACAATTAGCAAGTATTTATATTTGTATATAGAGTTATGAGGAGCCTATCAAATAAAATGATCTTAAAGCAGGAGATTTTATAATGATAGGCTTTTTCTATTTCATTACATTATCGATGGTGTATAATCCTTTTGAATTCCAATATATATATTCATTAAAGCCATTATCTTTTAATGCTCTAATTTGGCCAAATAATTGCGTCTGAGTATATCCATAAGCTTGAATATAGCATCTGACATTACTGAAGCCTTCAGTTTCAGAAAACTTTTCTGTCTTAAAAACTGCATTAAGAAATTTATATGTGTCTGCACTGGGTAACGCAAATTTTATTCCATTCATTATTGTATTTTTTGCGTAGTGTGAAGGGTAAATCATTGGGGATAAAGTATCAAGCCCAAGTTTGCCTACTGTTTCCCAGTCCTGCCCTATTAATTTGCCGTCTAACTTGCTCGTAAGAACAATTCCAAAAATATCACCAGAAAGAGGAGTGCCCAGCTCGTCTTGAATTTGTGCTTTAGCAGTCAATAAAAATCTGTTGATAGCTTCAATCTTGGATGGTACCGTGCCTGGTGTGCCAAAATATTCAGCGGCTCTGATTGTTTTATTACAAGTCGGAAAACGCACATAATCGAATTGAATTTCATCAACCCCCATGGAGATTGCTTCTTTAGCAATGTCTATGTTATACTGCCATACTTCCATGCTATATGCATTAACAAACGGTTTTGTGCCTTCAAGGGGATACAATTGAAGCTTTCCTGAAGAATCTTTGATACACAAATCAGGTCTTTTAGATGCAAGAATATGGTCTTTAAAGCAAACAATTCGCCCAATCACTTTAATATTGTTTTCTTTACACTTTTTAACAACTGATTCAAGATTATACATATATTTAACAGCACCAACTTCAATAGCAAGTTCATTAGTTGTTTTATAATAGATGCCATCTGATTCTTTGAGGTCTATTACGAAAGCGTTAATAGTGCTATTATTGGCAATTTCAATATTTTTGTCGAGATTTGCAGCAGCACCTAAATAAAGTGCTCGTATCTCATTATGAGTTACAGGTTTTATAGTTGTAGCAGTGTATAGTGGTCCAAAAAATTTCCCTACCGTTGTATTTTCTTCAACTTGAGCAGTGGAGGATGATGTTGACGAACTTCCACTAGAAGCAATTGAATTTAATCCAGATGATAATTTAAGGGATGATTCCGATGCAGAATCGCCAGATGAGTTCTTTTCAGGGCGCAAAGCAAAAAACGCTGTTACTATAACTCCAACGATTAGTACAATAATAATTAAAGGTGTTAACAAATTCGGTTTGACATGATTTCGACGTCTTTTATTAATTCTGTTGCCATTTAATCTTGTTGGTGAAGCATGTTGTGCATTTCGTAAAGATAGACTTATCTTTTGGTTATTATCGGAAGAGCGGTATGAGTTGTTTGTTGAATTAGCCCGTTGCGTTGGATTTTTTTTCATAAATACCCCTTGTATTTCCTAAATTAGTTCTATTAGATTATATAATAAAACCAAGGGATTGACCACAAAAATATTATTTAGCCTAAATAAAAATATTAGTTAGCCCAAATAAAATCAGTATGATTTAAATAATTTTATAAAACAGAAACTTATGGTCCTCTAATATATTTATTCGAATGGCAGTTTCATATAATTTAAATAAGTATCATCTTAAATATTGCTCATTGTAATAAAAAATGTTACAATTTATGAACACAGAAAAATATATTAGCAGAGTGCAGTTTAAATTGTTAAAATCACCAAAGGGTGAGAACGGGGGATTCTATGTTGATCAGAAATTGTTCAGGCGGAGTCGTATTTTTTAACAATAAAGTACTAGTTTTGAAAAATGAAAAAGGTGAATGGGTTTTTCCAAAAGGAGCTATCCGCACAGGCGATTTTCCTGACAGTGTAGCAATTTCAAGAGTAAATCTTGAAGCTGGTGTGAGCGCTAAAATAATTGGAACTGCCGGTAAAACAAATTATGAATTCTTTTCAATATCCCGTCAAAGGTCAGTTTGCAATAAGATTATTTGGTATGTGATGGAAGCTGAAAATGAAAATTGCACTCCAAATGAAGCACAGAATTTTTCCGAAGGTAAATTTATCCCTGTTGATGAGGCACTTGATATAATAACGTATTCGCAAGACAAATCTTTGCTTATGCAATCTTTCCAAAAATATCGTGACCATGTAGCTGCATCTGGCAAATAAATTATAAAGATTATTTATAAGAACTACTTGGTATCTCTGCCTGATTTACATCCTCATTGATGGCAAATAAATTATAAAGATTTTTTATAAGAACTACCCTTAAATATTAATGATGCTCTTCCGTTGCTTGTATCAGCAATGAATTTTATGAGAGCATCCTTATCATTTGTTTTGCATGAAATTTCTGATATTACAGTATTACTAAAATCCTTGACCTCGATGTTATAAGTGTTATCGTGAACACATCTTTTGATTTTTTCAAAATCTGAGTATGTAGCAACAAGATCATATGAAGCGCATAATTCCATTTTGATTATTTCAGATTCCTTAATTGCCAGCACAGCAGAAGTCGTATATGCTCTAACTAATCCGCCGCCACCTAACAGAATTCCACCAAAGTATCTTATAACAATGACAATAGCATTTTCGATGAAATTTTTGCGTAAAGCATCCAAGACGGGCATTCCAGCGGTGCCTGCAGGTTCTCTGTCATCGGAATATTTGTTTTTTATAACGTCGTTGCTTAAAATCCATGCATAAACATGGTGCTTTGCGTCTGGATATTGCTTTTTTGCAGCTTGAATTAAATCCGTTGCTTCTTTCTCGGAATTAATAGGAGATGCCCATCCATAAAAGCATGATTTTTTCTCTTCATACATCACTGTTGCAAAATGATCCAATGTAAAAAAGAACATCTTATTATCGTTTCCAATCGCACTTGTTTTATTTATCTTCATAATAATATTTTCACCTGCTTGCAAATTGATCATTATTAGAAATAATGTTGCCGTTCAAATCACGTTCTAATTCTAATTCTAATTCTAATTCTAATTCTAATTCTATTTCTAATTCTAATTCTAATTCTAATTCTAATTTTAATTCTAATTCTAATTCTAATTCTAATTCTAATTCTAATTCTAATTCTAACTCTAATTCTAATTCTAATTACAATTATATGCAAATGAATTTCTAATTATGCTTTTAGTAACATGCAAATGAATTTCTAATTATGCTTTTAGTAATATGCAAAATGAATTTCTAATTATGCTTTTAGTAACATGCAAATGAATTTCTAATTATACTTTTAGTAATATGCAAATGAATTTCTAATTATACTTTTAGTAATATGCAAATGAATTTCTAATTATACTTTTAGTAATATGCAAATGAATTTCTAATTGTGCTTTTAGT
>JBBQKF010000155.1:0-5421 GCA_038326615.1 Saccharofermentanales bacterium | reverse complement strand
GTAAACGGAACAATTGACGGATTCACAGTTGCAGCTATTGATGGAAGCCGAATTTTTCGGCAGCAACAAAAAATTCTGCACGGAATTCTTGAGTAACAATAAACATTATTTTCATAGCGGTGCTGTCATGTCGATTATCGGAGATGCACCAAAATTAACAATCGGATTCGAATTATATAGATCAGGGGTTGATTCCACATCCAAAGACGAAGGAGAACTAAATGTCGCAAAGCGTCTTTTGTCAGATGTTTCAGTGAATTACAAAAGATTTATTGATGTTGTGGTGTATGATGCGCTTGCCTTCAATTCGTTATGGATTAATCATTGCCAAGACCTGGGAGTTGATGTAATTGTCAGGGCAAAAGAAAACAATATTACAAGCTTGAAGCAAATAAAAAAGAAAACTAATAAGCAAGAACCAATCGCAATCTGGAATAACGAAAAAGGATTTGAAAGTGTAAAAATTTACGAATCTAAATTTCTTATGGATAATGTGAAACAGCCACTTCGGTTTGTAAAATTTGCAATGAAATATCCGGACGGTAAACGATCCCAGATCATGATAATCTAAGACATATTAGAATTCAGAATTCTACAGTTAAATGAATTCTTAGCAAAACAAAATATTGTTTTGCGATTGGAGTGAAGCTCCAAAATGTCAACGATTCACCAAAAGCGCCACAGGCAAAGCCTGTGATGCGACAAAAGTCGCTATTTGAAATCACCATTTCAAATGCGCAAGGGGATAGTCACGACCTGTATGGAAATGAGTCTTAATACTTTATTTAAAATGATAAGAGCCAGGTGGGACATTGAGAACTCGATATTCAACAATCTTAAAACTGAATGTGGTCTAGAGCATTGTTATGTTCATGGAGGAAATAGCGTCGAAGCGATTCTTTATTTGATAATATGAGGCTGTTGAATAAACGAAAACATATTAACAAAGAAAGATCAAATGTTTTCGTTTATCCAGATATAAGGGTTTTGAACAAAATTAGACAAAACAAAACACAGTAAAACCCTTATACTTTAATTTCTCTGACAATAAAAAAGAAATTAACAGCCTCATAATTGGGCGTTTAAGTTGTTATTTTTATTGGCGAAATTAAGAAAAATAACAACTTTAATGGGCACTCGCACTGTTTATAGTTACAAGTTCGAAATGCCCATTAAAGCAATTTGAAATTTTGCAATTTAAAACAATTGCAAGTTGCACAAACAAGCCCTATTTATCGCAGCAAATATTATGCAATTATTTTTGTTCAAGAGACTTAAAAACGTTATGAAACTCAGAAGGAAATAGTTAGGCTTCTACTGAAGGGCCTATATTTATTGAAATATGACAATAAACTGATTTTTAGCAGTTCATAGGTAAAATTCCAAGTGAATAGTAAAGTTGAACTAATGAGGGAAGGAGAAGTCTATCAAATTTTAGAAAAACCAGAAAGATTTTGAAGTTAAAACTGAATAACTATTGTAATCGAAGAATAAAAACATTAAAATATGAGGTAGAAGCTAAAGTGCTGCAAATAAGTGGCTTTAACGATATATTCAAAACTGCATCAAATCCGGTAAATTCTGCACTTCCACCTAGCTTCGAATTTTGTTAACATTTAACTAAAATCGGAGGTGCAGATGCGTAAAAACTATTTTGTAAAACTAATAAAATACATGAAAAATGTTTATCATATTAAAAATGGAATCAAGAAATTGACAGATGGAAGAGTCAATCCAAAATATAAAACAGCACAAGTGATCCTTCCAGTACTTTTAGGATTTTTGCTTCGAATCCAAAGCCTTAAAATTTCTACTCAAAGAAAACGAGTTTAGAAATATATTCCCGAAAAAAAGCCCAAACAGGCATTGACACCATACGAGATACATTAAAAGTTATTGAATTGGACGGTCTGAAATTCATCCTGCAGAAAATGATAAAAATGGCGATTGAGAACAAAGTTTTTGTAAACGGAACAATTGTGGATGCACAGTTGCAGCTATTGATGGAAGCCGAATTTTTTGGAAGCAATAAGAAATCCTGCACGGAATGTCTGAGGAATAATAAACATTATTTTCATAACGGTGCTGTCATGTCAATTATCGGAGACGTATCCAAATTAACAATCGGGATTGTAATCGAAGGATAAAAACAGTAAAATAAGAGCCAGAAGCGAAAGAACTGGAATTATGCACTAATTAAATGTTTTTTGCGAAGCATTCTTTCAAAACTTGCAGAAAGAAATGGAGAGGATCTAAATGAAATTACGAAGCAAAATTACTATTATTATATTATCAGTAGCAATTATGTCGACTATATTAATAAATATTGCATTTGGGATATTTTTTCGAAACTTTATTTTAAACCAGGAACAATCAAGAATTCAATCAATATATAAATCCTTATCTTCGTCTCTGTCTGAGAAAGAAAAAAGTTATCTAGGGAGTGTTAAAGATTGGGCTCATTGGGATGATACTTTCAATTATGTGAATAACGATGATGCGGATTATATTAAAAAAAATCTGCAGGCAAACTCTTTTGATAATCTAGATATAAGTTTTGTGATTTTTGTCAATGAAGATGATTTGATTTTTGATAAGTTTTATTATGATTTTGAAAAAGAGGAAATGGAAGTATTTCCTATCAACTTTCAAAATGATTTCGAAAAAATTATAAGTCTCCCCATATTTGAAGGGGATATGGACGGGATATATAAAATAGGAAACGAATTTTATTTTATTGCATCAACTTATATAACCGATTCTTCCATGCAAAATAGAGCAAATACAAAAATGGTTTTTGGCAGAATTATTGATAAGAGTGTTGTAGAAAAAATAGAAAAGGTTACGGGTTGTAAAGTTTTATTAAAGGCAACAGACGTTGCATCACAAGATATCTTGAATACGGAAACCGATGATATTATATTTCATAATTCCACTATAAATGAAAAAGGGAACACTGTAAATATAGAGATGATTGTCCCATATGCTTCTGAAAACAACAAAGCCACTACGTTTATATTAATTATGACAAGAGATTTGTACATAGCTGGAATGAAAAATATTTCATTGTTTGTGTTGCTTAATTCATTGCTCGTGATTATTCTATTTATACTACTTTATGTAATCATTGGTAAATATATTTCAAAGCCATTCGTTAACTTATTGAAAGATGTAAAAAATATAGATTTAAAAGAAATGAAAATTAATAAATTGGGTATAATTGGAAAAGATGAATTTACATTTTTACGCAATTCTATAAATATAATGCTTGAGAAAATTGAAGATGAACAAAGTAAAGTGCGAGATAATGAGGAGAAATTGTATGCGACTTTATTGTCCGTAGGGGATGGAGTAATATCCGTTGACATAGATAGTAAAATTCAGTTTATGAATCCGATAGCTCAGCAGTTGACAGGCTGGAAACAAGAAGATGCTTTTGGTGAACAGATTGAAACGATATTCAATATTGTAAATGAAAACACAAAAGAAAAAATGAAAAGCCCAATTAAATTGGTATACGAAACGGACAGCATTATTCAGCTAGATAACAATGCCTTGCTGATAGCAAAAGATGGAACAGAAAAACCAATCGAGGATTCAGCCGCGCCAATAAAAGACAAGTTTGGAATATTAACAGGATGCGTGTTAGTTTTTAGGGATTTCAGCGAAAAAAAAGAAAAACAAAAACAAATTGAACATTTAAGCTTTCATGATCAACTAACTGGCTTATATAATCGGAGATTTTTAGAAGAAGAATTAAAGAGATTTGATACAAGAAAAAATCTGCCAATATCCTTCATATACGCAGATATAAATGGTCTAAAAACCATCAATGATGCGTTTGGACACAGTGCTGGCGATGTTCATATACAGAAAGTTGCAGATGTGTTTAAAGAGGAATGCCGAGCTGACGATATCATTGCAAGAACAGGGGGAGATGAATTCATCATGTTGCTTCCTAAAACAGACATTTGCACAGCAGAAATAATAGCGGAGCGGATTAAAGAAAAAGTTGAAATGAAAAAAAACATGGATATTAACCTCTCTATTTCATTAGGGTGGGAAACAAAGAATGCAGAAAATCAATCTGCAGAGGATTGCATGAGAACAGCCGAAGATTTTATGTACAATAGAAAATTTTTCACCAAGTTCAGTAAAAATAGTGCAACAATTAGGTCTATTCTCAATGCTCTGTATCTTAAAAGCCCCAGGGAAGCAGCTCATTCTACTAGGGTAAGTATTTTGTGCGAAACTATTGGCAAAGCATATAACCTTAACAATGCCGAAACTAATGAGTTAAAACATGCAGGAGAATTACATGATATAGGGAAAATCGGGGTGGATGAATCAATACTAAATAATACAAAAAAACTATATGGAAACGAATGGAATCAAATAAAAAAACATCCGGAAATCGGCTATCGATTATTAGAAACATCGCGGGAGTTTTATAACATTTCTGAATTAGTTTTAGCCCATCATGAAAGATGGGATGGGAGTGGTTATCCCAAAGGGCTAAAAGGGGAGGATATTAAATTAGGTGCAAGGATTATAGCAATTGCTGACTCATTTGATGCTATGACCTGTGAACGACCTTATCGAAAGCCCTTAAGTGAAGACATGGCAATAATAGAAATAAAGAAAAATGCGGGGACTCAATTTGATCCTGTTATTGCTAGGGTTTTCGTTGAAAAAGTATTATTTGCTGAGTGGTAATTTTATCAAAGATGACGGCCCCAAATTTATTTATAGGGTACCTCGCTAAAAATCGAAGAAGAAGCGTAGCTTGGTGCACGAAATGAAATGATAGATGAAGTTTTGGGGATTGAAAAAAAGTTTCTGCCGAAATAATGTCCGACACAGAAACGGCGGAACGGCGGTAAGTTAAAACTACTATTGCAAAAATGGCACAATAACAAATATAGTAAACGCAATTCGAATACGACAGTGTATGGTAGGCAATATGCAATATACTCAAAAAAATGAGGAAGAAACTATTTGCAATCAAAACTGGAGTGCCGATATTTTAATGGAGAGCCTTTTGTTGTATCATATGGGTAGAGAAAGTGTGAAGATCTATTCCACACAAAAAAAATATTTATAAGATTTGATAATATATACAGCAATACATATTTATACAAATTAACGATTAAATCCAACTTCGATGCCTGTTAAACCTTAACAAGTTTCGAGGTTGGATTTTTATGTGCTTAAGAAAGTAACAACACCACACGTTTAAAGTGTATTAAAGTTTATTTTATTTGTCCGCTACGCTGTCCAGCTGATTTAGAACAACGTTCGGGTCGAATTCTTAGGCAGGGGAATACTAATCCGGAAGTTGAAATTTTCCGATATGTTACAGAACAGACCTTTGACGCTTATCTTTTCCAGCTGGTAGAAAACAAGCAAAAATTCATATCA
>JBBQKF010000154.1:0-5545 GCA_038326615.1 Saccharofermentanales bacterium | reverse complement strand
TCTTAGGTATAGGGATATAAAGAAATTTATTATCAATCCCATACTGTTGAAAAAGATATGTTTTAAGTTGCCGCGGAATAGATAGCCTTATAGAATCACTGCTCAAAACAAACCCGTTATTTAGAAACCGGACATTGAAATAGAGAGGATTCCCGGTGGAATTCCTAAAAAGTTAACGTTACGATTTAAAAGGCAAAATGCATCTTAAAACCCTTGAAAAGTATTATATTGTTGACTTCTTATAGAAATCATTCGTTATAAAGTGCTGAAAGTTCTGATTATAAAACTTTCCAGTATGTGTTTTTTTAACTAAAGTGATATAAAACGCGGGCACGAAAGGTAAATTTTGTCGTCATGTAAGTATCTTAGATTTAAAAATCATGTGATTTCTATTCCTGTTTTAATGATATCATCTACAATGCCTAAATGTTGGTTATAGTCTTCCATTGTGTAAGGTTGAGGTTGTATATCCATTTTGTATTCCAATGCCTGCATAAGCAAATATGTTGTTCCGTCAATCCGGGACATTTTTTGAAAGGCACTAGAAAAAATTGCAAGGTCAATATCACTATCCTTAGTGTATGTTCCTTTCGAATATGAGCCAAATAATATGACTTTTGCAATAGGGATTTGTGTCCTCAATTTGGTAATATATTCATTTGCTAAGTTCAGAACGTCTTGAGGGATTGCAGCCATATAAAAGCCTCCTTGGTTTTAGTCATAATTTCCTGAGCTTCAACTTTAGTTAGCATGGTAGATATTTTCTCTTTATAACTTGGATATCTTTTAGATATATAAGAAGCCACAGTCTGACAAAAATTTTGGTGTAGTCTTCCGTTCGAATATTGAAATCTGGCTGTTCAGTATTTTTTCTGAACTCGTCCCAGTCACACAATTGCCAAAAAGAAGTGAAATGTTATGAGTTTTTATTGGCTCTTCTCCTGTGTAGAGAACATATAACCCTTTGATACTCTGTAGCGATCTTAAATAATCGCCCAAACAACAATACGTTCACACTTAATTTTCATAAGTTTTGTGCCTGAGCGAAGCGAAATTGCTGACATATTTTACAGCTTAGTCTACTCTACCTCTATTACCCCAAATTTTTGTTGTTGCAATTTTTGTGCCAAGAAAATTAGACGGGAAAATATAAAATGACGTTCCGGTTAGAAACTGTGGCTGTGCACCTACAACGTATCTGCCGTTTTCATCATACACTGCACTTGGATTTATTTCATGCCAGATAATTACTTGATATAAAATTGCATTATACTCAATTGTTCCTCCATCATTTCTCATAATAGGTAATGGTATGATCGATAAAACAAGTAGGATTATAAGGAAAATAATTAATTTTTTGTTTTTTTTCATTTAAGATTGTCACCTCTCTTTAGTTAAATCGTCAACTGAACTTAAAGGCATGCTTACTTTTTGGGTGGATTCGTTTTTTATACCATAAATAATAATAACAAGGTTGCTACCGGAATCATAATTAAAGCACTAATAATCTTTCTTAATTTTATTTTAATTGGAAATCTCGAACACAGAGGAACCGTCCCCACTGTGTTTTGGTGTAAACCCTTCGAAAATTACAATATCAAAAATTTGCTTTGCACTGTCATATTCTTTTTGTGATTTAATTGTCCATCCGACACATGTAATTTTATAGAAGCGTTTACATATATGCAAGCTTAATTTTTCTGAATCAGTATGGTTATAAGCTATAAAATCAGGTTTTTGCAGAAAATTCAAAAGTAGATTAGTTACTAAAAGCCTTTTAACCCAATTCTTTTCTTCGTGAAATTTCATAAAATTCATGGAAAGCTGGCCAATGAAAACATCAGGTCGGTTGTGTGAAAACCAATAAACAACATATGGGTTGAATGATTCGACACAATACGTGCCTTTATATTTATCAAGAATTTGACTTGCTTTTAAACAAATCTCACTCTCTCTGACTTCTGATTTTATTTCTATTATTAAGGGAACTTTGCCTGAAACCATTAAAAGTACATCCTCGAATAAAGATATTCGTGATGGTCCCATGAAAATCGAAAGTACAGAAAGTTCATCCCAGTTAAGCTCATTAACTCTTTTGTCAACGCCGCACATTCGCTTTAGATCAAAGTCGTGAAATACGACAATTTTGCAGTCTTTGGTGAATTGTATGTCAAGCTCGATTCCGTATCCGTTTGATACTGCTAGAGCAAATGCTTCCATTGTATTTTCATAAATTCTTTCTGAAAAGTTGTGGAGTCCGCGATGAGCATAATCACATTTTAACAACTCCGATTTAACGAAATTATTCGTTTTACCGGAATTCACTTTAGAGCCAGAACGCAGTGCCAGTAGGTACCCCATGACAATTAACATCATTAAAATTACAATAGCATCAATCCAATAAATCAATTTTGTTCAACCTTTCTAGGATTATGACTTTTTAATCTTTAATGTGGTTTATTGTTACTTGTTTAAAAACAAATAACTTTCCACACTCAAATAATTATTCTGCTTTTAGATTTTTAACATATTCCCCTAATAATTATATTTTGTTTTTAATATTTTATTAACTCATTGTCTTCTTTTACCTAATAAACAATTTGATAATTACTCATCTTTATTATACCCTACTAATCAACTTAATAACCTCTAGCATTTACTATTCCTTAACAAACAACTTTTTAACTTCTTGTCAATACAATACCCTATTTAGTAATTTACTATCTTTTTTTTCTCATTGAAGAGTGCTAAAACCTATAATCCTTATTTTTCCTTAATAAACAAAAGGTTAAAATCATTTTTGCGATACTCGATTAATCCTTCCTCTCGCATCTTCGACAGCTCCCTCGACAAAGCGCTTCTATCAATAGAAAGATAGTCAGCTAACTCTTCTCTATTGTAAAGAATTGTTATAGTGGTTTTGCCTTTCCGATCGTATTCATCCAAAAGGTAAGCTGTGATTTTATCCCTAATGCTTTTCATCAGTGCATAATTTAACTTTTTGCTAAGAAGCAATGTCTTTTTTGCCATTATTTCAAGCATATTTTGAATCAGTCTGTTATGAAATAAACAGGCGCTTCCGCAGGTTGTTACAATTGATTGATAGTTTAGAAAGCATATCGCTGTTTCCTGAGTTGCAATAACCGAAACCGGGCTTTTCTCTAAGTGTGCTGTCACAATTGCTTCTCCAAAAATCCCGGATCGGCCAATCGTTGTAAGTATCGTCTTTCGACCGAGCGCGTCTTCCTGCATAACTTCAGCACTCCCATTTACAACAATACCAATCTGTGATATCTCATCTCCTGCTCTTTGAATAAAGCTGCCTTTCACAAATGTTTTTATTGTTGCTTCAAGGCAACTCAAAAGAGATGAAATTTCATCCGAGTTTATTCCTTGAAAAAGGCTTGCACTTGCCAATGCGTTAATTTCATTTACCGAAAATTTCTTTTTTAAATTTACATTTTCCTTCATTTTTTGCGCTATATTACTTGCTATTATAAAATTGTCCCCCTAAGATAAAATAATTGCTGTTTTTGTTGCTTCTGCAACGGAACATTATGATTTTATCATATATACTAACTTCATGAAAGATATTTCACTAGCATAAATGATATTCTTTTTGTACCCTGATTAGAAAAAAGACAAGACTACGAAGATTAGAGAGTATGCAAATTTTTGAATAAGCAAGACAAGAGGATTAATTAAAAGGAGAATTTTTATGATAAGAAAAGTAATTAAAATCGATAAAGACTTATGCAATGGATGTGGATTGTGTGCAAGTGCATGTCACGAAGGGGCAATCGGAATTGTTGACGGAAAAGCAAAACTTTTAAGGGATGATTATTGTGACGGATTAGGAAATTGCCTTCCGGTTTGTCCAACAGGCGCCATAACTTTTGAAGAAAGAGAAGCGGCTGAATTTGACGAGGCTGCGGTAGAAAAGCATATGAAAGAAAAGGGATCCCAAAACACTCTCGGTAATAGTCATTCTCACCATGAAAGCGATAGTGAGCAGTCCAAAGCCCACAGTAACGAAGATGGTAATGAACATGTTCACGGACACAAACACAAGCACAAACATGATCACGGGCATGAAAACGAAAATAAACAAGTTGAAACCAATTCAAATGGCGCGGCACAGACAAGGCCTGCTTGTGGTTGTCCTTCATCAGCAGCAAAAACATTTGACAGAAAAGAATCTTCATGCGCTGGCAATGAGCCCGTAGCAGTAGTAAATTCTTCTAGCTTTGACAAAGCTCCGCTTGAAGAAGAAAAAGTATCAAATTTGAGACAGTGGCCTGTGCAAATTCAGCTCGTACCAGTGAATGCTCCATATTTTAACGGCGCTCATCTTTTGATTGCGGCTGACTGTGCAGCTTATTCGCACCCATCATTTAATCAGACATTTATGAAAAATAAAATAACCATAATAGGATGTCCTAAACTTGATGATACAAATTATGCTGATAAGCTTACAGCAATTCTCACGAACAACTCTATAAAATCTGTAACCATAGTTCGTATGGAAGTTCCTTGTTGCGGAGGAATTGTAGCAGCGGCAACGCAGGCGCTTAAAAATAGTGATAAAATGATTCCATGGAGCGTAATAAATCTATCTACCGATGGATCAATTTTGGAAAATTAATCATATTATTATCCTCGCCTAATTAATTTGGAATATAATGTTTGAAAAACTTTTCTCCGTGAATCATCAACAAATTTGTAATTTCTAAATTGTAATTTACCCATAAAAAATTGCCCACGTTGGGCGAAAAGGGTTACAAAAAAGCCACTTCACAAGGGGAACTTTCCATAAGGAAGGTTCCCCTTTCGTGCATTTATAGGTATAGAAAAAATATTTAATTTCAACAGTTAGGATACGGTATTGTAGTAATATTATTTTAACTGGAGGATTTAACAATGAAATCTTTATTTGAACAAAATGGTGGTACTTATTCAGAGGTTGGCGACTATTTATTACCCGATTTAACCATAGAGACGCAAACAATAAACCATATTGGTAAATACGGCAGACTTCACAAGGAGTATCTTAAAAAACACAAAAACGGTATTTATGCAGGTTTGCTTATTACGGGCAAATTAAGTATTTATCTTGCCGAAATTGACACACAGGCACATGATATGCTTGAATTGTTGATGAAGCAGATGGCGGATTTACAGGGCATTACAGAAGCACTCAAAGCCTCCGACCAAATAGCTTGGGTAGGTACAATGAATTCCATTAAAAATCAAGCCGAAGAAATTGTTTTTTCTGAGTTGGTTTACCGATGAAAAAAATGTAGAATTTTAGTGCTTGATAAGTATGAAATGGTATCATAATTAACGTGCTTAATGATTTTCGAAATAGGCTTATCAGAGAGAGCAGTTTGGCAGAATGGGTCGTTGAAGTTTTACTAAAAACGTAACTATTCAGACACTCAAACTTAAAACTGCTTATCTACAAATAAAACCCCCTCTCATGTATAAACTGATGTGATATTTTTGGTTTTTTGGGCGTGAGAGGGGGGCTACGAACGAACCCCTT
>JBBQKF010000153.1:0-5552 GCA_038326615.1 Saccharofermentanales bacterium | reverse complement strand
TTCCCGATAAGGATATTTTTCTGACAGTTTCATAATAACAGATCTAGCAGTTTTGATTATCTTGGCAGCAAGAAACACATATTTCAAACGAAATGTTTTTATCTGCTGTCTGTATTCTGAAATGCTTAAGGAATCAAATTTGAACAACAAAAACAGGTTGTATGAGAGCATCATCATTTGAAACACGGCTTCATTAGCCCAAAATGATTTCAACAAAAGATGTCCTACTGCCATGTCATATTTAGCTTCTTTGATGTAATTTTCAGCATTGCCACGCTTTTCATAGGTAATAACAACTTTTTCTGATGGTAGCTGAGTATTGGTTGCAAAGAAAAAATAGTCGTATTCAGAACCTTGTAAAAGAGATAATTGCGCTCTTTCTTTTTCTGGTTTCAATACTCGGGACACGACAAATCTTCTGTTTTTCTCCCAAACATCTAACTTTATGAGTTGTTCTGTAGTTTCCCTGCCTTCTTCGCCTTTAACGAATAAAATAGATTCACCTGTTACTTTTGAAACAAGTGTTGAATAAGCTTTGGCTTTAATCAAATACTTGCAACCAAGTGATTCTATCGTTTTAATAATTTCTTCATCGAAATAACCACTATCCATTCGGAACAAAATGTCGAGGTCATTTGTTTTTATATTGGCTACGATTTCTTTTATCATTTCTGCAGCACCGTTTGCAGTATAGGTATTGCCACTTCTAACAAATCCAGTGACGTATGCCTTTAGTTCATCACAGAAGGCAAACTGGATATTGTAGCAACGGTTGCCTAGTTTTTTAGGATTGTATCCTTTGGTAGCACCTTCTTGATGGCCTTCTACGTTTATAACACTGCTATCAATATCAATCGTGATGGATGTCAGTTTGCTTTTTGAAAGTAGTTTTTTGAAGACTTTGAAATTGATATCCCTGAAAATTTGTGTTGTTTTAAAGGTGAAGTTTCCTAGAAACCTTGACACTGTTTCAGGTTCTTTTACGGAAATATCAAATTCATTAACCAGCGGATCATTTTGAAGTAGCTTTAAGCGTTCTAATTTGTCAATACCAATGAAGTGACCACAGAGCATCGTCTTTATATGATTCATCTTGATTTTGTTTGTTGAGTCATTATCAAACACAAGATCGTTTTCAATAAGATCAAAAATCCCATTGCATTTTGCATTCTCAAGGAGTAGAAAGAGACCTGCATTTGATGTTAGATTCTTGGCTTTAAAATCAATTTTGTTAATCATAATACATCTCCTTCACATAGTATCTTTTGATATATTCTTACCCAATAAACAAAACAAAAAACATAAAAATAGGTTCTTTTAAGCCGTCATGTTCTTTCACCCAATGGGTGAAAATGTGGGATTGACATGAGTGTTGCAAATACTTATTCAAAGACCATTTTTAAATTGTTTGACGTAGAATCTAGGTACAACATAATCCCCATGAATCCGCCGATCTCAACTGTAGAACTTACAGGTGAAGAACTGTTGGCTATGTTGGAGGATAACCTCGAAAGAACGTTTTCATGTGATTCGTACTTGCAGATGGGCGGCTATGTTAAACGCTGCCTTGGTCTTAATGTCTACTTTAAGATAGAAAATCCACCCGGACACCGCATTCAAAAACTTTTTATAGGCGATGAAGAAGTGAATCCTGGCCAATACTATACAGCTGCATTTGTCACGTCGCAAGGGGTTCCCCCAAAATATGGCCGCAATCGTGAAGACCGGTCAGAACGAATTATAGATGCGATGCAGACATATCTGATTAAGCATCGTCTCCTCCACGCGGAGCTCAGGGGGACTTTTGTAGCGGTGTAAATATCGAGGCACAACGTAAAGAAAAGGAGGAACTACATTGGAACACAAGTTAAAAACATTACCTTACAGCATTGAGGCTCTAGAACCAATCATCTCAAAGGAAACACTGGAGTATCATTATGGAAAGCATCATCAGACATATGTAACAAATTTGAATAAATTGATTATCGGCACCGAGTTTGAAAATTTGGCATTAGAGGAAATAATCAAGAAAGCCAGTGGTGGCATATTTAACAATGCTGCGCAAGTATTTAACCATACTTTTTACTGGAACTGCTTAGCTCCTAATGCTGGAGGAGAACCGAATGGGAATATTGCTGAGGCAATCAATCAAGCGTTTGGTTCGTTCGCTGCTTTCAAGGAAAAGTTTAGTCAGACAGCGGTTACAACATTTGGTTCCGGTTGGGCCTGGTTAGTTAAAGACAAGGATGGAAAATTAGAAATAGTCAGTACTAGTAATGCGGGGAATCCATTAACTGATGGTAAGAAACCCCTATTAACCTGTGATGTATGGGAGCATGCCTATTATATTGATTATAGAAACAATCGTCTTACTTATGTTGAAAAGTTTTGGAGTTTGGTCAATTGGGATTTCGTTGCTTCTAAACTATAATAAACTATTGGAATTTTAAAGGCATTTTTGTGGAAACGAATAAGTGAGAATAAGGAGGTAGCGAATATGCCTGATTTTGGACAACCGTTTTCTGGACTTAAAAAAGAGCATAAAATTAGTGACCAGGAACTCATCAGATCTATACGGTTTATGATTGCTGCAGAATATGAAGCAATCCAACTTTACATGCAATTAGCAGAATCGACTGATAATCCATTAGCAATCAAAGTATTAAAGGATATCGCTGATGAAGAAAGAGTGCATGCGGGAGAGTTTCTGAGATTGCTCAAAGAACTTGATCCAGATGAAGAAAAGTTCTATGCTGAAGGTGCAGCAGAAGTAGAAGCAGAAATTCAAAAACCGAAAAAAAATAAATTTTAGGATATAATGATGGAGGGGTTAATTAACCCCTCCATCATTATATCCAGGGCTACTAATGTCAAAAATAACCATATGTATTTCCAATTATTAAAAAATGCATTTGTGATTTTGTGACGAATTCTCTAATATAAATTTATTATTAGAGGAGAAATTAACACGAGGGGTCAGACCAACAATCTACTTTTAAAAAATAAGAGGTTAAATTCTAAGGTATATACTTGTGCGTTATTTGAGTCAACAAACAGTTGACCCGACAATGAAACCGTGCTATTTATCGTGCAATAGTGGGATTGGGAAGATATTGAAGCAAAAAATACAAATGTAAATCTAGGTATTGATGATTAGGGTGTCAAAAGCCCGTAGTTGATCTTATTCATACTGCATATAGTTCCGGAATGACCAACTGGAACTATATGTTTATGCATAAAAACGGTGGATGTGTTTCCCCGCACATGTAGAGTGTGTTTTGAGACTGAATAGGGTTATAAAATAAGAGTGTGAAACGGCGAGAAAGTGGCTATGAATGTTGCTGAATGTAGAGTTGTGATGAAGCGGTTGAAGTCAATTCAGGCTCTATAATCTTTTTTGAAAACGCATTGACGGAATTTTCTATAACGCATAAAATAGTATTGGAAATGTTTTTCGATCTGACTCTTTATAATGAGTACATTTTCAAATGCTAACGGAGGTAGTGTTCATATGCATGATGAGATAATCGAAAGAGACATAGGCCGTGTGAATAAACATAGAATTTTATTGTTTATACCGATCATTTTTTTGTTTTTTGGGATGGGGTTTGCTATTTTCGATAATAGCTGGAATAATTTGTTTAGCGGGTTGAGGAATATTATATTTTCACCAACTATACTAATGACAGACTTTCTTAAAATCGGTGGCATAGGTGCTACATTTGTGAATGTGGCTTTGGTAGGCTTTCTGAATATTTTAATCATTAAGCACTATAAAATGAAAATCAATGGTGTACTCATTGCTGCTTTTTTTACAGTCATTGGGTTTTCGTTTTTTGGAAAAAATATTTACAATACATTACCTATTTATCTCGGTGGTTTTTTGTATACAAGATATCAAAAAAAATCTTTTAAAGAAGTTGTCGCAGTTGTCATGTTTGGCACAGCATTGTCGCCGTTTATCAGTGAAGTCAGTTTCCTTGGAATCTTCCCACAGCTATTTGCAGTAGTAATTGCTATCATATTGGGAATATTTATCGGGTTTGTCATTACTCCGTTGTCGTCACATATGTTACGTTTTCACAATGGATATAATATTTACAATATTGGCTTTACAGCAGGAATTATTGGTACTTTTTTTACAAGTCTACTACGCAGTTTTGGCATTCAAGTAGAACCTGTGCGTATAATTTACGAAAAAAATCATGCTATTATTATTGCATTATTATGTGTTATTTTTGCTGGATTGCTTATCGTGGGATTGATTGTTAATAAAAAAAGTATCGTTCAGTTTAGGCGAATATTCAAATTTAATGGGACATTGGTCACTGATTTTACACATTTAGTTGGATATGGTGTTACTTTTGTGAATATGGGACTTTTGGGATTTACAGGACTGGCTTATGTATTGATTATTGGCGGTGTTGTGAATGGTCCTTCTATCGCTGGCATTATGACTTTGGTTGGATTTGGAGCGCTTGGTAAACATCATAAGAATTGCTTTCCAATCGTCATTGGCGTGATGCTCACGGCACTTTTTTTTGGTTACGATTTGGCATCGACGGAAATTGTATTGGCGGTTTTGTTTTCAACAACCTTGGCACCAATAGCGGGTAAATATGGTCCGATTATTGGTATTGTAGCAGGTGTTTTTCATATGATTTTAGTGATGAATGTCGGTGTTATTCATGGTGGGATCAATCTTTATAATAACGGATTTGCAGGGGGCTTGGTAGCGGGTATTTTGGTTCCAATCGTTGAAGCATTCAAAAAGGAGGAATAAAATGAAAAATGAACCTAAAAAAACAGCTTTGATCGTGAATGAAATTTTGGCATTATTATTACATCATGGCGCAAATGACATTCATATTCAGATCAAGGAAAAAGATAATATCACGTGTATAGAATTTAATCAGTATGCTTGTAATTTTGACAAAGAATTTGTTGAAAGGTTAAAGTTTGACTTGACCGCTCAAAGGCAGAATGAAGTTGAAGGATACTACTGGCGATTGGTAGGTAAAGATGATGTCGGTGAAGAACTCCACTTGGTTGGTGCAATGATTGATGAATCTGACGTTGTTTTGGAAGGGAATCGACTAACGATATACATAAAAAGGATGAAGTCGGTATGAATGCAGTAAGTAGCATATTATTGTCCGCTCAAGGCAAGTTGAGAGCTAGTGAAGTTGGTAAGACGGTAAAATGATTTGGATGGACTGAAATTTTGATAAAAATGTTATTACAAGATTCGGATGTTTGTGATGAACTCATACGCTTAATGTATTTTGGAAATATATTAGCATATAAGGCTTTGCTAGATTTTTTTATATCATCAGAAGCTGCAAAAGCACTTGAAGAAGTTCACTTGAGAGTTGAATTGATTAAGGCTTTGCAATATAAAGCAGATGAAAAAGAATTGGTTGGATATTATGTGTATGAACTCTTTAAGACGAAGTCAAACAACACTACAAAGCAAAT
The DNA here is from genome assembly GCA_038326615.1 of Saccharofermentanales bacterium. Taxonomy (GTDB): domain Bacteria; phylum Bacillota; class Clostridia; order Saccharofermentanales; family UBA5734; genus JBBQKF01. The sequence continues at coordinate 74 of JBBQKF010000153.1, read as the reverse complement.
GGCTCCTCGCTATATCGAGTGGGTAAATACACACTGTAAAAATATGAGAATGTAAAATGTGGTACAATAAGGTC
>JBBQKF010000152.1:0-5557 GCA_038326615.1 Saccharofermentanales bacterium | reverse complement strand
CCTAAAACAAGGCCAATTCCCGTACCGATAAATGTTAAAATAATGTTCTCTTTGAATACATATGCAGAAACTTCTCTGTCATAGAACCCAAGAACTTTTATGGTTGCAATTTCACGCATTCTTTCATTAATATTAATATTAGTTAAAGTATACAGGACGATAAATGATAAAAGTCCAGCAGAAAATATAAGTATCAATACAACATAGTTTACGCTCTTGATTGTATCTTTAAATCTCGTTAGCATATCACTGCTGTTGTAAACTGCGGCTACGCCTTCCTGTGAAAGTATTAATCCAGAAATGCTTTCTTCATCTGATTGTGTTATGTTTTTTAGATTAACATATATGCTATTGAAATTAGCCTTTTTGTTGAAAATTGATTCATATAGCTTGGGGGACATATATAGATAGTGATTAAGATAATTTTCACAAATTCCAATTACCTTTACATATTTTTTATCATACTCGCTTGTTTTAACATATATTTCGTCGCCCTTAACGGCACCTATTTTCCGCGCAAGCTTTTCGGTAATAACAACGCCTTCATCTGTGAGAGGAACAGTTTTTCTACTGATTCTTTCGTGAAGTGAAATAAAGTTTCCTAGTTGCTCTAATTTCTCTGGGACAAGAAGTCCACAGTCTTTTTGCAACTCACCGCGACCTATTGTAATGCTGTTTGACATAAACAGCTCACGATTATCAAAATGGCTGTTTGCCTCAATTTTGCTATTTATATTATTAATTTCTTCAGTCGTAATATTTTCCTTAATATTAACTACCATTTGATATGTGTTAATATCCCGAAATTGCTTGATTCCTATATCGCTAATAGAATCATGAAGTCCAAAGCCAACAAGTAAAAGAGCCGTACACCCTGCAACGCCAAATACAGTCATAAAGAATCTGCTTTTGTATCTTAAAATATTTCGGGCAGTAACTTTCTGCGTGAATTTCATCCGTTTCCATATGAATGGAATTCTTTCAAGCAAGATTATTTTGCCAGGCTTTGGAGATTTTGGACGCATTAATTGCGCTGCACTCTTATGGAGCTCTTCAAAACAAACAATCAAAGCCGCAGCGGTTGTTACCATAATTGCAACTCCTATTGAATAAATTGCAAAAGGAACATCAAAAACTAGAATTAACTTCGGCAAAGTGTAAAGTGCTGAAAACGCCTTAAAAATAAATGACGGGAAAAATGAGAATCCTACAAAAACTCCTGCTAAACCGCCGATAAAGCTCGCAAGGGCAGCATATAAAAGATATTTTCCGGCTATCGATGCTTTTGAATATCCAAGAGCTTTAATTGTTCCGATAAATCCTCTTTGTTCGTCAACCATTCTTCCCATTGCTGTAAAGCATATAAGAATACCAACTAAAATGAAAATAAGCGGGAACACCTCTGCGATAGCGTTCATTCTATCAGCTGCACCGCCATAATCAACATACCCTGCATTGGTGTTTCTATCAAGAACATGCCATTTAACAATTGGAATTGCATCAATATCTTTTTTTGCGTTTAAAAGTTCTTTTTTACCGTCAGCAAGTTTTATACTAGCAGTTTCTTTGCCTTTTGCAAGAGCATCCTTAGCTGTTGATAAGGTTTGTTTGCTTTTTGTAATCTCGATTTGCTTTGTGTTGAATGTTTTAAGTGCCATTTTTTCTGATTTTACAAGTTCAGCTCTTTTATCTGCCAGCACGGCTTTGTTTGTATCAAGTGTGGTTTTAGAAGCTAAAAGCTGACTTTCAATTTGCTGAAAATATGCCATTTGCATACCATACACGTCTGTATCGATAGCGTTTTGTTTAGCAATAACAAATTGCGCATATTTTGTATCATATTCTTTATATCCAACTAGAAGAGTTGCGTCTGCTGCATCAAGTTGTTCTTTGGAGGTTTTGATTGTACGTTTGAAGTCAGCTAGATTTTTATTAAGTAGGGCTTGCCCGTCTGCAATTTTTTTCTCGTTGTTTTTTATTTCTTGCTCGGCATCAGCAAATTTTTTATTTGAATCAGCAACCGCTTTGTCATATTCTGTTTGTTTGTTTGACAGTATTTTAAGCGCATCAACCTTGATTTCATCAAACCTAAGTTGCGCTCTGGAAGATGCAACTTTTTCGATTTTAGCAGCAACAGATTTTATCAGATCATCATAATCTGATGAATACGTTTTAAGCTTCTCCGCGCTTTTAACCGTCAAATAAAGCGTATTATATACCGGCATATTAAAATCGCTCTGATTAATAAATATGAACGAAGATATCTTGCCAGTTCCTATAGTGCTTGTTCCGCGGTCTTTAGACACATATAAAGGCGACCTTATGATTCCTACGGCCGTGAAAGCATCGGTCTTTAGAAAGTCAAGTTTTTCATTTTCCTTCCCGGACATTAGTTTTATCTTAGTATTGAGGCTTAGCATCGATGTAAAAAATCCGCTTTTTTCGATAAGACATTCGCCGCTTTTTGATGGAAGCCTTCCCTCAATTAGCATGGGCCTGTTTATATAATCTTCACCGCTACGCGAATTTATTCCTTCCAAAGAGTGAATCCTCACAACACTATTAGAATCTTTGGCGTCAAGAACCGCATCAAGTGTATATGATGGAGAAACACCCTTAATTTCAGGTATCTTTCGAATAGCATCTACATCAGCACTATTAAATCCAACAGTTGAAACAAGTTTGAAATCCATCAGATGAAATTCATCGTAATAGACATCAGCGGTATTTTTCATATCAGGACAGGTTATTTTAATTCCAGTAAAAAACGCTACGCTTATTGCAACAATTGCCAGGATTGCCATAAAACGGCTGAACGTTTTTTTGATTTCTCTTATACTATCTTTAAATAAGGATTTTTTCATCTATTATTTTCTCCGATATGCTGTTTAATAACTTCAGTCTCTGGTCAATTTGCCATTCCCTGTATTTAATTTTTATCTAACTAATTTGCCATTCCCTGCATTTAACCTGTATTTAATTATTTGCCATTTCCTCTATATAATTTGCATCTAATTAATTTGTTATTTCCTCTATACGAATGTATATAACTGATTTGCGATTTGGAGGTGCTGATATTTCCATTGACTTTTTCTGCTACTAACCCCACGTTAAAGGTATAAACTAAAGAACTCCTGCAGAGCGACAATTTTCACTACCACTCTATCATTTCTATCGGAACAGGATTTTCGTTTACAACTACTCCAGCAACTTTCCCGTTTTTCATTTTGATGATTTTGTCACCCATAGGTGAAATTGCAAGATTATGTGTTATTACGATTACAGTCATGCCAGTTTGACGGCAAGTATCCTGCAATATTTTCAGAATTGATTTACCAGTGTTGTAATCAAGTGCTCCTGTAGGTTCATCGCAAAGTAATAGTTTTGGATTTTTAGCTAAAGCCCTTGCTATAGCAACTCTTTGTTGCTCTCCTCCTGAAAGCTGCGAAGGAAAGTTAAAAAGTCTCTCCTCAAGTCCGACTTCTGCTAGTATGGTTTTAGGATCAAAAGAATCCTTGCAAATCTCTGTTGCGAGCTCAACATTTTCTAGAGCATTAAGATTTTGCACCAAATTGTAAAACTGAAAAACAAACCCTATATCATTTCTACGATATGTGGTCAATTCAACTGGTCGAAACTTACTAATTTCTTTACCCTCAACATAAAATTTCCCAGAAGTTACTTTGTCCATTCCGCCAAGAATATTAAGCACCGTACTTTTTCCTGCACCACTAGCACCGACAATTATTGTAAAATCACCTTTCTTAATGTTGAAAGAAACGCCATCAACAGCATGTATTTCAATTTCTCCGACCTTATATGTCTTCTTTACATCAACGAATTCAATAAAATTCTCCATATATAATTCCCACAAATAGTTCGTTATAAAATTCAATGAACTATTTACCTTTCTACCCAATCCCTATCCTGGGTCTTAATTCCCAGATAAATATACCCGTTTGTTTTTGATGCGCAAAAAACTACCGACGAATGATTCAAGAATGAATCTCGCGTCTGTGGTGTGTTACTACAATAATATTTTACATCATAACAATATAATATTCTACTGAATTGACAAAAGAACTTGTAAATAATTGTGTATTAATATGGATAATTGTGTATAAAATTCTTAGCCATTAATTTGATGATTGGAAAATTGTTTATAAAGATTGATTATATTTAATATTAGAGCTATAATCCAATTAGTAAAGTTTTGGAGGCTTAAAAGATAGTGTTATTTTCTAAAATGAGTACAGATTTAATTGCCATTATTGTATTGATGTTTACTATCTATCTAGTAAAAAGAAATACTTTATTAACTGCGACTAAAACTTTCCAGTTTCGTGTCGCAGCCTATCTTGCACTATTAGTAACATCACTCGAGATTGCTTCAAATTATTTTGGAAGTATTCAAGAGACTGCCTTCAGAATCCCAAACCTTTTAACAAATTCTCTAGGCTTTGCTCTTGCTCCGGTGATACCTCTTGCTATTGCTTTTCTTTATGATGAGAGTCTTGGCAAACACAAATATTTTCTTTTTTCTCCAATAATAGTCGGCTCTGTTTTTTCTTTGTTGTCACCATTTTATGGTTGGATTTTTATTGTATCTGACAATAATGTTTATTCAAGAGGACCTTTGTTTTCAATCAATGTTGTTGTTAGTCTTTACAGTTTCATTATAATGATTTACTCTAATAAGAAAAGTTCAAAAGATTTCGATAAAGATCAGCGAACATTCCTGTCCCTCCTGTATTTATTGATTATCAGTGGAAACATTGTTCAAATCATTTTTAAAGATGTTATTGTCATTTGGATATGTGTGGCTCTATCTATTTTGCTATATTACATATTTTTAAGGGAGCTTCAGTTCAAATATGATCTTATGACAGGGGTCAGAAACAGGTTTTCTTTCGAGAAGAAAATAGTTGAAATGCAATCCCTTGATGTTGTTACGATTATTGTTCTTGATCTTAACAATTTAAAAAATGTAAATGACTCTCTTGGTCATCTCGAGGGTGATAAAGCCCTCACTGATGCAGCCTATATTATTAAAACGAGTTTCGACGCTTGTGGTATTACTTATAGAATAGGCGGAGATGAATTTTGCGTTTTGTGTAATTCTTTTGACAAAACAAAGCTGGAAAATGCTTTTAATGTGATTCGAAATTTGTGTGCTAAACATGGACCAGTTGCAGGCTTTCCTTTCACAATTGCATATGGTTATGAAGTTTATAACAAATTAAAAAAGGTTAGTATTTTTAACACTTTTGCAAAAGCTGATTTAGCCATGTATACCAACAAAGCGATTATGAAAGGATAGTTTTTGCTAGCTAAATTAAAACTTTTTCTTATATATAATATTTAGATGTTACAAGATGTTAAATAGCAAATTATATTATTGATTTACAATGAATCGTCAATTTTCATTGTTGAGGTTTGCTTTTGAGGTTTGCTTTTGAGGTTTGCTTTTGAGGTTTGCTTTTGAGGTTTGCTTTTGAGGTTTGCTTTTGAGGTTTGCTTTTGAGGTTTGCTTTTGAGGTTTGCTTTTGAGGTTTGC
>JBBQKF010000151.1:0-5634 GCA_038326615.1 Saccharofermentanales bacterium | reverse complement strand
GATCCTGACCACTCCAGCTTCTTAATGCTTGTTGGATGCCGATTCTTTTAGCAAGGTTGCCGCGCATAAAAAGAACTTCACCGATGAGACCCATTATTTCAGGTTCCGTTAGAAAATCTTTTTTGGATGATACAAACATTTTTTTCCACTGAAAAAACCGATTAATAATTGCGTTATAACCTTCAGAATAGTCTTTAAGGTTGCGTGTTTGTTCGATAAGATCATTACAGAACAAATAGAATAAACCATTGATCTCATCGTCACACAATGAAAATCTAATGGTATTATAATCTGGTCTTTTGTACTGATTTACTTCAATAGCAGATGTCCCCATTATCTTTCGAGGCGAGAATTCAGCACGAAGTTCAATTGCTTTGTGTCCAATATCATCAATACCGATATGTAATTCGAGCACATGAGAGTTATCCACACGGGAAAAATAATTCGATTTAATAAATTCCTCGAATCTTTCTTTGATATCTTTCATTATTCTTCCTCATCACTTTCAACACTAAGTTGGTCCTGCTCGAACCAATTGTATTTTCTGTTGGCTTTAAAACGTTTACGATTTATTACAGCAAGTTCGTCATTGCGTGGAAATCCGATTGCAAATCCAACTGCTGGAGTTCCATCCATTTCTGTACGAAATTTATTAATTGCAACGCTCGTTGGTTCAGTATCGCAACAATCGACATCAATGAAATAAACAATCAATAGGGGTTTACGATCTTTTACAAATTTAAACCATGTTTCAGATGGGTAAGTGCGGCCTTCTGTGAACTCTTCTTCACGCGCATTTAGATAAGCAATACGAAATTCAGTTTTTGCAGCATCTATTATTTCACCGGCTGTTTTATCGTTAAAATCAGTTATTCCTATAATGCCGTCAGATGGACCTCCAAGTTTTCCTCTCTGTCCGATTCTCAATCTGCCAACTTCAAGAATACAATTTGTGCGGCAGACTTTATAGATTTTGCGACCAAATAAATTAACAATTTTTGACTGATCTTCTGTAGCATTACCGTCCATAAATGCAACATCCCATTTATCCACAGATGCATCAATAATATCACTTATAAAATCGGATATTTGACGTGTATCAAAATTAGAATTAAATTTTGATGTTGATATTTTTCGGATAAGTCCAACTATTCGTAATTTATTAACGTCACGAATAAGGTAATGCTCTCCGGCACACTTAACTTTGTCAAAGAAATTTCCGTCATCAACACATTGTTGAACAAGTTGGTATATTAATGAATAATTATTTTTATTTTCTTGGACTGAAGAAGACAAATAGGGAGTTTCAACCATGTTTCCAAAATAGCTTGAGAATTCATATTCGTCAGTTGTATTTCTCATTTTGTTACGTGCTGTGATGCTTAAATCATTGCTATTATTACGAACGCGGATGCCGAAATCCTTTGGTTTCTTTTCAAGCTCTCGCATACTGCTCATATCTGCTTTAAGCAGATCTGTCGATTCGGAAATTTCAGCATACCACTTAGCTGAATCTACGTGTGTCCATATACGGAACAAATCATCATAATCTTTACGATACCCAAACCACCGACCCATTTGCATTAGAACATCATATGTTGATGTGTTTCGGAAAAAGAAACTGACAACAAGACCTTCGAGAGTAAGACCACGTGAAAGTGCAAGTCCTCCTATCGCAATTACACGCAATGAATCATCTTTGGGGTATTCGAGTTTTTCTGAGCTGCGAGAACTGTTAACAACTTTTATCTGAATATTTTCGATAGAATTATATATAGTTTCTGCAATATTTTCCCAAGCAAATTCTAAATCCTTATAATTTTCTTCAAAGTTTTTATATAGTCTTTTAAGAACCGGGTTTGTCATGACACAAGAAAAATCGTTAGGATTCAGATTATACTTAATAGCACGGTAAGCGTCGTTATGGATTGCTTCGACCTTGCTTTTAATGCAATGTTGCACTGCAATAAATCGTGAAATATTTATAAGCATCGAACGATGATCTTTTACATCGCCACGAAGATCTCTTATCGCATTTGCTAAATAAAACACATACATTGCATCGATTAGACTATCGGGAAGTTCATCATCCCATATTTTTGTGTGCTTAAAATAAAATGGCCAACCATCTTCCACCACACGCCCAGCATCTTTGACATATTTTAAATGATTAAAATATTTTCCCATAACAGCAAAAGTTGAACTCGGTCCTATGTAGTTACTTGGAGTTGGTAAAGTTACAATAAAATCCTCTGGAAACAAATCGTAATTCACCATCGCATCTGTCGTTTCAGGGTCAATAAATACATTGGCAAATGGGGTTGCGGTAAATCCCACATAATTCGACTTGGAAAAGACGTTTACAAGTTCGCGAATTAGCTTATTGATTTTTGTGGGATCTTCCTTATCTGCGCTTGTATTTACAGAGGCATTATCCGCTTCATCATCAATCAGCAACATTGGTGCGTTTATCTTATTGGTAGATGTATCTGCGTTTAACGAAATAAGCCAATCAGTAAGTTTTTTGAGAACTGTTGTGTTTTTTTTAATTACGAAAACAACCGCGTCGTGATTGCTTAAAGACACAGCAATTTTATCGATATTGCCAACAAAATCAGATTTTCTTGAAGTCATCGACATTGCAAAAATGTCTTTATTGTCAAGGCCTACGCCCACGCGCTTACCGCCCGAGCAGTCAGCGGACATATCTATTCCTATAATGCCTTCTTCGACACGTTCTTGCGTTTGTCTACGCAGGGACTCGATAGTACCGGTTAATAGTATAAACACTTTGTATCCGGCGTCTGCTGCTTTGCACATTAGTCCAATATATGTTGATGTTTTTCCAGATTGGACATCACCGATTATCAGCCCTCTTTTTAGAAAATCATGCTCTGAATTTGGATTGCCAATATAATTCATTAGTTTTCTGTCGAGTGTATCTTCTCCGAGTTCACTCACAACATTTGGGCTGAAATGTTTTTTATCAACAAGATAGTTCTTATATCTTGTCCAAAAACGAGGTTGGATTAAATCTTTTTTATCAGTATACCATTCTCTTTCATCGTAATCGCCAAGCAAACTTTCTCCAGGTATAGTAAATATCTTATGTTCGTATGTAAGATCTCTTTTTACAGCTGCAAGCTCTTCAGGGTCAAAATTAGCGCTTGAAATTTGAATGACTGTGCTTATATAATAATCAAGAACAATATCATCGAGGGTATTTTCACAGTTATTAAGTGATATAAGCGAGTTTACACCACGCACCAATTTTGCAACTTTTTCAAGATTAATACTCATGTCAAGTCCCCGCTTATCATTTTTTCTTTTAATTCTGGATATTTGCTAAATGGTTCTGATAAAAACAACTCATCAATAATTTCATTCTTTGTATTGTTTCCAATACTTAAAGCCAAGGAAATTAATATATGACCTTTGGCTTCAATATCAGCACTTCTCTCAGTATCGATATCATCTACGACTTTGTTTTGAGACTTGTCAATATAAATTTGCTGATACGGAATCGCATTTTCCACTTCCTCCAAAACCATATCAATTCTGCTCCATGTTTCATCTGAAACATTTTCTTTGATTAAATCGAAGATTTTGGCATCACGGTTAATTTTGTATATAAAGCAATTCTCACGTTGACTGATTCGGTTCCAAATATAGTCAATATCATCTTCAACTTTTTCTATTCGACCACGGTGTTGCTGCTTTTTTACCGCGAGATCCATTGCCTCATCAACTGCTTTTGTTAGTTGCGTCTTTATTATACCAGGTATTTTGGCAGTCTGCTTTTTGATATCTATACCCCATATATCATCAAGTGTGTTAGAAATGTCTACCTTTATCCTTGCATACTTTGTCAGCTCATCCCGATGTCTACCAAACCATGTACCCCAAATAATAAGTCTTTCATTACGGTATATGTAGAATCCTTGTTTTGATCGATAATTCTCGACTCCTCCAGATTTTTTTTTATCTTCTTGCGTAAGGTCTTTTTGGAATGGGAGCACATATGGTTGTACAACAACCATTCGCTCAATATCCTGTGAATCTTTGATTGGTAGATATATCTTTCTTCTTGGATCGGTTTTAGGGTGGTTTTCAAGAAATGGGTCTAGTCCGACAATACAATAGTTGTTGGTTTTGATTAAAACTTTTCTTTCTTTATCTCTGTTAAGAAATCGATGAAAAATTAAAGATATATATTCAGCTGAACTATCCTGTAATCTCGACAGCTCAGCATAAACGCTACCTGTTGATTTCGAGATCAAATCAAAATTCTCCCAAACTACAATTGTTCCTGATGTTTTGTCATAAAGAAAATCAATAAATCTGATTGTTGAAATCTGCTCTTTCGAACATTCAATCATAACCCAGTCTTTTTTATCTTCAACAACATCAAGGTCCCAAATATATGCTCTTGTATTCTCGTCTTTTTTACTGACAAGAGTTAGTTTCCTGCACTGCGACATGGATGCAGCTTTAAGACCTAATCCAAATCTTCCGAGATCAACTTCATCTCGCTTTTCGCCCTTAATTCTACTGCCATATTTCATTGCATCAAATAGTTCAAAATCAGACATCCCACATCCATCATCACAGATTGCAACAAAACAATCGATTGGGTCAGATGGAAACTTTAGTTCAATCAACTTCGCATTAGCACTAATACTATTATCAATTATATCTGATATGGCAGATTCAAAAGTATACCCCAATGCGCGCATTGATGTCATCAGTATATCTGCTGTGGGTTTGTTTTCAACGTAATTGTGCAAATGATTCACCTCAGTTTCTAAAAATATATTTATTAATTCTTATTTATCACATTTTGTTGATTTTGTCGATTTTCGTCGCATTTCTATTCTTAAAAAATCATACCATAATGTAAGCAATTTTTTACATCCATGAGATTGTGGATTTTTAACATATTTTTTATACATGTATTCCCAAAAGCACGGTTTATCTTGTATTTAATATTCTCTGACTGCTTCAGCAATTGATTATACACCCATCTATAGATTTTCCAATTCTGATGAACGAGGCTATTTTGCTTTAGCAAGTCGTCCTGATATTTATTTTCGGAAACCTTCTTCGGGTTGTGATAAGTTTCGCCATCAATCTCGATTTCGATTTTTGTATCCTGATTCTCAAGTGCAAAGTCTATCCACCGGTGGTTGCCATATATATCAATAAACGGATGCTGTATTGAAAGATTCTCAGCCTTTTCTGGGCCAAAGGCTTCACAAAAAAGCTGAACGAATAAGTCTTCAGCTTTACTGTTTACTGATGTTGCCATAATTGCTTCCATCGTTACCTCTCAAATCAAATCATTTCAAATCATCTTATATCATCGTAAGTGGTAAATATTTCACACATCACTAGAATATATCATCTCATATCAAATCATCTTTTTTCTAAATCATTTCATCATACACAAGTGTCATGTTTATTTTAGTAACCGTTTTTCTTTTTTATTTATCCTTATCTCAATATTTTTTCTTAATAGCATCATAAATAGAATCAATTACTTTTTATTGTCAATTCATCATCTCAATCTCTTACAAATCCCAACTGTCAATAATTATACCAATAATCCCTTCTGCTGTATCTTTTATTAGGTAT
>JBBQKF010000150.1:0-5736 GCA_038326615.1 Saccharofermentanales bacterium | reverse complement strand
TAAAAAGATTGTATGAGTTCGGCAGAAAATTTAGTGAGGTATAAAGGATTCGATGTTTCTCTTGCATGTACACCACCAGTGAATAAGACAACTTTGTCACCACAACCAATAACCAAATTATAAATGGGTTTCCCTCTTACGTAAGTGCCTATTTGTTCTAATTTCGATATATCGGAATCCCCAAGTATTTTTATTTTTGATAGCAACGCATCTGCTGAAGTTCGTTTAGTCAAATCTATTTTCACATCATTTAGAACGATTGCCTGTTTGGTCGTGTTAACCGATATTGCTGAACCACTTATTGCTGAACACGTTATTGCTGAACATGTTATTGCTGAGCAAGATATTGCCGAACACGTTATTGCTGAACATGTTATTGCTGTTGAAGTAGTTGATTTAGCTACTGTACATATTTCATTGCTAACCGTTTTAATTCTGTTGAATTCTTGTGTCTTTATATACTCAGAAAGCATCATCCCCTTTGCACTGGTTTTTAAGTTATAGATACTCAACGCACTTACAGGTAGACTCATGATGTAAATCATTTGCATGAATACGATTGCTAAAAAGATGACTTTCTTTTTTAACATTATGATGGACTCCCTCTCGAACTATTCTATAATTACATTATTCTGTAAATTCATTATTAAACATTGTATTTACCAAAGAATCTGATGATGACGTTTTTCAACGTTATCAACAGATTCTTTTCACGTAACCCTACCACCATTTACCCCCCATGAAGCATCAGAACGGATAATTTTTATATCCGTGTTCCCGTTCCTACCTTATCATGACCGTATATTCCATGATTCTTGTGTCTATATACTCATCTATTTTTCAACAACTTTGTCATTGAATCTCTATCAAGAGGGTCGCTGAACAAGAATCCTTGTGCGCTATCACATTTTATCGCATCTTCTAGCTTCCATTCAAGAGAGCGCATGAATGAAAGCTGCTCTGGCGTTTCTATCCCTTCGGCAATGACCTTAAGATTCAAATCATGTGCCAATAATATGATGGTTTTTATGATCGTCGCACAACTAGGATCATTGACAATGTTCCTAATAAAAAACCTATCGATTTTTATCGCATAAACTGGCAAACCTTTTAAATAAAGCAATGACGAATATCCAACCTCAAAACCATCAATGACTGCCATCACTTTATAATCATGCAACTTTTCGAGTATATTTATGACATTTTCCCTATCTTTGATAATATTGCTTTCTTTAATTTCTATTAGCAGATACTCAGGAGAAAATTTTGTTTTCTCTAATACATCCAAAATGATGTCAACAATATTTTTTTGTTTAAACTGAAGCGACGAAAAATTTATTGATATGTATAACGGCTGAAATCCTTCTATTTGCCATTCCATCGCTTGTGTACATGCTGTTTTCAGTACCCATTCTCCTAAAGCAAGAATATACCCGTTTTCTTCAGCCAAAGGAATAAAATCATCTGGCTCTATAACGCCATATTCCGGATGATCCCATCGAACAAGGGCTTCAACACCTATGATAGATTCGCTATACAAATCAACGATCGGCTGATAATACAGCAATATTTCATTATTCGCCAATGAGTTTTTTAAGTCGCTTTCGAAATTCATCTTTTCGTTAAAAGTTGAGCCTATTACCGAAGTGAAAATCTGATAGTTGTTTTTTCCACTGTCTTTGACTTCATACATAGCAAGATCTGCATTTTTTAAAAGACTGTCTAAATGAGTGCCATTCACAGGATATATACTGACCCCTATACTTGCTGTAACATTCAGTTTATTTCCTTCAATGATGTAAGGTAAAGCAATCGTATGCAAGATCTTGTTTACGACTACTTCAAAATCATTTGTATGAATGAGACCGCTGATTAATAGTACAAATTCATCGCCTCCTAATCGTGCAATAGAATCACACTTCCTGATTGACGATGTAAGCCTATTAGCAACTTCTATCAACAACTGATCTCCAATATCATGTCCAAAAGTATCATTTACTTCCTTAAAGTGATCCAGATCAAGTAAGAACACAGCAATATGTGTTTTGTTCCGCTGTGCTTTTGCTACTTCTTGATTGAACCGGTCAACGAACAATAACCGATTCGGCAGATTTGTCAAAATATCATGATGTGCAAGATAATGCAGGCGCTCCTCCGCTTCTTTTATATTTGTGATATCCCTTGATACAGCAATAAATCCCAATAAATCATCTTCATCATTACTACACTTAGTGACAGAGAGCATTACAGGTATATTCTTATTGTTTTTAGATACAAAGTATGTGCCCATATCCTGGATTGGACATTCTTCAAATAGACTTTTAATATTTTCTTCACTAAATTTATTATCCCCGGAAAATAGTATCCCAAAATGCTGTCCTATCAATTCATCATTTGTATAATTCAGAAGTTCTCTAGTTGCGTTATTCTCATTGATTATTTCAAATTCAGTGTTAACGATCACAATTGATTCGGTAATCGTCTGGAAAATTTGGTCAGATGCGATTGCAGGAGTGATTATCATGAGTTTGTATTTGACGATACCATATAAAATCCCAATAGACCATATTAAAGCAACGATTGGTGAGAAGTTTGGTATGTTGTGATTAAATGTCAAAAAATAAGATAGAGCGGTGGATACCAATATCGTAGAAGATGCTGAAATCATTATAATCTTAATCTGTTTTCGTTTTCTTGATGAGGTTTCATTTTTTAACCGTAAATGCATCAAGAACATACCGATACCACAATAAAGTAGATATTGCAGATTAAATAATATGTATATCATTGAATCTGTTCGGTTAATCACTACCCAACCATACTGTGTATGAATATAATCTTCAATAAAAATGTTACACGCTATCTGAGGATATAGAAAGACAATAAACGGTAAATATATGACAATATATATCCACCATTTCTTTAACAACTTATTTTTCTCAGTGTATATAAGGAAAAAGTGCAATGCAAGACTTGCAAATGAATAAGCGCCAATAGAAAATATTTTTGTCCATACCACACAATGATTCTTATCTGGTGCAACGATCATAAAAGCTAAGCCGATGGCATAAATCGCGATACTGATGTTAAATGCAAAAAAGATCCTGTTCAATGGGGATTTTCTGTCTTTATATAGAATAAATATACCAATAGCAATACAGATAAAGGAAGAAAGAGACAGAAACATGAAGATGATATTCATAAAGCCTCCGTCAAAAACGAATTTGATGACACCACAAATTTCGCAGAATGCTGGGTCATCATGGTTATTTGTACCAGTACGTTGTAACGTTTAAAAACTTTCATTTTCTGATTGAAAATAACAAGCACAGCCAAGGTTTCCTCATGGCTGTTGGTACACTTTTAATTGTTACAACGTACTAGGCTGCTACTTTGTTGCATTGGCTATCAACTTAGCCAATGAAAACGACATCGCGACTAAAGTCCAGATGCCGCATCCCTATCTAAAACGACAATACCATTGTCAATCAGTTTCATAACAGTACCGGGTATGTCGATTGTTGGCCTTGATTCAAAGGTTTTCTTTACGATATCAGCTTTTGCTTTTCCGCCCACTTGCAGTATGACTTTTTTAGCATCAAAAATATGTTTCACACCTAGCGTAACCCCTCTTGTTAATTCAGTTGGTTTTGAAGAATATTTTTGACCTACATTCATCGTTGTCCCATCTAGCGTTACGACCTTGCTATACGTACTAAAAGAGTCTCCAGGCTCATTTAAGCCTAAATGTCCATTCATTCCAAGGCCTAAAAGAATCAAATCAATGCCACCTTTTTCAAAAATAGCCGCATCGACACTTTTACACTCAGCGACCATATCTTCTGAATGAATATCAAAAAGACGTATTTTTTCAGGTTGAATACGCAGTGGCATATAAAGATTTTTCATTGTAAATGCTGTACTATTCTCAGATTCATCGTCTAAATCCAGCCATTCATCCAACTGTACAAAACGGGCTTTACTAAAGTCCACTTTGCCTTCATCATAGCGATTTTTTAAAATTTCATACGTTCTAAGGGCACTGTTTCCTGCCGGGAAACAAAGTAAAGCTTCGGGTTTATTGTCGACGACTTCACAAATAAGGTCTGCTGACTTTTGTGACATGCTCTCATAATCGTCACAAATAATCATATTGGGTTTTTTAATGTCAAGCTTAGCGCCAAGGTTTATCGCAATCTCCTCCATGCAATTGACCAATGTTCCTTCTTCTCTACTTTTCTTTACACATGCCCTACAATTTCCATGCGCTTTGCACGGTACATAAGGGCACTTACAAAAATCTGTATTCATTTCATCGTCGAGCAGACAGACACGACTTCTCCTTTATCATATTTTAGCATCGTGACGGGATTGTCTACTGCCCCTCACAGAATTGTAGATGCAAAAAAACTAGTTCAGACACTGGCGCGCTGCTTTTAGGGTATTGCCTAGCAGCATGGCACGGGTCATGGGGCCGACACCACCCGGAACCGGTGTGATGTAGGCAGCTACCTCCCTTACCGAATCAAAATCCACATCGCCGACCATTTTGTTGTTTTCATCCCGATTAATCCCCACATCAATGACTACAGCACCAGGTTTCACATAGGAAGCATCAATCATTTTAGCACGGCCAATGGCTGTCACCAGAATATCAGCACGTTTGCAAACCCCCTTTAAATCCACCGTTTTTGAATGACAAACAGTCACCGTTCCATTGGCTTGTAAGAGCAAGAGTGCCATGGGTTTACCTACAATATTAGAACGCCCAACCACCACACATTCCTTGCCTGTAACATCAATATTGGCATCTTTGAGCATCTCCATCACACCGGCCGGCGTACAGGGTAAAAAAACAGCGTTGCCGACCAAAATTTTACCAGCGTTGACCGGGTGAAACGCGTCTGCGTCTTTGTTGGGGTGTATGCGTTCCAGAACCGCTGCTTCGTTCATGTGTTTTGGCAAAGGTAGTTGAACCAGAATACCATGAACCTGATCATCAGCGTTCAATTGGTCTATCAGCTCCAATAAATCTGCTTCTTCCGTATCTTCAGGTAAAGCATACTCAAAAGAACGAATACCCACCTCGTTGCAATCTTGCTCTTTCATTGTGACATAAGACCGGGACGCAGGGTTGTTCCCAACAATCACCACGGCCAGACCCGGGCGGATGCCTTTTTTTATGAGTTTCTCTGTTTCCACTTGCATTTTCATTTTCAACCGTTCCGCAAGATCTTTTCCATTTAACAATGTCGCACTCATAGAATCTCCCTTCTCTATATCCGTTATTAAATACACTTCCAACCTTATCTGTCTCTTGAAGGATTCTCCCTGTTCCTTAATATTTATATGGTATTTTTTACACACTCATAAGCTCTGTACACAGCCAAGGTTTCATCATGCCAGTTGGTGCATTATTAATTGTTACAACATACTAGTGTACTGTCTGGTTGATATATAGCCAATATATGGCTTAATAAAAACCGGTAATGATCGTTCATTATAGTTGGAAATATGAATTACTGAACCTGTCATTATGTTAAATTTGAATCAGACATTACACAAGCATATTCACTTACTATTCCAAAACCTTTTCTATCTTGGGCTAATTAAAAAATTAGGACCAAAACCAATCAAATCTGTGCGACCGGTTTCCCGTAAGGCCGCCAGTACCAACGGCCGGTTTTTCGGATCAGAACACTGCAGCAAGGCACGCTGCATCGCCTGTTCCCGTTC